>DPJL01000357.1:25054-49137 GCA_003543035.1 Micromonosporaceae bacterium | reverse complement strand
TCGAGCAGGAAGCGCCGCCGGATCAGGCTGGCCGACTCGAGCACGAGTTCCTCGCGTTCGGCCCGCTCGGTGCTGGTCATCTGGTCGTACAAACCCGACAGCGACAGCACGCCGAAGGAGACATGCCTCGCCTCGTCCCGGCCCACGAGCCCGGTAATGCTCTTGATGAGATCGTCGTGGAAGGTGTTGTTGGCCAGCCGGAAAGCCGCCATGGCCAGCGCCTCCACCATGATCTGCATGCCGAGCGCGATGACGTCCCAGCGGCTGTCCGACAGGATGCTCTGCAACATCAACCGCAACGGCTCGCAGATCGGATAGGGCTCGGGCACCTTCTCCCGCAGATAGCGCGAGAAGACCTCCACATGCCGGGCCTCGTCGACCGCCTGGGTGGTCGCGTAGAACTTGCTTTCCAGGTCGGGCACGATTTCGACGAGCCGTGCCGCCACGATCATCGCGGCCTGTTCCCCGTGCAGGAATTGGCTGACCATCCACGACTGAAGCTCCCAGCGGAACTCGTCCCAGGCCGGCCGTCCTCGTGCGGCCAGCGGCGACGCGGCGAAAGCCGACATCGCAAAGGCGGAGTCATCCGGTAACGGCTCGCCAAATGGCACGTCGAGGGACCAGTCGATGTCCTCGACTTTCCACTGCCCGTCCTTGGCACGTTCATAGAGCGTGCGCATCCGGGAGTCGGTCGGGTCGTAGTCCCAGCGGAGACGCGTATCTACAACAGACTGCACGAGCATGTCGCTCATACTCGCAAACACTAGCTATCCTCGGGTGGTGGAGACAACGGAAACCTATGACGTACCCGCTTCCGTTTCCCAGCGGCTGCTCTGGATGATCAAGCATTACCGCAGCGACTATGGGGCGCTGAACTGCCCTGTCGTGTGCCGGATAAGCGGGCCGCTGGACACCGATGCGTTGCAGCGTGCGCTGAACGCATTGGCGGCCCGGCACGATTCGCTGCGCACCACCTTCCACGGACGCGGAGCCCGGCTCGCGCAGCGCATCCATCCGCCCCGGCCAGAGCCGATCGTGCAGGATGATCTGTCCACTTCGGACGATCCTCGTGCGGCGGCCGACAAGGCTCTCGCGGAGGAGCTTCGCCTGCCGATCGATCCGCAGGAGTGGCCGGTGCGGGCGCGGTTGTGGAAGGTCAGCCCGGTTGAGCAGCTGTTCTGCCTGAACCTGCATCACCTGGTCACCGACGCGTGGTCGACCGGGATCCTCCTTCGCGACCTGTGCCTGCTCTACGACGCGGAGACCGGCGGCTCAGCCGATCTGCCAACGCCGGGCTGGTCCCCGGCCCAGTTCGTGGAATGGCAACGCTCGTTGCTGGCAGGCGACCGGTTGAAGCGGCATCAGGACTATTGGCGCCGCCAACTCGCCGGTGCCCGCCTGCCCCAGCTCGCTTCCGCCGCTCCCAGCGCGAGCGACAACTCCACAGGACTTGCTGGTTTGGGCGAGCCCGGAACGACAACTCCTGTGGAGTTGCGCCAGGAGGGGGCGGCGCAGGTGGACACGGTCGACCTTTCGGCGAAGGTGGTGACCGGGTTGCGGGAGCTGGCTCGCCGGGAGCAGACCACGCTGTTCGCCGTGCTGCTGGCACTTTTCCAGGTCCAGTTGCACCGCGTGACCGGCCAGCCCGACCTTTCCGTGGCGTCCATGTTCGCCAATCGCACCCGCCCGGAGCTGCGGGAAACTGTCGGCCTCCTAGCCGGCATGGTGCTTCTGCGGGCACGCGTCGCGGAGCAACGCACTTTCACCGATCTGGTGCGGCACTGCCACAGCTCGGTGCTCGGGGCATTTACATACAGCGAGTTGCCGTTCCAGCTGCTGCCCACCGATCTGGTGGACACCGGTGGCGGCCGGGCCGACAACGTGATGTTCAACGTGATGACCGAGACGCAACACCTGCGCACCGGCGGCGGCGTCCACTTCGAACTCGTGGTACCCACCGACATCGGCAGCCGGTTTCCGTTTGAGCTGGCCCTGGTACCAGTCGGGGAATCGGAAATGAAAGCGGCTCTGTTCCGCGCTCCCGACCGGCTCGACGCCGCTGGAGGCGAAGGTTTCCTGCGTGGATTCGCCGAGCTTGCCGCCGCGGCGGTGGATGCGCCTGACGCGAGCCTGGCAGGTCTATTGACAACTCGCGCGAGTGCCTGACAGCCTCGTGTCTGGATACTCGTAAACACACGTATATACGAGCGAACGCAAGCACGCCCTAACCCGGGGTGAGGTCGGAGGCGCTGATGACACTGCGACTGCACTGGTTCATGCCGTTGCACGGTGACGGACGTGAGGTCGCCAAGAGTGCGGACGGTTCGTCCGCCTCGAACATTCGCCGCGAGCCCGATCTCGGGTATCTGAGCCAGGTCGCGCAGGCCATCGACCGTCTCGGCTTCGTCGGCGCGCTGATCCCCACCGGCATGTTCTGTGAGGATCCGTGGCTGACCTCAAGCGCTCTGGCCGCGCACACCAGCAACATGCACTTCATGATCGCGCTGCGCCCCGGCTCGTTGCCGCCGATGGTGGCCGCGCAGATGTCCGCCACGTTCCAGCGCCTCTCCGGCGGCAGGCTGATGCTCAACATCGTCACCGGTGGCGACGCGGATGAGCAAAAGCGTTACGGCGACTGGCTCGACCACGATCAGCGCTATGACCGCACCGCCGAGTTCCTCGACGTCTGGTCCCGCGCTTGGGAAGGCAAGCCTTTTGACTTCGAAGGCCAGCACTTCCACATCAAGGCGGGCCTGCTGACCCGGCCACATCCCGTGCGCCCATTGGTGTTGCTCGGCGGTTCGTCAGCCGGCGCACAGCGAGCGGCTGCCGCTCATGCCGACGTCTATCTGAGTTGGGGTGAAGCGCCTGACAGTCTCGCCAACCTCACCAAGGAGGTCAGCGATCTAGCGGCGCAGCACGGCCGGACGATCGAATTCGGCACCCGCTTTCACATCATCAGCCGCGACACCTCGCGGGAGGCGTGGGAGGTGACCGAACGGCTGTTGGCCGGGATGGACGCGGAGCGCATCGCCCAGGCTCAGAAACGCTTCAGCCGCACCGAATCCGAGGGACAGCGCCGGATGGCGGCCCTGCACGGCGGCAGTACCGACTCGCTCGAGATCTACCCCAATGTCTGGGCCGGTTACGGCCTCGTGCGGCCCGGTGCGGGCGTCGCACTGGTGGGAAGTCACGAAGAGGTGGCCTCCAGGATCGAGGAGTACCACGACCTCGGCCTGCGCCACCTGATCCTTTCCGGACAGCCGCATCTGGAGGAGGCATACAGCTTCGGCGAAGGTGTCATGCCGATCCTGCGAGACCGGGGTCTGTTGTGAGCACCCCGGCGACGCTGGTCATTGGCAACCCGCGCAAGGGTTCGCGGACTTCCACCGTGGCTGTTGAGTTGGCGAGCGCCCTGCGACTCGCGCTCGCCGACGAAGGGGTCACGATCGCCGAGCCCGACATCGTCGATCTGGCCGAGCTCGGCCCGCTGGTGCCCGCCCGAGCCAGCTCCACGATGCCGCCGCCGGCCCTGATCGAACAGGCACTCAAAGCGGTGCGAAGGCCTGGGCTGCTGATCGTGGTGAGCCCCACCTTCAAAGGCGCCTATTCGGGCCTACTCAAGCTCTTCTTCGACATCCTGCCGATGGAAGGGCTGTCGGGCACAGTCGCCGTCGCCGCGATGACCGCCGGGTGGGCGCGTCATCGCGGCGCGGCCGATCAGTTCCTGTGCCCGCTGTTAACCGAGCTGGGCGCGACTGTCCCAGTCCCGGCACTGTCGGTGATCGAAGAGGAATTCGCCGATCTACATCCCGTGGTCGGCACCTGGATCAAATCACATGCACCGACGCTGGCGGCCGTGCTGTGGCGCCATCGCGACGGGTTCGAGCGCCTTGGCGGTCTCGATGGAGTTCCGGAGTCCAATCCCGACTGGAGGAAGTTGAAAATGACCGAGCAGGCGACCCCCGTCAGCACCGATCTGTCCGATGAGGAGGTCCGGGCCAAGGTCTTGACCGTCATCGCCGATATGGCACCAAAGCAGGATGTCAAAGCGACCACGGATTCGGTCCTGATTCAGGATCTGGGTTACCACTCCCTGGCGCTCATGGAGGTGGCATTCGCGCTGGAGGACGAATTCGACCTCGACCCCATCGACGAGAAGACCGCCCGCCAGATCACGACCGTTGGCGCGGTGCAGGACCTGGTAATCAAAAAGATCTCAGAAAAGAGCTGATATAGGGGTACCACATGGGTGTCCACACCACGACATGGCCGGCGTGGACACATGTCATGCAGAGTGCTGACGATGCAATGGAGGAAAACCCGTGTCGACAAGACAGGTGCCGGCATCCGTCGGCCAACGGCTGTTGTGGCTGATGGAGCACTACCGGGGGGACGGACGCGGGATGCTCAATCAGCCGCTTGCCCTTCGCATGGCGGGCGCAGTCGATATGGAAGCGCTGAACCAGGCCTATACAGAGCTGGTGCGGCGTCACGAAGCCCTCCGAACCACCTTCTCCGGCCGCGGCGGACGGCTGACCCAGGCGATCCATGAACCGGAACCGATGCGGATCCAGCAGATCGATCTCCGCGCGGCCGAAGACCCCTCGGGCGCCGCATACGCGGCACTAATCGCGGATCTGCGCTCGCCTGTCGACCCCACCGAATGGCCGGTCCGCGCGACCGCCTGGCGAGCACGCGATGACGAATACGTGATCTGCCTGAACATGCACCATCTGGTGACCGACGACTGGTCCTGCTCGGTTATCGCCCGGGACCTGGGCTTGTTGTATCGGCGAGCCCGCGGCGAGGACGTGACTTTGCCCGATGTCGGGTGGCAGTTCGCCGACTGGGCCCAATGGCAGCAACGAAACCTGTCCGGCCCCCGGCTCGCCAAGCTGGAGACCTATTGGAGCGCAAAGCTCGCCGGGGCGCGGGGAGTGCAGCTGGTGAACATCACTTCCGCCGCGCAGGAGGCGAGCCGTGAGGTGGAAAGCGAGGCCAGAAGCTGGGATGTGGACATCGCGCCTGAGCAGTTGGCACGATTGCGGGCGATAGCCGGGCAGGAGCGGTGCACGCCCTACGCGTTTCTGCTGGCGGCGTTTTATCTTCAGCTTTTCGCGGAGACAGGTCAGGATGACCTCGCCGTCTCCTCGATCTTTGGCAATCGGACGCGGGCCGAGGTGGCCCAGACGGTCGGCTTTTTTGTCAACATGGTGATCCTCCGCGGGCTGATTCGTCCGCATGAGACCTTCCGCGATCTGTTGCGGCAAGTGCGTATCACCACCGTCGAAGCACTGAACTACCAGGCGTTTCCCTATCAGATGCTGCCTGCTGGGACCATCCTGGAGGGTGCGATCGCCCCCCGCGACGTGGTGTTCCAGATGCTCGATGCCAACGAGACCGCCTTCTCGGTGGAGGGTGTCGACAGCGGCGAGCTGCTGCTGGTGGAGACCGGCCGATTCCCGCTCGAGCTCGCCTTCTTCCCGCACCAGGACAGCCTGCGGGGCACGTTGTTCTACCACTGCCCCCAATTCGGCGACGAGTGGACGAGGCGGTTGCTCGCCGGCTGCGCCGCGACGGTGCAGGAGGCAATCGACTCACCCGACAGCTCCATCGCCGACATTATGGCCGGCGCGGAAAAGTCTCGCGAAGCCTTCTCCGCCACGGTGATGCGCTGACGCGCCTACCGGTGGCTTGCCGTCATTGCCGCGTCACCCACGTACTTGTCCTGCCAGTCGTGTAGCGGCCGAGTAGCGCGCAGGAAGTCGACGACCCGCTTCTTCGCCGCGGCGGTGCCGAGCCACGCGGCGATCGGCCATTGCTTGAAGGCCGCAAGGCCCTTGTGCCGCAGCATTTCCGCCCGTGGGTGGTCGCGTGGGTATCCTTTCGGCACGGTCTTCAGAGTGTCCTGACCGCCGACCTCGATGTCGTTTGACTTGAGCTTGCCGACGATCTTCTCCAGCTCCCCGCCCTTCCTGTCGTGGGCGACTGCCTCGCGATAGCGCGCCAACTGGTCGGGCGCCATCATCCACATCCCGCTACCCACGCCCAGGCCGGTGGCGGAAAGCTGGATATACCCGTCCGCTTCGAGTATTGCCGCGATCTCCATCTTGTAGGGCGACTTGTCGGTGCTGAACCGGACATCCCGATTGGGACGCAGGATCCTGCTCGTGCCGAACTCCGGCTCCAGCTCGGCGAGCAATTCCACCATGGGTCCACGGACTTTCTCGTCGTAGAAGGCCTTGTGCGCGGTCCAGTACGTCTTTGAGTTGTCGGCCGCCAGCCCCTCGTAGAAATCAAGGGCCTCGGCAGTCCATCCGCGAAATGCCATGACCACAGACTAGCGTCGAACACACCGCTGGAGCGAGGCTTTGGCACTGTCAGGAGTGGCTGAACCTCTGCGTTTGACTGATGGGTGTCACAGTGGTTTCGTCGACAGTGCGAGTCTGTCTTTCTGACGCGGGCTTGGGTTTACGACGGTTATCCGGCAAGCATCGCGTCTCACCGCTAGTGACCGCAGCTGAGAGGCCGTCATGTCGAATTCTGCCGCCGCCCAACAGGCCACCTCGACTCCCGAAGAATTCACTCACCACGCCGAATCCGTGATCGCGGCAAGCCGGGCCGATGTCACCTCTTTTGTGGACAGCGTGGCCACCGGAGAGGAGCTGCTCGAGCAGTTCGACGAGCTGACATCGCGGCTCGATGATGTTCGGCGGTTGGCACGGGCGGTTTCGCAGTGCCATCCCGATGCGGCGATGCGGGCGGCCGCCGACGCCGCCGATCAGGCCACGGACAAAGTGGCGACGGAAATCTCGCTGGACGCCCGGGTCTACGAACGTCTGCGCTCCGTCGACGTGTCCACGTTGGATGAAGCGACGCAATACCTCGTCTTCAAGCTCCTGCGCAGCTTCAGGCGGGCCGGTGTGGACAGGGACGAGGCGACACGGGCGCGGCTGCGTGAAATCCGTGACGAGCTCGTGTCGGTGGGCCAGTCGTTCCAGCGCAATATCAACGCCGACACCCGGGTGGTGACGTTGCCGCCCAATGCACTCGACGGTCTGCCCGACGACTTTGTCCGTGCCCATCCGCCGCACGAGGACGGCCAGGTGCGGATCTCCACCGACTACGTGGACTCCATCCCGTTCATGACCTACGCGCACGACTCCGGAGCACGCGAGCAGCTGTGGCGAGCGTTCAACCTTCGCGGGTACCCGCAGAATATTGAAGTGTTGCGGCAAATGCTTGAGCTGCGCAAGGAATTCGCGTCGCTGCTGGGCTATGCGTCCTGGGCGCGGTACGTGACCGAGGACAAGATGATCGGCACAGACAAGGCCGCAGCCGACTTCATTGCGCGCATCTCCGCCGCTGCGTACGACCGGATGTGCCGCGACACTGACGCGATCCTGCAGCGCAGGAGAATTGACGATCCGAACGCGACCGAGGTGCTCCCCTGGGACTCGTTCTATCTGGAGGATCGGATCAAGGCGGAACAGCTCGCCTTCGACTCACAGACGATGCGGCCGTATTTCGAGTTCGGGAGAGTCAGGAAGGGACTGATGGCAGTCGCAGAGCGGCTCTTTGGCGTGGAGTTCCGGGCCAGGAAAGACATTCCTGTGTGGCACCACGATGTCGAGGCATTCGACGTTTTTGACGCAGACCGGGACACCCTGCTGGGCCGGATATTCCTCGACATGCACCCAAGAAAGGACAAGTTCGGCCTCGCGGCGATGTGCGTGCTGACCGGTGGTAAAGCAGGCCGCCGCATCCCAGAGTGCGCCCTGCTGTGCAACTTCCCGCGCCCGGGTGAGAAGCCGGCCCTCATGCAACACGTCGAGGTGACCATGTTCTTCCACGAATTCGGCCACCTGATGCACCATGTCCTCGCCGGCCGCCAACGGTGGGCCGGAAACGCCGGGGTCAAGACCGAGCCGGATTTCGTGGAAGCGCCTTCACAGCTGCTGGAGGAGTGGACCCGCGACGCATCGACGCTGGCAACCTTTGCGCGCCATCATGAGACCGGCGAAGCATTGCCTGCAACGCTGGTGGAGCAGATGCGCGCTGCCGAGGAGTTCGGCAAGGGCCTGCTGGTGCGGCGGCAGCTGTTCTTCGCCGATCTCAGCCTCGAGCTACATCGGCGCGATCCGTCGGGATTGGACCCCTTACAGGTCGAGATCGAGATGTGGGCACGGCACGATCACTGCGCACCCGTCGACGGCGCGTGGATGCACCTCTCCTTTGGCCACCTGGACGGGTATTCGGCGATCTACTACACCTACATGTGGTCGCTGGTCATCGCGAAGGACCTCTTCACCGGCTTCGACAGCAGAGACCTATTGGCCGGCTCGGCCGCCGGCCGCTATCGCGCAGCAGTCCTCGAAGCCGGGGGCTCGGCGCCCGCCGCCCAATTGATCGGCAACTTCCTGGGCCGCGACTACACCTTCGACGCCTTCAAAGCCTGGCTGGACTCCCGATAGCCCGCACATGTGACGGCGGCCGGCCGCGATCGAATGCGATCAGCGACTCGGCCGCCGGTCCTGCTCCGTCAGCTTGCGACCTGTTGTGATCGCTGGGCCGCCGTTATCTTCTTCTGCAGCCGGAAGAAAGCCATCCAGAGGAGCACGAAACGAAAGACGCCCCACCAGATGAAGTGCGCCCAAACCATATAGATCGCCGCTCTGAGCGGAGAACGGGTGGCCTGCTTCATGGATGTCTCATACGACATGGAGTCCCGCCTCTCAGCTCGCGGCTGCGGTACTCGTTGAGGCGGGAACCTGCGCGGCTTCGGCACCGTCGCCATTGGACTGTGCAGTGGTGGACTGCGCGGCGGCAGCGCGATCGGCGGCGTAGCGGCGATCCATCGCCCTATCGCCTTTCGCTGACACCGGCACCCATTTTGCCGCAGTGGTCGCACCTAGCGCGGTGGGCTCACGCATGTGGCCGTAGGCCGCCTCGTATTCGCCGGCGCGCACAAGGTAGGTCTCGTGCCAGAGGCCCACGTCGCCGTCCTTGCCCATCCGCTTGTAGAAGTCGCGCCACGCCTGCGCGTGTGGCGCCTCTTTGTCGTTGGCGAAGTGCTCGAGATGCTCGAAGCTGCGGAAGTAACCCACCAGGAGCAAGCCGCGCAGCGACACCCAGTAATGGCAGCCAAGCGCGCCGTATGCCTCGTTGCTGAACAGGATAGGCATGATCGACATCATCGCCGTCATGTTGCCCCACCACTTGTGGACTTTCCACAACTTGTAGATGTGCATCCCCGTCATGAACACCACGAAGTCGCCTTCAATATCAGCAGTCATCCGAATCGGATTGACCGGCTTGCGCTCCATCAGTGCCTCCGTCCGACCTGTCAACTGCGGCGGGATAGGCCCGCCGCATTGGAAGAGTGGCTCGACGTCCTCAAGCGCTTCCGTCGGCTGATCTGCGCCGTTCCAGCCGCATGGGCATATGGCTCGGCTGGATGTAAGAGCCGCGGAAGACCTCGCGCACCGGCTGGTCCGGGCATGGCACGATCCGCCACTGTGGCAGCAGCTGCGAGACGGCAACCATCAGCGTGGACCACGCCAGTGCCTCGCCGGCGCACTTGTAGCGCCCTGAGAGGAACGGCAGGTAAGCACTGCGGGGAATGGTGTTGCCCGGCACCCAGCGGTCGGGATCGAATCTTTGCGGCTCCGGATAGTGCTCCGGGTCGTGTCCCATGGCGTAGGGGCTGATCAGGACTCTGGTCCCAACCGCCATCACGTGCCCGTCGATCTCGGTCTCGGCTGAGCAGCGGCGCAGCACGGCAATGGCCGGGTTGTGCAATCGCAGCACCTCCGTGATCACCCGGTTGAGGTAGCTCAGCTCGCTGAACCGCTCCTGGCCAATCGGCCCGGTCGCGAGCACGTCCTCGAGCTCGCGCATGACCTTCGCCTCGATGGCGGGGTTGCGGCCGATCTCGAAGAAGATCCACGTAAGGGAAATGGCAAGCGAGTCGACAGCCGCCACCATCAGCCCGATGATCTCGTCGCGCAGCCGAGCGGGCGGCATCGGCTGACCGGTCTGTTCGTCGACCGCTGAAATCAGCATCGAGAGCAGGTCCTGGTGGTCGTTTCCGTCTTCCTGGTAAGCCGCGATCGTGTCGTCGATGGCCTTGAGCAGACTGGTCTGCTCCTCGGCGAACCGTTTGTTGGCTCGCGTGGGCAGCTTGTGCTTGAGGGAGATGTTGGACTGCATGCGCGCAAGAACGCTGTGCAGGAAGCTCAGGAACGAACGCTCGATCTCCTCGCGCAGGGGCTTTCCGAGATCACTGGAGACCAGAGTGCGGGCCATAACGGCTGCGGCCCACTTGAACATGTCGTCGGCCCAATCCAGCTTCTGGCCGTCGCGCCAGTCCTGAGACGCCTCCGATATGACGGCGCTGATGCTTACGACATAGGCTTCGACGCGTTGGTGATGCAGCGCCGGCTGGATGATCCTGCGCTGCCGCCGGTGAAAAGACGCATCGACCGTCGTGGACATACCTTCGCCGATGAGCCGAGCCATGCGTTCGTTGAACTTGTCCCGGCCAAAACTGTCGCCCTTGGTCACCAGTGCCACCTGCGCCGCCGCAGCGGACGTCAGGGCATAGACGGGGGTCTTTCCAAAGTAGATGCGCACGACACTGCCGTGCGGGCGAAGAGACTTCAGGAACTGGACCGGCCGGCGCATGAACTCCAAGGCGTGACCGAGCACCGGTTTACGTCCCGGAGCCGTCGGTATAGACGAGGCAGCGCTGGCCAGCGTGGAGGTTGACGTCATAGCGAGCATCTCCTTTCCCCGGTGCAGACGATAACATACGAGTAGTATCTGCAACAGATACAAGCTCGTATCTCGAAGTCTCCTGTGCCCCAGGCCTTTTCGGCGAGCTCACTATCGCCTGGCCGGCGAACCACTAGCCGGCCAAGCGATACAGCCGGTGAAACCCGTCGGTGGCGGGAAGGATGGTCATGCCACTGAACCCCGCGTCCTTGGCCAGCGTGCGCACCAGCTGAGGACGTAGGACGGTCCCGGTGCCGGTCGAGTCCCCGCCCACCAGCGCCGCCGGAAGACAATGCAACACACTCGTGCAGTATTGGAAACGCTCTACGTCGTCACCCGGGGCTGTGAACGCTGTGGCGACCTTGGCGTCCATCACGAGGACCGTCCCTTGTGGACTCCGCAGGGCGCGGCAGGCGCGCAGCACCGCCACCGGATGGGAGATCTCATGCAGCGCGTCGAAGAGGCAGACCAGGTCGTATTCCCCAGCGAGCGCCGGGCCGGCCGCATCACGTGCCTCGAAGTGAACACGATCCTGCACACCGGCCTGGCTCGCATTCCGCCGCGCATCCGCGATCGCCTCGGCGTCGAAGTCCAGCCCGTTCACCTGCGCCTGCGGATAGGCGAGCGCCAGAGCGATGCTTGACCACCCGGCGCCACACGCCACATCGGCGATCCGCCGCCCCGGCCCGGAGAGCTGCTCATGCACGTCCGGCATGCTGTCCTTTATCCATCCGGCGAGCTGGTGCGTGAAGAGGGAGCGGTTGGCGCCCGAGTGTCCTTCCCGCCAGTCGAGGCCGAAGACACTGTCCGGGACGCCATCCCCGCTCCGATATGCCGACAGCAACGCCGGCAGCGCGGCAGCTATGCCACCCAGCGGGAGAACAGCCAGCGACGCCATCGACGCCGGACTGTCCGAAATGGTCAGCACCTCGGCGTGAGCCTCCGGCAGGGCGTATCGCCGCTGGTCTGGCTGGGCACGGACATCGTCGACGGTCAGGATCGACGCGACCGCCTGCTGCTCCAGCCATTCCCGCGCGTAGCGGACCGCGACCCCGGCTCGCGCCGCCACCTCGGCGGCGGCCAAGGGCTTCTCCGCCGCGGCGAGCACGTCATACAGACCGAGCCGCACCCCGAGATATGCCGAGAGCAGCTCCTGCGTGGCGAGCAGCGACTTCCACATCCGCATCGCGAACACATTGGCTTGCGCGTCCGGGCCGGTCACCGGTACCCCCAAAGAAGTCTTTACGAGTGTGTTCACACACTAGCCTTGTCTATGGTCTGATAACAGTCGTGGATGTGAGGAAGGCAGTCGGCGAGCTGTTGCCCGAGGTGGCCAAACGAGCCGACGAGGTGGAGGCCGGCCGAAAGCTGACCGACAATCTTGTCGACGATCTGCGTGCGGCCGGGTGTCTGCGGATGCTTGTGCCAGCCGAATACGGCGGGCTAGGTCTGCCTATGCCGCAGGCGTTGCGCGTCATCGAAGAGTTGGCCACCGCCGACGGCTCGGTGGCATGGTCGGTGGGTCAGGTCGGCCTGTCGCAACTCATCATCGGCTGCGCGCAGAAGGCGACGGTCGACGCCGTCTACGCCGATGGCCCCGATGTCTATGCCGCCGGTGCCGTCGCGCCGAAAGGCCGCGCAACCGCGATCGACGGCGGCTGGCGCATCACCGGGCAATGGCCTTTCGTCACGGGCAGTCAGCACGCTTCCTGGCTCTATCTCAATTGCCTTCTGGTAAGTGATCGTGCCGTGCAGGTGTCGGAGTCGGGCACGCCGCTGACCCGCATCATGCTCCTGCCCGCCGCGCAGGCACAGGTCGTCGACACCTGGCACACTCTCGGGCTGCGGGGAACCGGCAGTCATGACATTGCGGTGGCGGGCGCAACGTGCCTGGCTGCGCAAGGAGTTGAGCTGGTAGAAGGATCGCCGGAGACCATGCGGGCGGTGAACAGTATCGCGCAGTCGAGTCTCATCATCGCGTCGGTCGCCGTGGGTGTCGCCACGGGAGCGATCGACGACGCTGTGGCTCTTGCCGCCGGAGGCAAACGACCATCGCTGAGTGCGACCCGGCTGGCGGCCTCGGCCACATTCCAGGATCGGCTGGGTGAAGCGCACACCGTGCTGCGTGCCGCGCGGGCGTTGTTGCGCGATGAAGCCGAACAGGCTTGGGAGAGAGCGTCTTGCGGTAACCCGACGTCGGCACAGGATCGGGCGCAAACCCGGGCCGCCGCCGCACAGGTCACCACACTCGCGGCATCCGTTGTGGACACCGCATATGGCCTGGCGGGCGGCAGTGCCGTCTATGACACCTCACCCGTGCAGCGCCGTATGCGTGATGTGCACACGGCCACGCAACACTTCGTGGCCGGGCGCAACTCATACGCGACAGTGGGTGCGCTGCTGGTGGGGGAACCGGTGGACACCGGCATGTTCTAAGCGGGGGCTGGCTGCGGGCTATTTGCCCGCGGGGATGACTCCCTTGCGGCGCAACCTGCTCACCCAGCCCTGAGCGGTATGCGTCGGCACACCATAGTGCTCGGCGACACCGGTGATGGTGCGGCTGGCAAGATACGTCGCCTTCACCTCTGCCGGATCCGGCATGCGCCGGTAGGCGCGATCTGGCTTGCCACGAGCCGCCAGGGACGAAAACGTCCTCGTCGGCGCCGCGACAACCCGGCTGCGGGCCACGCTCTCGGGCTGGCGACGGGCGAAGGCCTGCAACAGAATGTCCAGGTCGACCTGCATCACCTCGCCGGGACCAAGCTTGGCGTTTTCCGCGACCCTTACCGTCAGTTCCTTGATGTAGGCCTGACCGTCCTCGGCGACCACGCGCATCGTTGTGCGTGATGCCTCGTCCTCGTCGCCGCCACCACTACCCAAGACCGGGGTGATGGTCACGATGTATTGAGCCATAGCCCGTCCCTTTCTCTCGGCCGGCGTGGAGCCGTTTCAACTATGGCTAGCTAATCCGAACGCCCAATTGACGTTTGAAGCTTGTCAACTGTTCACGACTATGCTATTTGCCGATGCTGGAGACACACTAACACTTGCCTCGAGTCCCTGAAACCCAACGACGCTGATAGAGCCGTTGAAACACGGCATTGCATCTGCATGGGTTACCTGCCGTTGACCGAGAAGGTGATGTTAGACCGGTATCCAGACGTTCTTGGGGCGCAAGAACTCCCGGATCCCGGCGAGGCCGCCGACGCGACTTGACCCACTATGTTTGACGCCGCCGAAGGGTACCGAAGGCATCAGACCCGGTGCACCGTTGACCCATATGGCACCCGCGTCAAGCGAACGGCTTACACGATGCGCTCGGCGCAGATCATTGGTGTGCACATACGCGCCCAGACCATAGCGTGTGTCATTGGCCAGCGCCAGTGCCTCGTCCTCGTCGGCGAAGGTCAGGACGGACAGGACCGGCCCGAAGATCTCCTCCTGAGCCAACTCGGCCGCGGGGTCGACATCGGTGAAGACAGTGGGCTCAATGAAGAAGCCCTCGGCCAGGTCGCCCGCGACCCGGGTGCCGCCGGCCACCAGGCGACCACCTTCGCGACCGCGCTCGATGACGCCGAGGATGCGTTCACAAGCGGTGAGTGACACGACCGGTCCCATCACCGTGGCCTCATCGGCCGGATCGCCCAGCCGGGTCTTGCGCAGCCGGGAAACCAGGATCTCCAGCACCTGATCGCGCACGGACCTGTGCACCAGCAACCTGGTGCCGTTGGCGCAACCTTGGCCGGAGAGCGCGACGATCCCGCTCATGGCGATGCGCGCGGCAAACCGGAGGTCGGCATCCTCGAAGACGAGGTGCGGTGACTTGCCACCGAGCTCAAGCGCCACCGGGGTAAGGTTTGCGGCCGCGCGCGCCAGCACGTCGCGCGCTGTTGCGGCCCCGCCGGTGAAGTGAACCTTGTCGACTCCGGCATGCCCGACTAGTGCTTGGCCCGCCTCGGCGCCGCCCGGCGCGACCACCACCGCGCCGGGCGGCAGTCCAGCTTGGACAGCCAGATCGGCGATTCGCCCGGGCACAAACGGGGCCAGCTCGGAAGGCTTGACCACGACGGTATTGCCGGTCGCCAAGGCCGGGCCGAGCAGTTGGGCCATCGACATGAGCGAGCCGTTCCACGGAATGATCCCGGCTATCACGCCATACGGCTCATCGAGCGTGTAGTTGAGGCTGCGCACCGGCCAGGTGCTGATGACATCGCCACCGGCCTTGTCCGCCCAGCCCGCGTTATAGCGCACCCAGTCGGCCGCGATCTGCGGCATCTGCCGGGACAGTTGTATCGGCACACCGATCTCGAGGGTCTGCAGCTCACTGAGCTCTTCGGCGTGGGTCAAGATGAGGTCAGCGAGGCGCAGGAGCACGTTACGGCGCTCATTGACCGGGGTGTCACGCCAGCCGGGAAAGGCGGCCCTGGCGGTGGTGACGGCGAGGTCCATCTCGGACGGACCGGCCAGCACGACAGCGGCGGTGGGCTGGCCCGTCGCGGCGTAGACGTGCTCGACGGTACCCCCCGAAGCCTCATGCATCTCTTCTTCGCCGATGCGAAGCCCGGGCTTGCCGATCAGATGAACCGGTGGTTGGCGGACAGCCATCACTTCTCCTCCTGAGCAGCAATCCCGGGCAGATCGACTCTATGAAGTCTCGTATTCCATCGTATGTTGGCGAGACGAGTCTGTCACTTTGGCCGACCCCGCGAAAAGCGCGTCAAGCGCGAATCGTCCCGGTCCGAGGATCGCGATGAGGAAGAACGACCAGCAGAACATTGCGGCCAACTCGCCACCGTTGTTCAAGGGCCACAACGCTTGCGGCGCGTGCACCACAAAGTAGGCGTAGGCCATCGAGCCCGAGCAAATGATCGCGGCGATCCTCGTGCCCAACCCGACGAGGACCAGCAACCCGCCGGCGAATTGAATCAGCGCCGCCCACCAGCTTGGCCAAGTCGCAACGGCAATCGAGGCGCCGGTCCCCCGATGACCTCCAAACATGCCGAACAGACCGGCCGCGCCATGGATGGCGAAGAGAAGGCCGATGACGACCCGGAACAGGGTCATAGTGGCTTCGGACAGACGTGTCTGCATGACGTCTCCTGACACTCGTATTCATGCACCAGATGGGTGCATCCCGCGAAGCGCCCGCGGGCAACCGAATATCACGTCCCCAGCACAGGCTAGGTTCAACCGACACTAGATGTAAATATGTCTCTCAATAAGCAGGACGGGCTTGACAACATCACCGGAGTCCGAAGCTGTCATCGCGGCCTGAGGATCGGCGAACGGCAGGTACTCGATCAGGTCGGTGAACGGAAATCTTCCCTGCTCCGCCAGGCGCAGCAGGGCCGGCACGAAGGTATGGCTCTGCCCCTCGCCGCCCATGCAGCCACGGATTCGCTTGCCCCACAACGTGCTCTCCTGGTGCGCGCTGAACTCGGCGGTCGCGTCCGAGGTTCCGACCAGACAACACACGCCGAGCATGCCGATCGTCTCGACCGCCTGCTTGATAACGCGTGGCTGTCCGGTGCATTCGATCGCGATGTCGGCCGGGCCACCGCAGGCTTCCCGGACTGTACGGGCGACGTTGCGCAAGCCGGTGACGTCGACGGTTTCCGTCGCGCCGAGCTTGCGAGCCAACGCGAGCCGGTGCGGATTCCGGTCCACCGCAACGATCGTCGTGGCCGGGGTGAGCCGCGCGGCCATGACGGCGGCCAGGCCGACCGCGCCGGCTCCGTAGATCACGACGGACGAGCCCGGCTCCGGCCGGGTGGCGTGCAGCACCGCTCCGGCACCTGCCGAGAAGCCACAACCCAGTGTTCCCACCGCTTCGAGTGGCAGACTCGTATTCACTTTCACCGCCGCGCGCGCGTCCACGAGCGCATGCGTAGCGAAGGACGACTGCCCAAAGAAGCCGCCGTGCAACCGGGAGCCATCGTTGCGCCGCAATGTCCGGGACCCGCCAAACAGGAGGGCCGGTAGGTCAAGGCAGTAGCGTGGCTGCCCGGCGAGACAGTTGCGGCACTTTCCGCACCAGGGCCAGCCGAGGAGCACAGGATCACCGGTTCCGAAACCATCGACGCCATCGCCGATGTCTTCCACGACCCCGACGCCTTCGTGCCCAAGCACTCCCGGCAACGGAAACGGCATCCTGCCCGCATGGGCCAGGGCATCGGTGTGGCAGACCCCGGATGCCACGAGCCGAACCAGCAGCTCACCGGGGCGCGGTGAGTCAAGAGTCGCCTCTTCCAATCGCAGCGGGGCACCGGGTGCATCCGCAACCGCGACCGTGACCTTCACAGCGCGGCTTTCGGCAGCGCAGTACGTAGGGTGAGCCATTGGGTTTCGGTGTAGGCATCGAGATCCGACTTGGCGCCGCCCGCTCGCCAGCCGTTACCCGACGAACCCATGCCGCCAAAGGGCGCATTGGGCTCGTGGTCGATGGTGGGGTCGTTGACATGGATCATGCCGCCCGGCACGCGATCGGCCAATGCCATCCCGCGTCCCAGATCCGCGGTCAGAATCGAGACCACAAGCCCGGATTCGCTGTCAGCCACCAACTCTGCCGCCTCGCCAAGTGTCGCGAATGGACGGACCGGCGCCACCGGACCAAACACCTCCTCGCGATAGGCGGGAGTCGGCTCCTCGGGCTCGGCAAGCACGGTCGGGCGATAGTAGAGGCCGTCGAAACGCCCGCCTGCCACCAACTTCGCCCCGGCAGCCACGCTGGCGGAGACAAGTTGATGCACGCGATCCCGCTGGGCCGCATCGATCAGCGGTCCTAACGCGACGGTTTCTCGCGAAGGATCGCCAACCGTCAGGCCCTCAGCGAATTCACCCAGCCGTTCGACATATTCGTCATAAACATTTTCGTGTACCAGATGACGCCCCGCCGCCATACAAACCTGCCCCTGGTGGAAGAAAGAGGCATAGGCGCCCGCCCGCACAGCGCGATCCAGGTCCACGTCGTCGAGCACCACGAGCGCCCCGTTGCCCCCAAGCTCGAGCATGACCCGCTTGAGCAGACGGCCGCCAAGCTCGCCCACCCGGCGTCCTGCCACCGCCGAACCCGTGAACGACACGATCCGCACGCGCGGCTCGGTGACGACCGCTTCGCCCACCTCAGCGTCGCCGGGTAACACGTGCAGCAGCCCGCGCGCGAGGCCGGCCTCCTCGAAGACCCGGGCCAGGACAACGCCTCCACTGACCGCCGTCCGCGGATCGGGTTTGAGGATCACCGCGTTGCCCAGCACGAGTGCGGGAGCCACGGCACGGATCGCCAACGCCAGTGGCATGTTGAAAGGTGTTATCACGCCGACGATCCCGGCCGGCACGCGACGGGTCAGGCTCAGCCGCGGTATCCCGGAACGAATGACTTCGCCATATGGCGCACCTGCGAGTGAGGCAGCCTCATGGCAGGTCTGCGCCGCGGCGCGCACCTCTGCCTCGGCCTTGCCAGGCACGGCACCACCTTCGCGGACGAGCCACCACACGATCTCGTCTTCGCACGCCTCGAACACGGCTGCCGCGCGGCGCAACACTGCGGCGCGATAGCCCGCGGCCACCTGTGCCCACGGTCCCCTCGCCCGCTCCGCGAGCTCCGCGGCTCGCCCGACGTCGGCTACGCTGGCCAACCCGACGATCCCAAGCACTTCACCGTTGGCGGGATTGACGACTTCACGCCTCGGCTCGTCCCCTCCGGGCTGCCATCGCGAGACCGGTTCAAGGAGTGACATGCCTTGCCTCCCAATCACTTCGGATGATCTCCTCGATTCCACTGCGGACCGGAGTCCATCCGAGGCGCTCGCGGATGCGACGGGTGTCCGCCAGAACGGTGTGCGGCTCGTTGGCAGCCGGTCCGTGCACGACTTCGATCGGCCGCCCGGTTACGCGAGCCACGGTGTCGATGACCTCGAGCATCGTGCTGCCGGCACCGGTGCCGACATTGAGCACCTCTGCTTTGCCGGCTGCTGGCGCCTCAAGCGCCCGTACGATGGCGTCCGCGACGTCGACGACGTGGGTGAACTCGCGCACCGCCGAGCCGTCGCCGTTGATCGCCACGTGCTCGGCTTCGCCCATCGCGGCTCGCATGACGGCGGGGATGATGCCCGACGGGTTGGGGTTGGCCCGGCCGCCGTAGGCACCGGCGATGTTGAAGCAGCGCAGGATTATCGCTCCGACCGCGCCGGTGGCCGCGACCGACGCGACCATCGACTCGGCCGCGAGTTTCGAAGCGGCGTAGGGGTTTTCCGGTCGTGGCACGAGACCCTCGGTGAGCGGCCCGGAGTGATCTGATCCGTAGACGGCTCCGGACGAGAGCAACACGAACGGTGTCTGACCGGTCAGCGAGGCAAGGAGGTTGAGTGTGCCAACAGCGTTGACCGAGAAGTAGCCCACCGGGTCCACCAAGGACTCCCGGACACTCGTCCGGGCGGCGAGATGGCATACGCCGTCGACGTCGAGCCCGGCCAGCGCCGCGGCGACCTGCTGCCGGTCGGTGAGGTCGGCGCACACCCGCCGAGTCGCGGCATCGCCCGCCAGTGGCTGCCGGCCGAGCAGGATCACCTCGTGCCCGCTCTCGATCAAGCGCAGCGTCAACACCCGGCCGAGGTAGCCATCCCCACCTGTGACCAGGACTCGCCTCATGAGTATTGACAATACAAGCTTGTATTAGGCAGTGTCTTCATCGGTTCACAAATACTCGTGCAAATACGAGCCCGCCTCGGTAGGAGGATCCGTGTCCGTTGACCAGACGACAGACCCCGACCTGGTACGGCGCATCACTGACGAGATCGTGCGGCCGGTGCTCGGCGTCGACGTGGGTTTGCACGACAGCATCCTCGACGCCGCCGGGACCAGCCTGAAGCTGGTGCAGATCGCCGCCGAGGTGCAATCGGTCTTCGACGTGGAGGTGTCGCTGATCGATCTGTTCGACGAGCCGACGATCGCCGCGCTCGCCGCTCAGGTCGAGGAGCTGCTGGCCGAGGAGGCCGAATACTCGTGAGAAGGCTGTGCTGGATCTTCCCCGACCGCAGCAGCGCCCGGCAGCGGTTCATGGAGCAGCAGGTCTTCTGGCGGCACTACATCGCCGCTGCCAAGCCTGCCGGTTTCGCGTTGAGCTACCACGCTCCCGACGCGGTCGCCGTGGACGCAAGCAACGCCGGTGCGCCTTTGGTGTATCTGGACAATGAACCGGTCAGCCCCGAGGACACCGTCTTCGTGACCGAGCTGTTCAGCTTCCCGCATCAGCTCGTGGACGCGTTCGATCAGCTCACCCTTTTCATGACCCTTGAGCAGGCCGGCTTCTATCTGCCCATCCCGCCCAACTGTCCTTCATCGCCACCGACAAAGTGGCCACGCTGCTGTATCTGCGGGACTGCCCGGTGCGGCCGATCCCGACCGTCCGGCTGGCGACGGGCCGGGAAAGCGCTGCGCCGTATAGGGATCCCCAAGCTCTGCTCGAGGGGTTCGAGTATCCGCTGATCGTCAAGCCGGTCGCCTGGGGCGGTGGGATGGGCGTCTGCGTCGCGAAAACCCCCGACGACCTTTACTCGCTGGTCAGCCTGGCGAGCGGAATAGGCTGCACGCTCGCGGTCCAGCCGTACCTCGGTGCCGAAACCGTCGACTACCGAGTGTTCTTCGTGGACGGTGTGCCCCACACGACGCTGCTACGGCGACCCATGCGGTCGGCCTATGTCGGCAACGCCGCGCAGGGCGGTCAGGTGTCCATTGTGGACCTTCCCGAAGCGCTCGCCGAAACCGCTGGGTACCTCAGCGAAAAGTTCCCGATCCCCTACTTCGCGGTCGACTTTCTCCATGACGGTGAGCGGTTCTGGCTCTCGGAAGTGGAGCCGGACGGCGGGCACGGCAACTATGTACAGGACGCCACAGGCCTGCTTCAAGCGCGCTTCCACGCCTACGCCGCGGCGCAGGAAAAGTTCCTGGCGGCTCGTTGACGGCCTCGGCACTAGACTCGGGAGACTGAGTTTTCGGAGGCACTGGTGATCGCACGGCTGCGCGAACGCAAGGAATGGCAGTTCTTCGGGGTGCTGCATCGTGCCGATCGTCCGCTGGCGATCGCGTGGTGGGTGGTGCTGCTGCTGCGCGGCCTGCTCCCAGCCTGCTTCGCCATCGCCATGGGTGTGCTCGTCGGCGCGGTCCAGAACGGGCAATCCCTCGTGATGCCGTTGACCGCCGCCGGGGCCATCTTCGTTCTGCTGCAGGTCCTCGGCCCGATTCATCAGGTGGTCAGCGCCAATCTTGGCGACAAGACCTCCGCCTATCTCTACGACCGGCTCACGGAAGCGTGTGTCGAGCCACCCGGGATGGGCCACCTTGAGGATCCCGAGCTGGCCAAGGACATGACCACGGCCCGGGATTTCGACCTCGGCATGACCGGGCCACCGCTGTCGCTGTCGATGGATTTCATCGCCAGCGGTCTTGTCGAGCTGCTGGCCGGCTTGTCGTCCGCGCTCGTCCTCTTGGCCTTTGCCTGGTGGGCACCCTTCGTGCTGGCCGGGGTGTGGCTGGCGACCCATTACCTGCTGCGCGAAAGCGGAGTCTGGCGCGATCGCGAGACGGACGAGGTGCGAGCGGCGTCGCAGGACGCGGAGTATGCGTACCGGCTGGCAGTCGATCCACCCGCGGCCAAGGAACTTCGCCTTTTCGGGCTGGTCGGCTGGGTCATCGAGCGGTTCGCCGAGCGCCGCGTCAAGCTGCACGAGCTGCAATACCGGGCGACCCGGATGCGCGAGAAGTCAGTTCTGCTAAGCCTTCTCCTCGTGCTGGGCGGCAACGTGCTGGTCTTCTGGTCGCTCGGCAGCGCCATCGTCGGGGGACGCATCGACCTCGGCGCGCTTGTCACCTATGCCCAGGCCGCGATCGGCACCTCGTTGATCGCGTTCGGCGGGCTCAACTGGGCGCTGGACGGGTCGGCCGCCCCGGTCGCGGCGGTCCTGCGACTGCGGAAGGCGACGGGCCCTCGCGGAGCGCTCGCGGTGAAGGGCACTGAAGCCGCGGAGCAGCGGCCCGCCCGCGAAATCCGCTTCCGCGACGTGAGCTTTTCCTATCCGGGTACCGAATCCAGGCAAGTCCTGAGCGGCTTCGATCTCACGATCCCCGCCGGATCGTCGCTGGCAATAGTCGGGCGCAACGGCGCGGGGAAGACCACTCTGGCCAAGCTGATCTGCCGGCTCTACGACCCGGACGAGGGAGCGGTCGAGATCGACGGCGTGGACGTGCGCGAAATTGGAGTGGAGTCCTGGCGATCCCGGATCACCGCGGTATTCCAGGATTTCATGCGCTTCGAGCTGCCCCTGCGCGACAACGTCGCCCCCAACGGCGCCCCCGACGAGGTGGTGCTGGAGGCTCTGGAGTCCGCGGGCGCGGGTGATCTGGCCACTTTGGACACCATCCTCGCCAAGGGCTACCCCGGCGGTACTGATCTGTCCGGCGGGCAATGGCAGCGGATCGCCCTCGCCCGGGCGCTCTGCGCGGTCAAACAAGGCGCCGGCGTGGTGCTGCTCGACGAGCCGACCGCGCAGTTGGACGTGCGCGGCGAGGCGGAGATCTTCGAACGGGTCCTCGCCGAGACCAGGCATTGCACCACAATCCTTATCTCGCACCGGTTCTCGACGGTCCGCCAGGCCGACCGAATCTGTGTGCTGGAGGAAGGCCGGGTCATCGAGCTCGGCACGCATGACGAGCTGATCGCGCTCGGCGGGCGTTATCGCACCATGTTCGACCTGCAAGCCGAGAGGTTCGCGGCCGGGCTGCCCGTCGACGCCGACGAAGAGGTGAGCTATGACGTCCTCAGTTGAGACGTCCACAGCGGACGACATGCCCCCGCCATGGTCCTCCATGTGGCGACTGTGCAAGCTTGGGTTCCGGTACGAGCCGAGGCTGATGTCTGTCGCTTTTGGACTGTCTTTGCTGGCGGCTCTGCCGGATGCGTTGCTCGCGCTGTGGCTGAAGTTTCTCGGCGACGGGGTACTCGGCGGCAACACCACCCTGATCTACGTTTCCCTGATCGGGCTGGCCGCTTCCGCTTGCGGCACCTGGTTTCTGCGCACCATCTCCGACCGCGTCCAACGGCGCTTCCGCGACCGGGTGACCATCGCGCTCGAGTCACATGTGGCTCGCCTTCAGGCTTCGGTGGAGACGATCGCGCATCACGAGCGGCCGGACTATCTCGATCGCCTGTCCGTGCTTCGGGATCAGGTCTTCGTTCTCGACCACATGTACATGTCCGTCTTCTCGACCGTCGGCTGGATCGTGCGGCTCTCGGTCACGGTCGGACTGCTGATGTCCATCCATCCGGCATTGGCTCTGCTGGTCCTGTTCGCTGTCCCGACCGTCCTCACGTCGTCGTGGCGCCCCGCGGTCGAGCGGAAGATTGAGGAAAGTGGCGCGGCGGCAGCCCGGCTCGCCCGGCACCTGTTCGTTCTGTCCACCACCGCCGCACCCGGCAAAGAGGTCCGCGTCACCGGGATCGCCGACCGGCTCGTGCGGCAACGACGGCAGGCATGGGAACGCTGGTATAAGCCGATTGCCAATGCCCGCTGGACCTCAGCCTGGTGGCACACCTTGGCGTGGGCGGTCTTCTCGGCCGGATACGTGGGCGCGATCGTCTTCGTCTCCTCCGGACTGTCGGCCTCCCCCGGAGACGTGTTGCTAGTCCTGGCCGCAGGCTCGCGCTTGTCCGCCTATATCGGCGCCACGGTCGGCGAAATCGGCTTCCTGCGGGGATTCTGGATGGACGGCTCACGCCGACTCGCGTGGCTCGAGGATTACGCCGCCTCCTTCAAGGTCAACGCCGACGCCAAGGTGCCGGCCCTACTCAGCAACGGCATCAAGCTGGATCAGGTCTCCTTCGCCTATCCGGGCACCACCGATCTCGTGCTGAAAGAGGTGACGCTGACGCTGCCTGCCGGAGCCGTGGTGGCGATCGTCGGGGAGAACGGCGCGGGCAAGAGCACGCTGGTGAAGCTGCTGTCCAAGTTCTATCAGCCGACCTCCGGCAAGATCCTGGTGGACGGGGTGGACCTGGCCCGGATGCCGGCCGAGGAATGGCGTGCCCGGCTTTCCGGGGCGTACCAAGACTTCTATCGCTTCGAGCTGCATGCCGGTCAGGCCGTCGGGCTCGGCGACCTCCCGCGGGTGGACGATGAGCCGGCCGTGGTGACAGCGGTTGGCCGCGCTGGAGCCGATGATGTGGTGGAGCAGCTGACTTCCGGGCTACAGACCCAGCTCGGCCCGAACTGGCCGCACGGGGTGGAAGTCTCCTTTGGACAGTGGCAGAAGCT
>DPJL01000357.1:0-24761 GCA_003543035.1 Micromonosporaceae bacterium | reverse complement strand
GCGCTCGACTCGGAGACCGAACACGCGCTCTTCGAGCGCTACGCAGCCTCCGCTCGCCACGACGCCGGGACGGGACGAATCACCGTCCTTGTCTCGCACCGGTTCAGCACCGTCCGGATGGCGGATCTGATCGTGGTGCTCGACGGCGCGCGCGTGGCGGAGGTCGGCTCGCACGAGGAGCTGATGGCCAAGGGCGGCCAGTACTCCGAGCTTTACGCGATCCAGGCGAACGCATACCGCTAGCTACTTCGACGCTCACCTGCCTTGCCCGGTGAGCCGCTTGGTGGCGCCCTTCGGCCATCGTCGCGGCCAAGGAGTCGCTGACGCTGTTGACCAAGCTGCGACGCAGGGAACAGGAAGAGGTCGCTCATTGGCTTGCCGAGCGGACCTGATGTGCGGGCTGGGATCTGCGGGGCGGCATCCGTTTGCGGGATGCCGCCCTCGTGACGAGGATCAGCCGGTGATCCTGGCCTGGATGATGGTGGTGGCCAGGGCGGGAGGGCCGTCGAGCGGTGCCGGGTTCTCCGGGGTGGGTTGCACGCCGGCCGCCGCGATCGTGTCGAGGACGGCCATGCCGGCCGGGTCGACAAAACCGAAGACCGTGTAGTTGGGTCGCAGAATCGAGTCGGCGTAGACGAGGAAGAACTGGCTCCCGTTGGTGTCCGGGCCGGCGTTGGCCATGGCGAGGGTGCCACGCGGGTAGTACACCCGGCCGGGACGGTCGGGCACCGGCGAGAGGTTGGTAGGCAGCTCGTCCTGGTAGCGGTAGCCGGGGCCGCCGGAGCCGGTCCCGGAGGGGTCGCCGCATTGCAGGACCTTCAGCGTGGGATAGGTCGTCAGGCGGTGGCAGATCGTGTCGTGGTAGAAGCGGTGCCGGACCAGGTGCACGAAGCTCTGCACCGTGCAGGGGGCGTCCGGGCCGGTCAGGGTGAGCCCGATGTCGCCATGGTTGGTGCGCAGCACCGCCTCCCGGATCCGGGTGGGCGTCCGATGTGGATCGGGTGGCAGCGGCACGCGGCGCGCGGCCGGGTCTTCCGGCGTCTCGGCGAACGCGCATGGTCCGTTGGTGGTTCGGGGCGGACCAGCGGCCTGGGCCGGGCTTGCGGCCGCGCCAGCGAGCAGACCGGCGGTCACGCTCGTGGCGGCCACCAGCTTGAACAGTTGACGTCGCAACACTTCCTCCATCATCCTAGGTCAATGTGTCGATTGAATACTAATCTCGCTGGTACCAATCTGCACGGTCGACTGCGCCACCTTGGCGTCGATGTCGATACGGCACAAGGTTCGAAGCCGGGTAACGGTTAGCCGCGAAGCGGTGCGTCCGGCTCGGCAACGTATCGGCCAAGCGAGGTCACAAACTTCGCCGTCAGCTCTTCGATCGTGGCCCGTTCGAAGAGCTGGGTCCGGTATTCGAACAGTCCCGCGACCATGCTCTTGTTGACGATCGTGTGCAGCTCAAGATCGTAGCGGGTGGACAGCCCGGCTCGCCGTTTGGCTTCTCGCATGCCGCCTTCGACGTCCCGGTACCCCGCCCGGACCGGCCCAGGTGGGCGAGGCGCCAGGGTAGCCGGGTCAACGAACTCCTGATGGGACAGCAGTGCACCGGTCAGCGGCGGCCGGTTCGGATCGCGGGTCGGGGCGAGGTCGTCCACCACCTGGCCGAAAGGCGCCTGCTGATGGGAGAACGCTCCGATCACGCGACGTCTCGTGGTGGCCAGGAGGGTGCGGAAGGTCGGTTCACTATCCAGATTGGATCGTAGGAACACCGTATTGGCGAAGAGTCCCACCACACTCGAAAGGCTCGCCACCGTACGCCCGCCGAGCGCGGTCGCCACGAGAACGTCGGGCTGACCGGTCCACTCCGCCAGCAAGGCCGCGTAAGCGGCGGCAAGGATGACGAACGGGCTTGTCCGCTCCTCCCGCGCGAGGTCGACCAGCGTTGAGGCGGACTCAGACGGCAGCCGCCATTGCACGATGTCGCCCACGGCATCGAAGGAGTCCGCCGGGGGCCGGTCGGCGGGCAGCTTCAACGGCTGCCAGCCCAGCAACTCCCCGCGCCAGTAGTTGAGCAGGCGATCGCGTTCGGGGCTGTTCCACCATTCACGTTGCCAGATCGTGTAATCCGGGTACTGCAGGCCGACCTCCGGCAGCGCCTGACCCTCATACGCGGCGACGAGCTCTCGCTCCAGTACGCCGGACGCCCAGCAGTCGACGACGGACCGGTGGAACACCAGCACCACGCCGTGCAGGTCGTCACCAAGCTTGGCGCCCACGCCACGCAGCAGCGGACCTTTCACGAGGTCGAAGGGATGCTCGATCTCGGCTTTGACCAGCTGCTCGTAAGCGTCCAATGAGGACACGTCATGCCAGGCGATCTCGGGTACGAACGCCTCGCCGACGACCTGCCGCAACACCCCCGCCGAGCTCGTCGCGAACCGGGTGCGCAGCGCATCATGCCGTTCCACAAGGAGCGCCAAAGCCTTGTCCCAGGCGGGGCGATCGAATTCGCCGTCCACCCAGAGCAAGAGCGGATGGTTGTAGGCAATACTTTCCGGAGCCAGCGGCCACGTGTGCCACAGCTCCTCCTGCTCCAGCGACAATGGGACATCGGCGGAGTGCTCGAGTTTGCGTAGTGGGGGCTTCTTCACTGGTCGCCCTTCTCTGGAGTCCACAGATGAGGCATCGCCGTAGTCACGGCCACCATGCCCAACCGGTCGAGGATGGGACGGCTCTCCTGCGAGGCAGTCACCTGGACATGGTCGTAACCCCGTCGTTCGGCGAGCCGGGCCCGGTAGGCGACGAGAGCGCGATAGATGCCGCGCCCACGCCAGGCGGCCGCGGTTGAACCGCCCCACAACATCGCGAACCCGCTGCCGGGAACGAACCGCACCCAGCCGGCCGAGACAATCTCGCCTTCGGTGGTCTGCGCGGCCACGATGGTGATGGCGTCGGGCAGATCCCGTTGCTCACGGCGCAACCCGGCCATCGTCATCGTGTGGTCGAACCCCCACACGTCGTTGTAGAGCGCGGCTATCCGTTTGAAGTCTTCCTTTTCAGTAACCTCACGAAGCTGAATCCCCGGTGCCGGTGTGGGATCAAGGCGGGCTATCTCGCCCACCTTCTCCACCATCACCGTGCCGTCGACTGTCGGCGTGAAACCGAACGCCCGCAAGCGATCCGGCAGATCTGCCGGAAGGTCGTGGCCGTGCAGCATCCATTCCACGGGCGCGCCGCGTTCGGCGAAGAGCTCGCGCTCGCGCAGGATCAGCTCGTCCGGCACGCCATCGCTGAGCTCGCCGAAGGCGGTGTAGCACACGTGGCCCATGCCGTTGGGCTCGATGAGCCGCACCACCGGCCCATCGCGCTCGACCGTCCACCTTGGTGGGAGCTGCGTCGGCACGAAGACGCGAAGCCGTTCGTACGCCTCCAGGAGTGGGTCGGCCTTCACGACTGCACCACCGGCTCCAGCTTGGCGAGCGCCTGATCGGCCGCCGCCGTCTCCAGTGCCCGAGCATCGATCTTTCCGTTGGCTGTCACCGGAAGCGCTTCGACTATCGCCCAGAGCGCGGGCACCGCATAGTCGGGCAACGTCTCGGCCACCCATTTCCTAAGCTCTGCCACGAGATCCGGGACATTGTCGGCCACCACTCCGGCGACCAAGCGCCTCGTCGCCGCATCGCCTGCGGTGGCGGCCACCACGGCATCCCTGACGGAGGGGTGAGCACATAGGCGTGCTGCGATTGCGTCGAGCTCGATCCGGTACCCGCTAATTTTGATTTGATGGTCTCGGCGGCCGAGGAAAAGCAACCTTCCGTCATCGTCGATCCGGACCAAATCGCCTGTCCGGTAAAGGGGTTCACCGTTGTCGGGAGCACGCGAGCCGAATTGGGCCAGGGTTTCCTCGGCCAGGCCGAGATATCCGACGGCAAGCCCAAGGCCACCGGTGTACAGCTCACCAATGCCACCAGGGGGTACCTGTTGCAAGCGCTCGTCCAGCACGAGCACGCTGGTAGCCGGAATGGCGTAGCCGATCGGCAGCGGTTCAGTGACCTGACACGGGTCCTCGGCCGAAAACGCTGTCGTGACAACAGAATTCTCGGTCGGCCCGTAGAAGTTGCTGACCCGCAGCCCCGGGAATCGGGTGAGCAGCTCCCGCATCTGAGCCGAGGGGACAACGTCGCCACCGGTCATGACATGCCGTGCCGCGGCGAATCCGTCCGGCCGGTGATCGACCTGCAGGCGGAAGAGCCCGGCGGTGAGGAAGACCAGATCGACGCCGCGCGCGATAAGGAAATCCGCAAGGGGCGACGGCGAAACAGGTCCGTCGGGGAAGACCTCGCTGATCCCGCCCGCGAGCAGAGGTGTGAATATCTCCAATGTGGACGCATCAAATGCCAATGGCGCCAAGCGGAGGTAGCCCTCCCCTGGCTTGATGTCCATGTACTCGACATTGTGGACGAGTCGCACGATGCCGCGATTGGGCACCATCACGCCCTTGGGCCGTCCGGTCGAGCCGGAGGTGAAAGCAACATAGGCCACGCGATCCGGGTCGGCCGCCACGGCCGGTGCGGGGACTTGAGTGACCCCGATGCCGAAGGTCCACGGCGCCACTACAGCACAATCGGGCACCATCGGCGAAAGATACTTGGCCACCGGCTCAGGCGCGACAAGCGCTCTCGGCGTGGTCTGGCGGAGGATCTCGCGAATGTGGCCCTCGGACGCATTCGGGTCCACCGCAACGTATGCGGCACCCTGGCGGATGGCCGCAAGCACCGCAACGATTTCGGCGGCCGACCGCGGCACGGAAACCACCACTCTGTCGCCGATTCCCACTCCCGCCTCGGAAAGCTGGGTCGCCTGCGCGGTGACCGCCGCGATCAGCTCGGCGTAACTGAGCTCCGCATTAGCAGCTCGCAAGGCGGGCGCGTGCCCGCGAATCGTGCCCTGCGCTTCGATGAGCTCCCACGGCCCCTGCGCTGTGCTCCCGGCCGGACCATTCCGAAGCCGTGCCAACTGTTGCCGCTGGGAAGTCGACATCCCCCGGATACCCCCAAGGGGCGTAACGGGTTCCCGGGTCAGATCAGCGAGCGTCTGCTCGAACGCCTCACCAAGCCCACCCACCTGTACCAAGGTCAAAGCAGACGGTTTGTATTCGAGCGCGAGCCGGGGCGAGTCTCCCCACCGCTGTACGAACAGCGTCGCGTCAAAGACAGTCCCACCCGAGTGTCCTTCGTGGAGGGTGATGGTCATCGGCCCTGCGGTAAGGGTTTCCGGTACCATGTCGTCGTGCGCCGCGAAGCAGAAATGCGGGAACGGCAGGCTTTCGAAGTCACGTGCCCGGCCCAGCTCCATCACCAACTGGCCGAACGGAACATCGGCTGCGGCGACCGCCTCGGCCATCCGCGCAGCGGTCAGCTTCACGCAGTCGATGACGCTCATGTCGTCGTCCACAGTGAAGCGGACCGGCACCACCCGGGTGCACATGGCAACCGTTTCCTGAAGATCGGTCGTGGGCCGTCCGGCCACTGCCATCGCGAGCAGGAAGTCTTTGCTGCCGGCGCGACGCGCGAGCACGAGGCCCCAAGCCGTCAGCAGCACGGCGGTTCGGGTGACTCCCACAATGCGAGCCAGCTCAAGCGCCGCATCACGTGCAGGAGCGGCGAGCCCGAAGCGATGCCTTACCCCACGCGGATCCATAACTGCCGGCTTCGCGAGATCACTTGGCAGCTCAAGCATTTCCGTAACGTTGACCAACTGATCGACCCGCGCCTTGGTCAGCTCGGCCAGCCGTCCGGAGGAGACCAACTGCTTGTGCCGGGCCACCGCGACCTCCGGTGAGGCGCCCGGCTCCGGCGAACCTTCACCGCCCGCGGCGTAAACGGCGGCGAACTCGCGCCAGAACAGTCCGGCCGACCATCCGTCCAACGCGGTGTGGTGGAACAGCAACGAAAGCAGGTGCCCGCGGCCGGTGACCTTGGTCCACAGGAACACCACCGGCGGTTGCTCAAACGGAGCCAACAGAGTCGAGCTTGCGCTGACCAGCCGCTGTTGAACCAACGCGACAGGATCATCGCCCTCGGCGGGCGTCAACTGTTCGATCAGCATCCGAGGACGCCAGTCGGAAACGACCCGGCGTCGTGCCGAATGCCGATGGTGCACAAACACCGTGCGCAGAGCCTCATGCCGGCGGGTGAGCGTGGTCAGCGTCGCGACGAGCGTTGCCTCATCCAACTCGCCGTCAAACTCGGCTGTGAAGAGTAGATGGTTGGAGGTGCCGCCGACCTGCGAATCCATGCCGAGCAGGTTGCCCTGCTCAGGCAGCAGTGGACGCAGCCCTGCCCCGCCTTTGTGCGCCTGCACCGGCGTATAGGCAACTGCCTGCTCAACGACACCAGCAAAGGGTGCCGCGCTGAGCAGCCCGGCGAGGTCGGCGGTCAGCCCCAGCTCCCGCTCGGCCGTCGCGACCAGCGCGGCTGCCTGCAAGGAGGTGCCGCCCAGGGCGACAAATGATTCAACTTCGCCGCGCCCGGCAACTACCTCAGGGGCACAGCCAAGTAACTTTGCCGCAAGATCACGCCAGCCGATCGGTGTGGACACGCATCAGACGATAACCCTCGCAGAGTCTTCCAGGCTAGTATCTGCAAGACACTGCGCGATGCTTGCAAAGATACTCGCACATAGGAGGGTCAATGAATCCCGAGCCGATTGTCATCACGGTCGAGGTGGACGTCGATGCCGCGACTGCGTTCAAGATTTTCACCGAAGAGATCGGACAGTGGTGGCGGCCCGGCCCCATCAGCTGGTACCGCAGCGACCACGCCATCGGCATGGAGATGGAACCCAAGGTGGACGGCAAGTGGCTTGAGCTGGCCGACGACGGTGAGCACACCGAATTCGGCACCGTATTGAGCTGGGAGCCGGGCAAGCGGTTGATGCTGTCCTATCGCGACATCCCCAACAGCGAAATCGAGATCCGCTTCGATCAGCTCTCCGACGGCACCCGAATCGCGCTGGAGCACCGCGGCTGGTCCGAGGTGGATCCGGCGATCGCGGTGAAACAACGCCACATCAAGCGCTGGGGCTGGGCATCCATCCTCGGCTGGTATGTGGAGTGGACCGCCTGGCGCTCACCGAGCCGTTCGGCCGGCAAGCTCCTGACGGTCCCCGACGAAGCCTGGTAAAAGATTGTCGCCATTTCGGGGAAATGGTCTCCTCCCGCGAAAAGGATCGCGCGATTTCCCCGAAATGGCGCCGATCACGGTGCGGAGGAAACCAGGCGGTCCGCCTCAGCCTTGAGGAGCGCGGAGGCCGTTTCGGCTCCGCGTTCCTCGCTCAGCCGAGCTCCGGCCGCCTTCGCCTCTGCCGTGAGCGTCATCGCCTTGTCGATCGCGACGGTGAGTCTGCGCCGGTTGAGCCGTTGCCACGGAAGTGTTACAGCCGCGTTCAGAGCATCAAGTGCGCGGGCATTCTCAAACTGATCCAGGTGCGTGGGCGTCACCACCGCCGGCTTTCCGGCCTCGGCGAAGGCAACGCAGGTGCCGAGGCCGCCATAGTGAACGCCCACCTTCGCGCGCGGCGCGAGCACGGTGAGCGGCACATACCGCTGCACCCAAAGTGGACCCTGCACACCCTCTTCTTCGGCGTTCATGTCGAGGAAGACGCCGCGCTGGCCGAGGTCCTGGCAGATCTGGGCGGCCATCTCCTGGAACTCGCTGACCTTCAGGTTCGGCGGGGCGCGGAAGACGATCGGCGGCTCGCCATCGTCGAGATAGCGCTCGAGCTCACGCCGGCCCCGAAAGACCCGGATCGTGTCGAAGGGAACGTGGCCGGTGACGGTCGCGTTGGCGGGCAGCTGACGCCGGTGGACGAAGAGCGGTGACACGAGGAAGAGGATGCGCGAGGGCGACAAAGCCAGCTCCAGCAACGATTTCGGCTTGCCGGGCAGACCCGTCTTGCGCCAGACCTCCGCCGCGACGCCCAGGTAGCGCCGGTCCATCTCCCAATACAACAGGTCCCAGGCGGCTTGATTCACCCATCGCCCCAGCGAACGCACTGGATAGTGCATCGGCATGTGATCGGGTGTCGGGATATCCCAGCTGGTCGGGCTCGCCGTGATCCACGGGATGCCGCGAATCCGGGACACCAAGGCGGCGGCCGGCTGAATCGGATTGGCGACCAGGACGTCGGAGTCGGTCACGTTGTCCAGCAGGTCACGCACGATCGACTCGAGCGGCCTGATGATGATCTTCTCGCAGACGTCAAAGTAGGCCTTGACCCGGTTGGGTGCCTTCGAGCTGTCCGGCGCCATATCGGTCAGGCTCTCCCCCACCGGCAGGAACGGCAGGCGCTCCCCGGCGGCCAGCATCCGATAATCGGGGTTGGCTGCCACCAGCACGTCGTCACCGGCGGCTCTCATGTGCCGCGCCACCGCGAACAGCGGTAACACCTCGCCAAGCGAACCCGCCGCGACGAAGACATACCGACGACTCACGAGTCTCTCCCCTCAGATACGACTAAATACGAGCGCTAGTCTCTCAACAAACACTCGTAAAAGCGATACCATCGGCGACGTGCTGGTCATCTCGCCACACCTCGACGATGCCGTGTTCTCGGCCGGCCAGCTGCTGGCCGGAAACCCGGGCACGGTGGTAGTCACCGTGTTCGCCGGGGTCCCGGCACCGGAGACGGTGGACGCCTACGACCAGGGGTGCGGTTTCGCCAACTCGGAGCAGGCAATGCGGCATCGCCGCGGGGAGGACGAAACCGCGCTGGGCATGCTCGGCGCGAAAGCCGTGCACCTCGACCTCTTCGGGATCCAATACGCAACACACGGCGACGAAGAGATCGCCGGGGCGCTCGATGAGGTCATCTCGCGCTTCGGCCCGGGCCGGGTGGCCGGGCCGATCGGGTTGGTCCACCCCGACCACGAAAGGGTGGGCGCCGTCTGGCGCCGGGTGCTTAACCGGTACCCAGAAATAGAACAATATGCATATGAAGACCTGCCGTATCGCCTGACTTTTCCGCGCCGGTCGAGTAGGGCCATCAGCGCGTTCGTCCGGGATCACGGCGCCGTTGAAGCGCGGCTTCCTGCTGGGGATGTCGGCGCGAAGGCGTGCGCGATGCTCGCCTATCTGTCGCAGCTGCGCGCCGCCACACCGCTGAAGTGCCTGGAGCCGGAGCGATTGTGGCGCCTGGCCAACCGCCTGGAGGACACCTGATGCCCACTGTGCAGCTGCCTGGCGACTACGCCTGGGCCTGTGACGACGCGGACGAATGCTGGGTCGTCTACAACGAAGTCTTCGAGCGGCGCTGCTATGACCGCCCGGACGACCCGATCCCGCACGGCGGGGTGATCGTCGATGTCGGGGCACATGTCGGGCTCTTCGCGCTCTTCTCCACGCTCAACTGGAAACCCAGCAGGCACATCGCGATTGAGGCCTCGCCGCCCACCGCGGGACTCCTGCGCCAGAACGTTGAGACGAATGGCCTTGAGCAGGTTCAGGTCGTGCATGCGGCGGTCGGTGACACCCACGGCACCGCGACGCTGACCTACTTTCCACACCTGCCCGGCAACTCCACCCTGCATCCCGAGGTCAAAGAGGCGGAGCTGGCCGCTTTCGGTCCCCGGTCACGGCAGCGGATGAAGTCGATGTTCGATGAGGGCGTTCCTTATGAGGTACCGGTTAAGCCGCTCGGCGAGCTGCTGCCCGCAGACCTGACCGGCCGCATCGATCTGCTCAAGGTGGACGTGGAAAGCGCCGAGACCGCAGTGCTTCGCGGGATCTCCGCCGAACTCTGGCCGCGCATCGAGCGTGTTGTCGTCGAGGTCAGCCACTACCTGACGGATGGCTTGGAGATCGTCACAGGTCTGTTGCGCGACAACGGTTTGAAGGTGAGCGACACCGGGGCGCAGTCGCCGGGCATCACGACGCTGGTGTGGGCATCGAGGTGAGAAAGGCCGTCTGGGCCGCTGATGCGGTGTGCTGGGCCGTCGGGCTCACGGCCGCCGCATGGGCAGGCTCCGAGGGCATCGGCGGTGCGCTGATCGCGGCCTGCGTCGCGGTGCCCGTGCACAGCCTGATAGGCCACGCCCGCTACCTCTACCGGCGGCGCTACCCGAACGGAAGCTTCCGCGAAATCGGCGTCCTGGCAACAACTGTGCTCGCAACCTCACTGCTTCTCCTGATCGTTCCATTTAGGACAGTGTCCGCGAGTGCGGTCTTGGTCGGCGGTCCGCTGGCGTTGCTGTTGATGCTTTCCGTCCGGTACCTACGCCGCCTCCGCCTGGAACGAGCCCTACGCCCGGACGGCCGCTTGGCCATCCCGGTGTTGCTTTTCGGCGCAGGCGCTGCGGCACACCAACTTGTCCGCTCGATGGTGCACGATCCGTCAAGCCGCTATGTGCCGGTCGGAATGCTCGACGACGACCAACGCAAGCGGCACTTGAGCATCGACGGCGTCCGAGTGCTCGGCGGGCGCGAGGATCTGGCGAAAGCCTTGGCACACACCGGAGCGAAGACGCTCGTCTTCTCCGTCGCCAACGCCAACACAGCGCTGATTCGCGATGTTCGCGGCCGAACGGTGAGCGCGGGCGCGGAGTTCAAGATGTTGCCCTCGGTCAGCGAGCTGCTCGACTTCACGGTCGGAGTCGCCGACGTTCGTGAAGTACAGGTCGACATTGCTCACGTCCGCGACGTTCAGTTCACGGATCTGCTTGGGCGGCACCAGTTCGAGACCGACATCGGGTCGATTGCCAAGTATCTCAAGGGAAAGCGGGTGCTCGTCTCGGGCGCGGGCGGCTCGATCGGCTCGGAGCTTTGCCGTCAGATCGATCGCTTCCAGCCCAGCGAGCTGATGATGCTCGACCGCGACGAGTCGGCCCTGCACGCCTTGGAACTTTCCATGCGGGGCGAGGCTCTGCTCAACAGCCCGAATCTGATCCTCGCCGACCTGCGGGACGCGGAAGGTATCCGGCGCATCATCTCCGAGCGCGACCCTCAGGTCGTCTTCCACGCCGCCGCCCTCAAACACCTGCCCCTGCTGGAACGGCACCCGGGCGAAGCGGTGAAGACCAACATCTGGGGAACGCTGACCATGCTCGAGGCTTGCGCCAATGTGGAGAAGTTCATCAACATCTCCACCGACAAGGCCGCGAGCCCGATCAGCGTGCTCGGCTATTCGAAGCGCATCACCGAACGGCTCACCGCGAACGCCGCCGCCGGTGCGGAGGGAACATTGCTGAGCGTCAGATTCGGCAACGTACTCGGCAGCCGCGGGTCGGTGATGACCACCTTTACCGCGCAGATCGCCGCCGGTGGCCCGATCACGGTCACCCATCCCGAGGTCACCCGCTACTTCATGACCATCCAGGAAGCGGTCCAGCTCGTCATCCAGGCCGCGGCCATCGGCCGACCCGGCGAGGCGCTGGTGCTCGACATGGGACAACCGGTCCGGATCGCTGACGCGGCAAGACAACTGGCCGAGCTGGCACCGTCGCAGATCGAGATCGTCTATACCGGGCTACGGCCCGGGGAGAAGCTCCACGAGACCCTTTTCGGGCCCGGGGAAGAGGATTTGCGGCCGTTGCACCCACTGATTTCGCATCTGGATGTGCCCGCGCTCGACCCGGTCGCGGTACGGCTGCTCGATCCGTATTCGGATCCGGAGAAGCTGCTCACCCAGCTGGCCGAGTTGTGCTGAATCGGGTCGCCCTTGTCACCGGGGCCTTCTAGTCAACAATGCCGGGCTGACCCTGAACACCGTGTTCCCAGAGTCCACTGTGGACAATGAGCTCTATCTGCTTGCGGTCGCGGCGTTCATGCGGCACACCCCCAGACCCGTCCTGCGCAGTCTTGCGCGCCTTGTTCAGACCCCCCACGGACGGGGTATCACGAGCTCATGGCAGAGAAACTGACAGCAACCAGCGACATCGAGATCAAAGCCGAGCCGGCCGGGGTGTGGGCCGCTCTCACCGACCTGGAGCTGCTCAGCCAGGCCTTCTTCGGCGCGAAGGTGGAGACGGACTGGCACGAAGGCAGCCCGATCACCTTCAGCGGCGAGTGGGAAGGCAAGCAGTTCCAGGACAAGGGCGAGATTCTGAAGGTCAAGCCGAACCGGCTCCTGCGGTTCACCCATTTCAGCCCCCTGTCCGGCCAGCCTGACGTACCGGAGAACTACCACACCGTGACCTTCGAGCTGACGCCCGGCGAGGGCAGCACCGAGGTGACGATCAGCCAGACCAACGCGGCAAGTGAGCAGGAACGCAAGCACTCGGCGGCCAACTGGGCGAAGGTGCTGGAGAGCCTCAAGAAGCTGACTGAACGCTAGACCTACGTCCTTTCCCAAACGGCGATGCGCACGGCGATGAACGCAACGGTGCGACGGCGATGAACGCCCACCCGCACGCTCCTGGTCAAGAGATGTTCGCCAAGCACCAGGAGAGGAAGCGAAATGTTCACACCCAAGCGCATCGCCGTGCTGTTCGCGGCGTTCGCCATCGCCGGCGCCACCTTGGTCGCCGGAGCCACGGCCGCTTCGGCGGCCCCGGGCAACGACGTCACGGCGGTTGTCGCACCACAGGTGACGGCCGACGAGGTCGGGACTGCGGCGCTCGTTTGCGAGTCAGGCCATCTCTGCTTCTGGTCCGGGGTCGGTTACACGGGCGCCCGGGGCAGGCTGGCCGGTACCAATCCCGACTGGCGAGCCTTCCCACAGGCTGCATGCGCCACCGGTACCTGGCACAACTGCGCCGCATCGGCAGCGAACCGCGGCACGAGATGTAGCGCTCGGCTTCACGCCGGACTGAACTACACCGATCGGGTCCACACCATCGGGCGCGGCGGCAACCGGCCCGATCTGGGTGACTTCAGCTTCCGCCGCATCACCAGCTCAAACAGCTGGGTCTACTGCGTCTGAGGACTGGAGTCTGAAATGCGAACGGTCGCGGTACCACGTCTAATCGTCAGCGCGATCTTCGCGATGTTGGTGCTTGCCGGTTGCCAGATAGAGGGCACGGCAAGCACCACCTCTCGCGAGGTCATGAGCGGCGCGGCTTTCGACCTGCTGACCGAATCGGGCACGTTCCACGAGCGACGGCGAGTTCTCGCCCAAGCTGAGGAGGTCCTGGTGAGCAACTGTATGACTGCCAACGGTTTCTCCTATCCGGTTCAGCCGGTCGACGCTGAAAAATCCGAAGAGGAACAGAAGCGCGTCATAGGTTACGGGCTCTCGAGCTCACGTGCGGAACCTCTCGCAAACGAAGAGGCACACTCGGCCGAGTATCTAGCGGCACTCTTCGGGGATGACAGCCGCCGAATGGCGATCCGCCTACCCGACGGCGGGCAAGCCACCTTTCCCGGCCACGGATGCCTCTTCGAGAGCCGGCGGGCACTGTTCACCGACATCTTGACGTGGGCACGGGTGACGCATGTGCCGGAGAGTCTAAGCAATCGGCTCGCCGATCACGTTCCCGCCGATCCCGCTTATGTGGCGGCGATGCAGGCGTGGAGTAAGTGCATGCAGGAGCGAGGTTTTTCGTACGCCCTGCCGAGCGATGCCCTGCAAGATCTGACAACGCGTTACGAGGCTGAGGGTCCCAGTGAGCAGCTTCGTCGCCAGGAAATTGATACAGCCGTGGCCGATGCGGAATGTGCGATGACAGTCAAGATTGCCGACGTGGTGCGGTCCATCAAGAAGCAGCACCTCAACTCGCTTACCGCCGAGGAGATTCTGGCCATGGAGCAGCTGTCGGTTGCCTGGACCGCGGCCGCCGAGCGCAGCCAATAGACTGATCACATGACTTATCTCGGGGAGACCGGTGAAGCAAGCGCTGTGTTGCGCAGCGGTATAGAGCCATTGCAGATGAACCCGCAAACAGGAACGTCGGCGACGTTCGTGGCACCGGGTTCGGTGACCCGGGGCGAGTTCGGCCTGTTCCGCTGGGACATGCCGGCGAACTCAGGCGGTGCCGGGTCGCACTTCCATCGCGGCTTCTCCGAGTCGTTCTACGTCATGTCCGGGAAAGTGAACCTTTTCAACGGCGAGGATTGGCTCGAGGTGTCCGAAGGCGGGTTCCTCTATGTCCCGCCGGGCGGGATTCACGGCTTCAGCAACTCCTCCGACTCCCCCGCTTCGATGCTCATCATGTTCGCCCCGGGTCTGCCACGGGAGAAGTACTTCGAGGAGCTCGCCGAAATCCGCAGAACCGGGCGCACGCCCAGCGAAGAGGAGTGGGCCGACCTGTTCGCCCGCCACGATCAGATCAATCTCTGAGAGCGTTTCGCACATATTGCACGATGCGTCTCGCGCCAACGCCGTTGTCGTCCAACTCCGGGTTGTAGATGGCGACTGTCCATCCAAGACAGCCCGGAGCTGACAGGGCGGCGGCTGTGATGGTGTCGAGCTGCTCCCAGGTCAGCCCACCGGGCTGCTGGTAGTCGACGGCCGCAAGTTGTTCTGTGGCAAGAACATCGAGGTCGACGTGCAGCCACCAGTTCGGTGCGCGACGCCGCAAGGTCTTCACCTGGCGTATGGTGAACTCCGCCAACCCACCCTGTGCGTGTTCGTCGGCCAACTCTGCCGGGCGGACAACGGAAATCGTCCCAGCCAGCGAATCAACACCCTCGGCAGCGAGCTCATCCGAGTCGCGCGGGCCGAGAGCCACTACGGCGTCCGGATGCACCAACGGCAGCAACCGTTTCACCCCATCCGGCAGACGGTCGGCGTTCAATCCGAGGGCGATACCCAACTCGCAGTCAGCGGCCTCTCCGGTGGTCGACTTTGCGGGCGGCCAGGCATCCTCGTGCCCGTCGACGAACAACAGGCCGACCTCACCGTGCCGATCCCGGCTTGCGGCAAGAGCTCCCAGCGACACGGGACAGTCGCCGCCAATGATCAGAGGCATCCGCCCGGCTGCAAACGCTGCGCCCACCCGCGCGGCAACCACTTCGGTCATCTCCACGAGGGCGCCCTCGGCCAGCAGGCCAGACTCCCCTCGCACTGCCGTCGGCTCAGCGAGGATGATGTCGGGATCCGCCAATGTCAAACCGGCGTCACGCAAAGCCTTCGGGCCGGCGGCCACTCCGCCGGGGCGACCCGCCGAGTTGTAGGGCACACCAATAATCTCGACCTTCATGAGCCAATGATGGAGGGTGGGAGGTCAAGATGCTCATACCTGTGCAGACGTTGCACAAGATCGAGGTCGGTGCGGTCACGCTGGCCTTTCGGCGTTGGGCAAGACCTCGCGTGCTACCCGGTACCCGGCTGCGGACCATGATCGGCCTGGTGGAGATCACCGCCGTGGCAGCGATCGATCCCGCCGAGATCAGCGATGCCGACGCGACGGCCGCCGGCTTCAGCTCTCGCGATGAATTGCTGGCTTTCCTGGCTCGAAAAGCCGACGGAGACGTGTACCGCATCGGCATCCGCTATGCCGGGCCTGATCCCCGCATCGAGCTTCGCGAGCAGGATGACCTCAGCGCGGCCGAGTCGGCCGCCATAATCCTTGCTCTGCAACGTTTTGACCGAGCGTCCCAGCGCGGCCCCTGGGTGCTGACCATATTGCGGCTCATCGCCGGTCAGCCGGCCGTAAGGGCGCCGGATCTGGCCGCGGGACTCGGCTGGGAGACCGTCGTATTCAAGCGTCACGTTCGCAAGCTCAAAGAACTCGGCCTCACCGAAAGCCTCAAGGTCGGGTACCAGTTATCGCCCAGAGGCCGAGCCGTTCTCGATGAATTGGTCCAATCATCGATCCGTGGCCGTAACACATGAGGTTGTTTTCGCGTTGGTTCTGTTAGATTCCCCTCGACCCCCACGTACGGCAGGACAATGACAGACGTATATTCCGGCGACCCCGACGCCCCCCGGGGCGAGCCGGCTGACGCGGAGCTGATCGCGGATGTCCGCTCAGGCGATGCCTTGGCCTTTGATGTGCTCTATCGGCGGCATGTTGAAGCGGCACAACGCATGGCGCGTGCGCTTGCCCGCAATCGAGCCGATGCCGATGACCTTGTTGCCGAGTCCTTCGCCCGGATGCTCAGTGTGCTCAGGGCAGGCGGCGGGCCAGATATAGCGTTCCGGCCATATCTGCTCACGACGATGCGGAATCTGTTTTATGAGGGAACCAAGCACGAGCGCAGGCTTCAGGTCACCGATGACATCTCCGCTCACGAGCCCGGAGTGCCCTTTGTCGACACTGCCGTGCAGCAGCTCGAGCTGTCGCTGGTGTCGCGGGCGTTTGCCCAGTTGCCGGAGCGGTGGCAGGTGGTGCTGTGGCACACCGAGGTCGAGCGCGAACGCCCGGCCACGGTGGCGCCCTTGCTCGGGCTGAGCCCGAACGGCGTCGCGGCATTGGCCTACCGGGCCCGAGAAGGTCTGCGTCAGAACTATCTGCAGGAGCACATCGCGGCGGAGCCGGATGACGAGTGCCGGTGGGCGATCGAGCGGCTCGGCGCCTATGTCCGTGATGGACTTGCGCTTCGCGATCGTTCCAAAGTGGACGGACATCTGTCCGAGTGCCGTCGCTGTCACCTGCTCTTCGTCGAGCTGGGCGAAGTCAATGCCGGGATGCGCGAGGTGCTCGCTCCTGCCCTGCTTGCCGGTTCGGCTGCGGGCTACCTCGTGGGTGGCAAGGTCACAGCCATCCCAGCGATCACCTTCTGGGGTCCGTTCCGGCGGATCGCGCGCAGGCGGTCCACTCAGGTCGCGGCCGGCGCCACCGTGCTGGCGGCGTTGATCGCGCTGGCGCTAACCCTTGCGTCGCAGCCAACACCGATCAGCCCGCCGGACGTGGCCGCACCGCCCGTCCGGCCACCGGCACCCACGGCCGGGCCAGTCGCGCCGCCTTCCGCCTCGCCCGAGCCCACGCCGTCTATCCCGTCCTCCAGTCCTGAGCCGCAGCCCGCACCACCAGCGGCGGCGCTGGAGGCCAAGTTGGAACCGGTCGGATCGTTGGTGCGAGGCCGGGACGGCGTGCTCGCGATGACGGTCGCCAATCGCGGTGAGACCGTCGCATTTGGACCGCGGGCCTTGGCTTGGCAGCCAACGGACACCGGCCCGCTGACAGCGATGATCACCGTTCCCGCCGGGGTGAAGCTGCGAGCGAACGCGCCCGGCGACGGCTGGCAATGCACGGCAGTGGCGGAAGCCTTCAGCTGCAAGAGATCCACCCTGTCGCCGGGTCAGACCACTCGCGCCTTCATTCCGGTGGAGATCACCAACTCTGCGGTGAACGGCACCCTACGACTCCAGCTCACCGCTCCTCGAGCCTCGGCCACGAGCGCCACCGGATTCGGCGACATCCAGACGGGCGGGCATGCCGCGACGTTTGCCGGCACACTGCCCGCGACAGTGGTCACCGGCGGCAACTCGCTGATGTCATGTTTCGCCCTGTCCCTGGGCTGCGTGACCGCGCGCAACGGTGGAGCGCTCTTGGGCCGCGTAGACAACGGCGATCATTACATGACCGGGTTCAGCGAACTGGGCGCTCCGCACGGTGTCCCGTCCGGGGCGATGGTCAGCGGTGCCAACATTCCGGTGCGCGGCAAGGTGGTGTGGGCCGGGCTCTACTGGTCCGGCACCGGCATACCACCGGCCAATCCCAAAGCATTTATGCGTGTACCAGGTACCAGCCGCTATGTCACCGTGAAGCCGAACCGGGTGGATCGGGTCGGCAGCAATGACTTCACCCAGTCGGCATATCAAGCCTCAGCCGACGTGACCGCGGCCGTAAAGGGCACGAGCGGCGGGATGTGGTGGGTGGCAGTCGATCACGGCGCCTTCGGCTCGGGCATCGGCGCTTTCGGCGGATGGGCGCTGGTGGTCGTGGTCGAAGACGGCGGACCCCTACGCACGGTCGCGGTCTTGGACGGGTACCTGCCACTGCGCCCATCGCAATCTGTGTCGGCCAATGTGTACGGCGCTTCCGGTGCCGCGGCCAAGGTCGCGCTCATCGGATGGGAGGGCGATCGCGGGCTCGCCGGCGATCAGCTCAAGCTCGGCGGCCAGCCATTGGGCGGCTCCACCAGCGGAAACGTGGCAGCCAGCCTTACCGATGGCACACCGGCCGGGTGGAACACCTTCGGCGTGGACGCACGCGTCTTCAATGGCAAACTGGCCACCGGCCTGGGCCAACCCACCATCACCGCGATCACCACCGAGGACGCGTGGATTCTTGGCACCATTGCCATCAGCGCTCTAACGGAGCCGTGACGATTCATTCACGCCTCGAATGGCGCGTCACCGTTGCGCAACTGCTTGAAGTGCTTCACGCACTCGTCGCAGATTTTGACGTGCTCCCGCCGCCGCGGCTCAAACTGCTCTGTGGGCATCGGTATGCCGCAACACGTTGTGCCACTTCGCAAAGGATGTCCAAGGTGGTGGACATCCGGCTCGTTCGCCGTCATCACGCCTCACTCTCCTCAACCTCTTCAGAGATTTGAGTGCGCCGTGCGCTCATTATGACGGCGGTATTGAGCAACCCGATCGTAGGGATCAAGCGCCGAACGGGCAATGCCCAGCCGCGGTATACGTATACTCATGATGTTTAGCCGCTACATGCCTGTCCCGCCGTTTTGTCCGTTCGAAAGTACTTGAACAGCCGACGTCGGCGTCGCAGACTCGAACGGCGGAGGAATGCCCCTTGGTCGTGTGGTGGAGGTGCGCACCATGGCAGCCCAAGCCCGGCAGATGCCTATGCTCAGAAGGCGTCGAACCGGCTTAACGCTTCGCAAACTGCGAGAGCGGCAAGGATTGAACCTCAAGCAAGTCGCCGAGTTGATGGAGTGCTCCCAGTCCAAGATCTCCCGGATTGAAACAGGGCAAAGCTCGGCCAGGGTTCGTGACGTGCGCGATCTCCTTGCGATCTACGGCGTGACCGGGCAGGTCGCCGAGGACATCATGAACATGGCTCGCGAAGCGTTGCGCCACGAACGTGAGCGCACCTGGTGGCATCCTTACAACAACGTCTTGATCAGCGCGTACGTCGGCAACGAGAACGCAGCCAGCCGGGTCCGCACCTATGAGCACCAATGTGTGCCGGGTCTACTTCAGACCGAGGAGTATGCGCTGGCGCTGTTCCGAACGGCGGCGCCGACCGCCGACTCGGAAACGATCGCCGAACGGCTACGTGTTCGAATGGGCCGGCAGATGTTGCTCACCCGCGACGGCGATCCCCTCAAGTTGGACGCGGTACTGGATGAAGCGGTCTTGAGCCGGCCTGTTGGCGGTGACAGCGTCATGCGAGGCCAACTGCAGCGGCTGATCGCCGCGACGACGATGCCCAACGTGGTGCTCCGGCTCTTACCGTTCGACGTCGGCGCACATGCCGGCATGGACGGAACGTTCGCGATTCTTGACTATGCCGAGGCCGACGGGTCAAGCATCGTCTACGCAGAGCACGCCACCGGCGGGCTCTTTCTCGACAAGGAGCGAGAGCTCAAGCTCTACTCCGACATCTTCGACCGGATCCAGGCCAAAGCCCTTGGCCCGGAACAGACCCGGGAGCGGCTCGCCTCGCTGGCCGATCAGCCGAGATGGCAGCGTTTCTAGCCACTGCGCGCCTTGTGGCCCGCGCATCCACGCGGGCCACCTCTGTCTTCGGGCTAGCTCAGGACTTTCCGTCATAGGCGTCCTGCAGGCCCTTGATGTCAATCTTGGTCATGCCGAGCATCGCCTGCATGACCCGGCTCGACTTCTCGGGATCGGGATCGCCCATCAGCTCACCGAGGGCCGCCGGGGTGATCTGCCACGACACGCCGTACTTGTCCTTCAGCCACCCGCATTGGCCCTTCTCCCCGCCTTCGGAGAGCCTCTCCCACAAGTCGTCCACCTCGTCCTGGGTCTTGCAGTCCACGTTAAACGAGATCGACTCGTTGAACTTGAACTCCGGTCCGCCGTTCAAGCCTGTGAACTCTTGTCCTTCAAGCTCGAAGGTCGCGGTCATGGCCGTTCCCGCGGGGAACGGACTGCCCTCGGGGTAGCGCTTGACGTCCAGAATGCGTGAGTTCTTGAAGATGGAGGTGTAGTAGCCAGCGGCTTCCTCGGCCTGGCCGTCGAACCACAGCCACGGACTGATCTTCTGCATCGCCTGCTCCTTTGATTGGGTCTCTTTCCTTCTACCCATGCGTCGAGCGGAAAGACGCCAAATCGACAAATGTTTCAAGATTCTTTTGGAAGCGCTTCGAGACTCTCGACGAGGCGCCGGAGCGTCTTCATGAAGGCCGCGAGCTCGTTCGGGCGTAGTCCTGCAACAGCCTGCGAGTTGACCTCATGTCCGGCCTTGGCAAGGCGAGACTGAAGTTGCCGGGAGTGGCGGGTGAGGTGGATGCGGACCCGGCGCCGATCAGACGGATCGGCTATTCGCTCGATGAGCCCATCTCGCTCCATTCTCTGAAGTGTGTTCGCCATCGTCGGTTGCTCGATCCCGACCCGGCGGGTGAGCTCGGCCTGGGTGAGGCCATCTTCTTCATAGAGATTCAGCAGAGCGGGAAACTGACCCGGCACCACACCGTGCGCAGCGATCTCTCGACGCAGAGCCTGCTCCAGGAGTCGGGCCAGGAGATTGACCTGATAGCCCAGGGATTCGTGCGGACTCAGCTTCATCGATGCTCCTTCGCTCGCACCACAGCCGCCCGGCGGCGGCCTTGCCTGCCGAGCATCACGCCATCACGGAAGTTCAGCCCAAGCAGGGTGAGGTTCACTCCCCCGGCGGCAAGCTCGATGCCTTGCAGGACAAGGAATGTGGTGCCGAAGTTTCCGCGCGAGGCGAGCTGGTCGAGGGCTACCGCGCAAGGGATGAGGATGAGCATTCCGGTCGCCGCGATGGCCTGCATACGTCGCAACTTGCGTCGCACGACAGGGGCACGCGACCGGCCGGCCAACCGTCGCCCGGACAGCGCAGCCGAAGCCAACACGACCGTCAGCCCGACAACCGCGCGGGCTATCCAGGACTTCACCATGGTGATGGATGCTTCGTCACCCGAAATCTCTGCGGTCAGAGTGGCGGCAAGAAAGGTGGTGACGGTAAAGATCGCCAACACCGAAGCGGTGACATGAACGCGACGCAAGACAGACTTAGACATGGGCTGCCCTCCTTGTATAGCTTGCTATGGTTTAGCATTCCATAGCAAGCTATACAAAGCAAGCGGGTCGCTACTCGGTACGCAGCTCAGAGACGGCGGTAGCGGCTCGCAAGACCAGCAGACTGAGTGTCGCCGCGGCTGCGATAGCCGCGATGGCGCCACCGGCGAGCGATGCCAGCTGCACCCAGGCCGGGTCGACCGGTAGCCGCTGGGTTTCCGCTGTGGCGACGGCTGTCACCCCGACGGCGATGGCAAGTAGGACAGCGGGAACGGCCGGGAGCAACGCCTGCCACAGCACGGCGCGAGCGAGGACGCTCCGTGGAGTTCCCGCCGCGACCAGGCTGACCAGGGCTCGGCGCCGGGTGAGTAGGCCCTCCACCATCGCAAAGAGCAGGCCGCCCGCGGCGATGAGCAATGTCATGACGAGTACCAGGACACCGAACCGGTGCAGCCCCGTTTCAGTAAGCAACCCGGAGATTCGGCCTTGCGCTGCTTCGTTCTGCGCTCTGAAGTAGGCCAAGGCCCGGATCGAGGTTGCTCCGGCGAGCACACTGATGAGGGCCACCGCGAGACTGCGGCTGCCGCTCCACGGGTCGGCGAGAATCCACCTGGCCGCGAGCAGTGGTGCGGGTCGCTGTGCGTATCGGCGGGTGATGCGTGCCATCAGTTGCCCGAGCGGCGCCGTGCACAGCGCTATCCCGACGATCAGCGAGAACACCGCCGACCATGCCGTGAGCGGCAGGAGGATGTCCTGATCACCAAGGCCTTTCCGGCCGACGGTGTAATGCATGCCCAGCACGCCGAATCCGACCACGATCAAAGCGAGCGGCCACCAGCGCAACTGGCGCACTCGCAACCGCCGAGTCACTGTCAACGGTGTGACTGTCACCCGGCGCAGCGCGATCATGGTGAAGATTGCTGCCGCCACTGGTATTGCCGCAGCCACAGCCGGGAAGATCCAAAGCGGCGGAAGGGCATCGGTAGGAAAGGGCAGGTGCGGAGTCGGATTGGCCGGCCCAAAGCCGATCTCCTCGGCAATCGGATCCGACAGCACAGGCTGGTGTGCGATCCGCCGGATGACAAAGTAGCCGCCGATGCCCAGCAGTGCTCCAGCGAGGCATGCGACCACCGCCTCGACGATCGCGATAAGCCTCGTCTGGCCCGGCGTGGCACCGGCCAGCCGGATAGCTGCGAGTCGGCGATCCCTTGCGGGCGCGCCCAAACGTGCGCTTTGGCCTGCAAACACCAGTGCGGGCAACACAAGCAGCAGCAACGCGGCTGCCAGCCAAGGGCGACGAACCGTCTCGTTCAACAGCGATGTGGTGTAGCGATAGTCAAACATCTCGGTGATTGTGCTGCCGCGAAACTCGGTGATCCGTTCGGTGGCCGGCAGCCAGTAGACGGTGGCAGCGGCGAGCAGGATGAAGGTGCCGAGCCCGGCGCCGACGGCGGTGAACACCAACCGAAACCAGTCGGCCCGGTTGCCCGTCCAGGCCAATCTGACCATTGTGGACAGTCTCATGACGACACTCCCACGGTCTCCAAAGCCCCATCACGAAGCAGTATCTCGCGATCGGCGTAGGCGGCGACTGTCGCGTCATGGGTAACCAGGACCACCGTCGTGTTCTGTTGCCGCGCTTGGGCGGTAAGGACTTTCAGCACCTGCTCCCCGGCGAGACTGTCGAGCGCTCCGGTGGGTTCATCGGCGAACAGCACGGCCGGCGAGGTGACCATTGCCCGCGCCAATGCCACTCGTTGCGCCTGCCCGCCCGACATCTCCCCGGGCAAGTCACCCGCGACGTCGGCTACGCCGAAGCTGTCCAGCCACTGGCGAGCCTTCGCCTCCGCCGCCCCGCGACGGACACCGCCGAGAAGTAGTGGCAGGGCAACATTGTCCAATGCGGGCAGCTCCGCCACGAGCTGCCCGAATTGGAACACCACCCCGAAGTCTGTGCGCCGCAACCGTGATCGGTCCCGCTCGCTCATCTGATTGAGCGATCGACCGCGGTAGCGGACCTCCCCCGCATCAGGCAGGACTATGCCTGCCAAGCAATGCAGCAGGGTCGACTTGCCGCACCCGCTAGGGCCGGTAACCGCGACGATCTCCCCCGAGGCGATCGTCACGGACAGCCCGCGCAAAGCAGGGGTCCGCCCATAGGACTTGACCAGTCCGTCGGTCTGGAGCAACGGTTCGGGCGCGTGGGCCTCAGTCATGTGCCACCTCCAAGTGAAGCGCGTCGACTCGGTCGAGCGTGGTCTGCATCCAGCGCACATCTGCGTCCAGATGCCGAATGGCGTAGTCGGCGGCGACAACGTCGGCTATCGGCGTGTCCGAACCGCTTTTCATCGTGGTGAGCTCCCGCATCCGCGCCAGGTGGGCGGCGCGTTGAGCCATGAGGTAGTTGCGAGCCGCTTTTGTGTTATCGGAACCGAAGAGCGCCACGATGACCTTCGCCAGCAAGGTGCTCTGCACATAGGGCGCGGGCTCATCGACACTCGACATCCACGTCGAGAGCGCGGCCTGGCCTTGGTCGGTGAGCATGAACGCTGTCCGCTCCGGCCCAGCTCCTTGCTCGTGAGCTGCCTCGCGGATCAAACCATCCCGGGTCAGCCGCGCCAAGGTGGCATACACCTGGCCGAACCCAAGCGGTCGAGTGCGCGGCAGCCGGGTGTCATGCTCGCGTTTCAGCTCGTAGCCGTGGCGCGGGCCGCGCGCGAGCAGACCGAGCAGGACGAAGGCGGTGGACACGAGGCCAAGTATTCACTGAGTGAATAGTTCCCGCAACCCCATCCCCCAAGGGCTGGACTCTCCCACTGTGGGAGCGATCAGACTGTTGCCATGGCGGAAGAGTTGATGCCTATCGGGCGATTCGCGCGGCTGTGCCGATTGAGCGTGAAGCAGCTGCGGCACTATGACGACCTGGGCTTGCTTTCCCCGGCGTGGGTCGATCCGAGCACCGGCTACCGCTATTACCGAGCCGATCAGGCGCGTGCTGCGCTGTCCGTCGGGTTGTTGCGGTCACTTGATGTACCGCTGGCGGCGATTGGACAGGTACTCGCCGGAAAGGATGTCGCCGATGTGCTTGGCGGCGTGCGTGATCGCATGGAGGCAGACCTGGTTCGGCGGCGCCGCATGCTCGCGACGCTCGACCGGGTCCTCGTTGACGGCTTGCCGGCCGCCGAGGTCCAGCTAACCCGGCAAGATGCCAGGCGGGTGGTCTTTGCCCAGGGCACCGGCAGTATCGACGAGATCGCGGCGGTGAGCTCGGACTGTGCCGCGCGGCTGACCGCGGCGCTCGAGGCAGCCGGGCAACAGCCGCTTGGTCCGTTGGTCGGGTTGTTCCCGTTGGACATGCCCGACGAGTTGACCATCAAGATGGCCGCGCCGGTCGAACGGGAAATCGCCATGTTGTCCGAAGGTCTGCTCGCCGGCGGCTTGTTTGCCGCGGCCACCCATGTCGGCCCGTATCACCAGATATCGCTTACCGCCCACGCCCTGTTGGCCTGGATCGGCGAACGCGGTCATGTGCCGACCGGCGAAATACGGGAGGTCTACCTCTCCGATCCGCGGCGGACCGCCGAGGAACACCTGATTACCCAGCTCATGATAAAAATCGAGGAGGACTGATGAAAGACTGGTACACGGCAGCGGATGCCCCGGAGTTGGTCGAGTTCGGCCCGGTA
>DPJL01000150.1 GCA_003543035.1 Micromonosporaceae bacterium | reverse complement strand
GCTGAGAGGTTTCGTTTGGTGCTGCCCCTCACCCCCCCCCCGCCGCAACGCCATGGCCCTTACGGCTGGCTCGTTTTGCGGGCTTCCCAGCCGGGGCTGTCGCGGCGCCGCCGAACGACGCGGGCAATGAGACCTCCAGCCGCTTGCCGCCGACCTCAACGACAACTCGACGCCGTGGTTCGTCCACATCGGACGACGGCTCAGCTGAAGTGAAGGGCGAAACGTTGTTGACCCATTCGGTTTCGATCCAGCGCGTGTGGACGGTGAAGTCGATGAATGCGGGGTCGCGCACAATCGCGCGATGGAAAGGCAATGCGGTGGCCATCCCTTCCACAACCATCTCGTCCAGCGCCCGGCGCGCCCGCTCGAGTGCCTCGGTCCGCGTCTCGCCGGTGATGATGACCTTGGCGAGCAGCGAGTCGAAGTTGCCACTGATGGCACTACCCGCTTCGATACCGGTGTCGACACGCACCCCGGGACCTTCGGGAAGGCGAAGGGCGGTAACGGTTCCGGGCGCGGGCAGGAAGCCTCGGCCGGGATCCTCGCCGTTGATCCGGAACTCGATCGAGTGCCCGCGAGGGGTCGGATCGCCACTGAAGCGAAGCTTTTCCCCAGCCGCAACGCGGAATTGCTCGCGCACCAGATCGACACCTGCCGTTTCCTCGGTGACCGGGTGCTCAACCTGCAGCCGGGTGTTGACCTCAAGGAAGGACACTGTGCCGTCCGCTCCCACGAGATATTCCACCGTTCCGGCGCCGTGATAGCCGGCCTCGCGGCAGATCGCCTTGGCCGACTCGTGAATCTGCGAGCGCTGGGCATCGGTGAGGAAAGGCGCCGGAGCCTCCTCGACCAGCTTCTGATGCCGCCGCTGCAGCGAGCAGTCGCGGGTGCCGACGACGATCACATTGCCGTGCTGGTCGGCCAAAACCTGCGCCTCAACATGCCGCGGATTGTCCAGGTAGCGCTCGACAAAGCACTCGCCCCGCCCGAAAGCGGCGACGGCCTCGCGGGTGGCCGACTCGAACAGCGACGGGATCTCCTCGATCGTTCTCGCCACCTTGAGGCCCCGCCCGCCCCCGCCGAATGCGGCCTTGATGGCCACCGGCAGCCCAAATTCCTGAGCAAAAGCAACAATCTCTTCAGCATTGTGTACCGGATCAGCCGTGCCGGGCACCAAAGGAGCACCCGCCCGCTGAGCGATATGCCGGGCGGTGACCTTGTCGCCGAGGTCCCGGATCGCCTGCGGCGTCGGCCCGACCCAGGTGAGCCCGGCGGCGATCACGGCCTCGGCGAATTCGGCGTTCTCCGCGAGGAATCCGTAGCCCGGATGTACCGCGTCTGCCCCGGCCCGCTTAGCCACATCGAGCAACTTGTCGATGCGAAGGTAGGTCTCCCCGCTGGTCGCCCCGTCCAGCGAATACGCCTCGTCGGCCATCCTCACGTGCAGGGCGTCGCGGTCGCCCTCGGCGTAGACCGCCACACTGCCGAGGCCCGCATCACGGCAGGCCCGGATCACCCGGACGGCGATTTCGCCACGGTTGGCGATCAACACTTTGGACAGCTCGGCCATGGCCGGAGTCTAAACGACCGGTCAGTAACACCGCGCTGTGATGCTGTCGACTGCCTCTAGGCTTGTGAGGTGTCCACAACCCGCATGATGATCCTGGGCGTCGTCCGCATCCTGCAGCCGGTACACGGCTACGACGTGCGCCGTGAACTGTTGAGCTGGCATGCGCACAAGTGGGCAAACCTCCAACCAGGGTCGATATATCACGCGCTCAAGAAGCTGACCGACGAGGGTGCCCTGCGTGAGTTGGGGCAGGAGCAGGTCGGGGGTCGGCCTGCGCGGACGCGGTACGAGGTGACCCCGAAGGGTAATGAACAATTCCGCGAGCTTGTGTCGACCTACCTGTGGGAGTTGGAGGAGGGGCACGAGGATCCTTTCGTCGCCGCCTTCTCCTTCCTGTTCGAGGTACCGCGGGAGGAAACCGTTGCGGCCCTTCATAATCGGGCTCGTTTCCTGCAGGTCGCCAATGAGGGCATGCGCGCCGCATACACCTCCGGCTGGGCTGTCCCAGATCAGAAACCGGCCAACGTGCGCTGGATGCTCGAGCTCATCATCGCCCGTAACAGCGGCGAGATCGAGTGGTGTGAGCGGGTCGCGAAGGAGATTGAGGACGGCGCGCCGTTTGTCTCCGAGGAGCTGGCCATCAAGTGGAAAGCGGCGACCGGTAATGACTATTCAAACTTGACTAATGTCGTACCCGGCCGGTAGTGTCCGGCACTATGATCATCGAGACCAGTGGGCTTAGGAAGTCATCTACTTCCAGGGCCGGCCGCGAGAAGAAGACCGTAGAGGCGGTCCGCGGTGTCGACCTCCAGGTCAACGAGGGTGAGATCTTCGGCTTCCTAGGGCCCAACGGGGCTGGCAAGACCACCACTTTGCGCATGCTCGCCACCTTGATCGAGCCCGATGGCGGCGACGCCACCATCGCCGGCGCCGATCTGCGTAAGAACCCGGGCGAGGTTCGCAAACTCATTGGCTACGTGGCGCAGGGCGGCAGCACGTGGGATGACTCGACCGCCCGCGAAGAGCTTGTGCTGCACGCCCGGATGTATGGCATCAGCAAGGCGGAGGCGCACAAGCGTTCCGCTGCCGCACTCGAGGCTTTCCAGCTTTCCGAATACGCCGACCGCAAGTGCAAGACATACTCCGGCGGCCAGCGTCGCCGCGTTGACATCGCCCTCGGCATCATCCACAACCCCAGGGTCGTGTTCCTTGACGAGCCGACCACCGGGCTTGATCCGCAGTCGCGCGCCCACATGTGGGATGAGGTGCGCAAGCTGCGAGAGCTTGGCATGACCGTCTTCCTCACCACCCACTACCTGGATGAAGCCGATGCGCTCTGCGACCGGCTGGCCATCATGGATCACGGCCAGATCGTGGCCGAGGGGACGCCTGCCGACCTCAAGCAGGAGGTGCTTGGCGACGTCGTTTCGGTTGCCCTGCCACAAAATGTGGCTGCGGCCGCCGAGTTGCTCGGCAGCGCCGACTACGTGAAAAAGTTGGAGACCGAGGACGAGGGCATTCGCCTCTACGTCGAAGACGGCGCCACCGCTATCCCGCACGTGTTGCGTGCTCTGGATGCCGGCGGGGTGAAGCTGACCTCGATCGAGCTGCACCGGCCAAGCCTTGACGATGTCTTCCTGGCCAAGACCGGCCGCAGTCTGAGGGAGAGCTGACGATGAAATTTCTGCGTGACACGTGGCTGGTGTTCCAGCGCCAGATGCTGCTCCTGCTGCGTAACCCGGTGTGGGTCGTCGTTGGTATCACCCAGCCGCTGTTCTACCTGTTCCTCTTTGCGCCCTTGATGAAAAAGGCGCTCGGCGGTGGCCGGGAGTTGACCAACGCCGAGGCATATCAGATCTTCGTCCCGGGCATGCTGGTCATGGTGGCGCTCTTCACCGCGTTCTCGGGCTTCGGTCTCATCGCGGAGCTGCGAGCGGGCGTGATCGAGCGCAATCGGGTGACTCCGGTCAGCCGGGTCGCCCTGTTGCTCGGGCGAGCGTTGCGAGACGTGGTTTCCCTTATGTTCCAAGCGGTTTTCGTCACCATCCTGGCGGTGCCGTTCGGTCTGCGGATCCATGTCACAGATGCGTTGCTCGCATTCCTGTTGGTCGGGTTGATGGCGCTGCTGCTTTCGTCCGCGGGGTATGCGTTCGGGCTCGCACTCAAGAGTGAAGACGCGCTTGCCCCACTGTTGAACACGCTCATCCAGCCGATCATGTTGCTCTCGGGCATTCTGCTGCCATTGGCCTTGGCGCCGCTGTGGCTGCAGAACACGGCCAAGTTCAACCCGTTCAGCTGGGCTGTTACCGGTGTCCGCTCGCTGTTCGCCGGCAACCCCGGCGACCCGAGCGTCTGGCAGTCGCTGGTGATCCTGATTCCGCTGACGATCCTGGCCGTGGTGATCTCGTCCCGGCAGTTCGCCAAGTCTGTTCGTTAGCTTCGTCTCAGTTTTCGGATGGGGCACTGCTCCTGCGCGTAGCGTCGGGGCAGTGCCTCGACTTGTTCGAACCCCCCTCACCTGGCTGATCTACGTTCAGCTGGGCCTGTACGCATACTTCCTCTACGGTTTCGGGCCCATCGTCGGGTTCCTTAGAGACGAGCAGGGCACCTCAAACGCGCTCGCCAGCCTGCACAGCACCGGCTTGGCCGTCGGTGCGATGGCCGGTGGTGCTCTGTTCCCCTTGCTTTCCCGTGCTTTCGGGCGGGGACGGGTCATGTGGGGCTCGCTCGCCGGGATCGCGCTGGCCGTCCTCGGTTTCGTAGTGCTGCCGCCGATGTACCCGGTCACGCTCAGCCTCACCGCGCTCATCGGCTTCTTCGGCATCTGCGTGGTGAGTTGCGTGGTCGTTTCGCTCTCCCAGATGCATGGTGCCGCGGGCTCCGCCGCTATCAGTGAGGCAAACGCGATGGCGGTTGCGGCGGGCCTTGCCGCACCACTCGTCATCGGCCTCACCGTGGACGCCGGATGGGGCTGGCGCGCCGGTGTAGGTGTCCTGATTGGACTGATCGGGCTGGTCGCACTGATCGCATGGCGGATGCGAATTGAGCCGCCGCATATCGATGAGGTGTCCACTGTGGACACTGCGGAGCCGAAGCGCCCGCTGCCCAAGGCTTATTGGCTGGCCTGGACGATGATGGTGATGACCGGAGCGGTCGAGATCACGTTGTCGCTTTGGACAGCGATCGTGTTACGCGAGGAGCTGGCTTTCTCACCAGCGGCCGCATCCGCCGCGGTGTCGGCGATTGTGGGCGGCATGCTCGTCGGCCGCACCCTAGGTGCCCGGCTTGCGCTGCGGATGGGCGCGGTGCCGCTCTACTTCGGCGCGCTTGTGCTCAGCTTCGTCGGCTTCACGCTGTTCTGGATGTCGGGCAACGCGATCGGTGCCATCGCCGGGCTACTCCTTGTAGGCCTCGGCAATGCCATGCACTACCCGCTCGCTATTGCGATTGCGCTCGCCGTTGTCGCGCCCAGCCAGGCCGATCGCGCCGCAGGAGTCGCCTCCTACGGGATGGGCCTCAGCTTCGGCGTTGGCCCGCTGCTGCTCGGCCTGCTGGCGGACAAGGTTGGTACGCATACCGCTCTGCTGCTGGTTCCAGTCTTCATCGCCGCGGCGGCGCTGCTCGCCTGGGGTTTGCGTGGGTCAGTGAGCTCGCCACAGCTCGGTGATCGATCGGCCGAGGTCGTGGAGCAGATGGCGTAGCAGCGGAAGCGAGAGGCCGACCACGTTGCTGTGGTCGCCTTCGATGCCCTCGACGAAGGGACCGCCCAGCCCATCGATCGTGAAAGCACCGGCCACCCAAAGCGGCTCGCCCGTTGCGACGTAGGCCTCGACCTCTTCGTCGGAGAGATCGGCAAAGTGGACCGTGGTGGAGCCAACCCCTTCGGCTACCCGCCCGGTCGCCAACTCCACCAGGCAATGCCCGGTGTGCAGGACACCCGTATGCCCGCGCATCGCGTGCCACAGCTTGATCGCGTCTTCCGCGCTCTCCGGCTTGCCCAGGATCTGGCCATCAAAGGCAAGTGCCGAGTCGCATCCGAGTACCAGGACATCGCCCGTCAGCTCGGCAGGGCGCTGCCGAAGGCGTTCGGCCACGGCGTGCGCCTTCAAACGGGCGAGGGCGCCACAGAGCGTGTCCGGGGCGTTCGCCTCGACGATGGTTTCGTCGATGCCTGAGACGATCACCTCGGGGTCGATGCCGGCGGCGGTGAGCAGCGCACGGCGAGCCGGGCTGGCCGAAGCCAGCACCAGAACGGGTTTAGCTCCCATTCCGGTCAGAGTACCGGCGCCTACGCGCTGGGGCTCCGGCGACGTCTGCTGACCATGACGATCACGATGATCGCCACGAGCACAGCGGCCCCGATGCCGACATACAGTCCGGTGTTCGAGCTCTTATCCTCCGGTGTGGACGGTCCGTCAGTGGCTGCTGGACCAGTCGGAGTCGTCGAAGCGTTCGCCGAGCCCGGTGCGGTGTTGAGCGCCTTGACGAGGTCGAGGGCACCGAAGCCGTATTCGTCGTCGCGGCCCGGGGTGCCCTTGTCCACCGCTGTCTTGGTGAGGTGATCGATCACCTGGGTGCTTGTCAGCTGTGGATACTTCGACCACACCGAGGCAGCCGCGCCGGCGACGATCGCCGTGGACGGGCTTGTCCCCGTGCCGATGCGATATTTGCCGTCCTTGCTGCTGCTGACGATGTCCACACCGGGTGCCACGAGCGCGACCGCCTTGCCGCGGACCGATTCGTTGGCGATGTTGCCGTCTTTCCCGGTGGCGCCGACGGCGAGGACTCCGGGGTACGCCCCCGGGTCGCCGATGAAGTGGTCCTTGGGCCGGTTGCCCACCGAGGACACCACGATGACGCCGGCCTTGATCGCCCGCTGGATCGGGTCGTAAGCACGGTTGTCAGTGGTGATCGAGATCGAGATGATCTTCGCGCCGCGCTTGACGGCCTCGTCGATCGCGATCGCCATGGCATCGCCCTGCCCGATCCCCGACCCGGTGTCGATGCGAACGGGGAGGATCTTCGCCTTGGGCGCCAGACCCAGTGCGCCATCACCGTTTCCGGCGCCGTGGCCATGTGCGGCGACGAGCCCGGCCATGCCGGTGCCGTGGCCGTCCACATCGCCCCAGCCGTCGCCACTGCCGCCGGTCACGACGTCGAATCCTTTAAGGACATTGCCGGTCAGGTCGGGATGGTCGGGGTCGATACCCGAGTCGACCACCGCGACGGTGATCCCTTCGCCCTGGCTGAGCTGGTGAGCCTTGGCAAGCTCCAAAAAGGACACCTGCCATTGGTCATTGCGGATCTTGTCGG
>DPJL01000149.1 GCA_003543035.1 Micromonosporaceae bacterium | reverse complement strand
CGAGCACGACGACCGCGACGATCGGTGCGACGAGTGAGAGCGGCGAGATTTCGAACCGGAATCGGCCTAGGAAAGGTGCGCTCGCTGTGCCAAGTCTTGCGCCGCTTCGCACCGCCAGCCAGGTGACGAACATGCCCACGAGGACCAGCAGCAGCCAGCCGGCCAGATCCTTTTGCTCGCGTGTCCTCACGGCGCACCACGCTATCGGGTACCCGACAGGAGCGCGCGTGTCGGTTGGCATGAAATTGATATCTAGCGCATGATCGTCCGAGGCGGTCTAATAGATGAGACCGCAAAGTCCGTATCGTCACTAGGACGTGAGGGAATCACATGGCAGCCACCGGCACAGCTAGCACGACGGAGAAAGGTCGCCGGATCGTCGGGACCGAACGTCAGGCGCTCGCCAAAGACCTTGTGAAGCGTTACACAGGCGGCGAGAGCATCCGCGCGCTGGCCGCTTCGACCGGCCGCTCGTATGGATTCATCCACCGAGTGCTGACCGAGTCGGGTGTCCAGCTTCGCCAGCGCGGCGGCGCCCGTCGGCGCAAAAAGGCATGATTCTGCCGGCTGGCGATAGCAGTGCTGTCGCCAGCGGTCGCCTCCGGGAGCGGGTCGGCCGGAAATGGCAGAACAGCTTGGAAGCCGGCCGGGGATGACCACGACCGGCTTCCGTGTATCAATCGACGGTCCAGTTGCGACGGTGACATTGGACCGGCCCGAAGCGCGCAATGCGCAGACTCCGCAGATGTGGCTCGCATTGAGCGAGTTTGCGCGTCAGTTGACAGGCGAAATCCGGATCGTTCTGGTCAAGGGCGAAGGCTCTTCGTTCTCGGCTGGTCTGGACCGGTCCGTGGCGGGTGCCGAGTTGGCCGCGATCGCCGCATTGACTCCTGAGGAGTCCGCCGAGCGGATCGCCATCTATCAATCTGGATTCTCCTGGCTGCGCCGCCCGGATTTGATAACCATCGCCGCGGTCCAGGGCCACGCGATTGGAGCGGGCTTTCAGCTCGCCCTCGCTTGTGATCTGCGCGTCGCCGCCGAGGACGTTTCGTTCGCCATGGCCGAGGTGCAGCTCGGTTTGGTACCGGATCTGACCGGCACCAAACGCCTGGTCGAGCTGGTGGGCTACGCCAGGGCACTCGAGCTTTGCGCGACCGGCCGCCGCGTTGGCGCCGCGGAGGCTGAACGGATCGGTCTGGTGAACCTGGTGGTTCCCCGTGCTGATCTGGACGATGCCGCGAGCGACCTGACCGCGGCCCTGATCGCGGGCAACCGGGACGCGATCGTCGAGATCAAGGGCCTGCTGCTCGGGGCGGGCGAGCGTTCGGGCGCCGAGCAGGAACGGTTGGAGCGCGAGGCGCAGACCCGCCGCATCCGCGATCTAGCCGGGATAGGCGAATAACCGAGCCTTCCTGTCCGACCCTCGAGCTAGGTTGGGCATGTGAGTTATCCAGGTCCTGGCGGCGGTATGGAAATGTTGATGCGTTCCATGCGCCGTGGGCAGAGCGTCGACAAGCGAAAGATCGGCAAAGTCACCGCCAAACGAATCCTCGCCTTCGCCAAGCCATATAAACGTGAGATCGCCGTCTTCCTGGTGGTCATTGTCATCGCCGCGGTCGCCGGTGTCATCACCCCGGTGCTGGCCGGTCAGGTGGTCAACACCATCATCAAGGGCGGGCCCGAGGCGGGCCGCGATGTCATCCGCCTCGCTGGGATCATTGCCGGGCTGGCGGTGGTCGGAGCCCTGTTGTCGTTGGCAGAGCGGTGGTTTTCCGCGCGCATCGGTGAAGGTCTAATCTTCGATCTGCGCACCAAGGTCTACGACCACGTGCAGCAGCAGCCGGTTCAGTTCTTCACCAGGGCGCAGACCGGCGCTTTGGTCAGCAGGCTCAACAACGACGTGATGGGTGCTCAGCGCGCGTTCACGTCCACCCTGTCCGGTGTGGTCAGCAACATCATCCGGCTGGTCCTCACCGCCGCGGTGATGCTCACGCTCTCCTGGCAGATCACGCTGATCTCGTTGGTTTTGTTGCCACTGTTCATTCTTCCGGCCCGAAGGGTCGGCCACAAGCTGGCCGCCATCACCAGGGAGTCCTACGACCTCGACGCGAAGATGAATGCCACCATGACCGAGCGCTTCGGGGTGGCCGGTGCGCTGTTGGTGAAACTCTTCGGCCGCCCGGAGACCGAGTCGGAGCGCTTCTCCACCAGGGCGGCGCGGGTTCGCGATATCGGCGTTCAGTCGGCCATGTATTCGCGCACCTTCTTCATGGCGATGATGCTTGTGGCATCGCTGGCGCAGGCGCTCGTCTACGGCCTCGGCGGGTGGTATGCGGTGAACGGCCAGCTCGACGCCGGTGACGTCGTCGCCTTGGCAATGTTGCTGACCAGCCTCTACGGCCCGATCACCGCACTGTCCAATGTGCGCATTGACGTAATGGGCGCGCTGGTCTCCTTCGACCGAGTGTTCGAGGTGCTCGACCTGCCGCCGGGGATCGCCGAGAAGCCGGGTGCGGTCACCATCCCGAAGGGTGCGTCCACTGTGGAATTCCGGGCCGTGGAGTTCAGGTACCCCACGGCCGCGGAGATATCGCTCGCCTCGCTGGAAGATGTGGCCACGCTTGAGCGGACGGCCAGTGAGCCAGTGCTGCGTGGAGTTTCGTTCACGGTGGAGCCGGGGCAACTGGTGGCCCTGGTCGGATCCTCGGGCGCAGGGAAGTCAACGACTTCGATGCTTGTCAGCCGCGTCTACGACGTCAGCGATGGCGCCGTTCTGGTCGGGGGGATCGATGTGCGCGAGGCGACCCTGCAATCGCTTCGGGACACCATCGGTGTGGTGACTCAGGATGCGCATCTGTTCCACGAGACGATCGCGGAGAACCTGAGGTACGCCAAGCCCGAGGCCACCGACGACGAGCTGTGGGAGGCGCTGCGCTCGGCTCAGGTGGAGCCGGTCGTGCGGGCGCTGCCCGACGGTCTGGACACCGTGGTGGGTGAGCGCGGCTATCGCTTCTCCGGCGGGGAGAAGCAGCGCATCGCCATCGCCCGGTTGCTGCTCAAGGCTCCGTCCATCGTCATCCTGGACGAGGCGACCGCCCACCTCGACTCGGAGAGCGAGGCGGCCGTGCAGGAGGCGCTCGCTTCCGCTCTGGTGGGGCGGACGGCGTTGGTGATCGCGCACCGGCTCTCGACAGTCCGCGAGGCCGATCAGATCCTGGTCCTCGACGGCGGCACCATCGTCCAGCGTGGTACCCATGAGCAGCTCCTGATCGAGGGTGGGCTCTACGCCGACCTCTACAAGACGCAGTTCGCCATCGCCGATTCACCAAGGCCGGTCTCGTCGCTGGAGCCCGTGATTGTGTCATCCGGAAGATTCGACGCCGACGACGATTGAAGTGCCGATCCGGTGTCCTCTTCCTGACGCTCGCCCGACGGGCGCTGTCTCGCAAGTGGTGCGTACGCTGCCTAGGTGATCCCTCATATGCGACGCATTATCGCCGTGGCCACCCTCGGCCTGGCGCTCTTCGCCACCGCCGCCTGCGCTGACGTGCCGCAGGACGAGCCCGGCGCGAGTCCCTCGCCGAGCAAGGTGACGCTTGCGGACAAGAAGACCACATGCGCGGCCTACAACACGCTGTCGGCCGAGACCGAAACCAAACTGACTCCCGTGCTGGCGGATCTGAAGGCCGGCCAGTCCGACCCGGTCAAGGCCCTGTCCGCCTTTGGCGAGCTCAAGACCATTATTTCCGGGTACCAGGTAAAACTCTCCGCCCTCACCGCAGAGGCCGGCGATCCAGAGGTCAAGGCGGCCCTGGATGCCGAGCTGACCTCGGTGAAGAAGCTGCAGGCCGACCTCGACGCCGCCGGCACCGACCCGGCGAAGGTGCAAACCGTGGTGAACGGATTGGACAAGTCGCAGGCGGAAAAGGTCAAGGCGCTCTGCAAATAGTTCAGAGCGTTCGCAGAGCGCCACCATCGACCGGAATGGACAGTCCGGTCAGGTAGCTCGCGGCCGGTGAAAGCACGAAGGCGGCGACTCGGCCGAACTCGGCCGGGTCGCCGAGTCGTCCCAGCGGGATGCTGGCTTCGGCTTCGGCGCGGGCTTTTGCCGCGTCACCGGTGGCGGCGAAGAGCTCGAGGTTGCGGTCGGTGAGGATCCTGCCGGGCAGCAGGCTGACGACTCGCACATTCCGTGGGCCGAATTCGTCGGCCATGTCCTTCGCCACACCGGCCAGCCCGGGCCGAAGCCCGTTGGAGATCCCGAGACCCGGCACTGGGCTGCGAGCCGAGCTGGAGAGCACGAAGGCGATCGCACCACCGTATTCGAGCGAGCCGGCCACCGTGCGAGCCAACCGCACCGAGCCGAGAAAGACCGTCTCGAAGGCTTCGCGCCACAGCTCATCGCTCACCTCGGCGGCGGTCCCGCGGGGTGGGCCGCCGACGGAGATGAGCGCGCCGTCCAATCTGCCGAATTCTGCGAGGGCCCGCGAGACGAGGCGCTCGGATGTTCGCGCGTCGCCAAGACTGGCTGCGACACCTATCGCTTTTTCCGGTCCCCCCAACGATTTGACCGCCGCTGTCAGCCTGGTCTCATCGCGAGCGGAGATGACCACCCGCGCTCCTTCGTCGACCAGGCAGCGAGCTGTGGCGAAGCCGAGCCCGCGGGAGGCGCCGGTCGCCACGAAAACCCGGCCTGACAGTCCCAGATCCATGGGTCAGATCTTAGGCCAGAAGCTAGCGGCCAATGGCTTTCTCCAACTCACGTTTGGCGCTCCAGGCTTTCCGCGGCATCCTCCTCTCCTTTCCAGTCAATGTTTCTCGTCTCCCAGCCGGGTACCGGTAAACGCCGTTTGGATTCGCCCGCCAGGACCACAGCCGTGCCATAGGCGCAGATCTCCACCCACGATTCGCCCACCTCGCGATGGTCGAAGCGCATACCCAGTACGGCATTCGCACCGCGCCCGTGTGCCGCCTCTGTCATGTTGTCCACCGCGTCCTGCCGCCAGGCCTTGAGCGTGTCCTTGAGCAGAGTTGATGGGACATCTCGGCCCCATGGCACGCCCGCCTCAACCGGGATGCGCCTCTGTGCGGTCACACCCAGCACGCGGCCCAGAACTCGGATCACCTTTTGGCCGGGGATGTGGTCTGTCGTAACCACCATCATGTGATCAACCCCTCCGCCTTCTCTATCTTTGGGCTACCCACGCGGAGGTGTGCCTAAGCGCATCGCAGGGTACTGACCGACTATGAGGGAGCCGAGCGAGGATCTTCTGCTCACAATGAAGCGCGCCAGCGCGGTGCTCAAGCAGGAAAACATCCCCTTCGCACTGATCGGCGGGTTCGCCGTCTACGCGCGCGGTGGCACGTCCGGCGAACACGACGTGGATTTCCTCATCAGGCAACAGGATGCGGATCGCGCTCTGGAGGTGCTTGCCGAGGCGGGCTTCACACCTGAGCGGCCGCCCGAGGACTGGCTCGTCAAGGCGTATGACGAGGGCAAGCTCGTCGATCTGATCTTCCGGCCGGTGGAGCGCCCGGTCACCACCGAGACGCTGGCGCAGGCCACTGTGTTGCCCATCAACGGGGTGCAGGTTCCGGTGATGCCGGCCGACACTCTGATGATTCACAAGCTGCTGGCCCTGTCGCAGCACCATTGCGACTATGGCCGGGTGCTCCCGCTGGCCAGGTCTCTGCGCGAGCAGATCGACTGGGACAAGGTGCGCACCGAGACCAAGGAATCCCCTTACGCACAAGCGTTTCTGGTCCTGCTGGAGATGCTGTCGGTGTTGCCGGAGGAGGCATGATGCATCTGGAGCACGACGAATACGCCGAGGCTTCGGCCCAGCGGGAGCTGGCCGAGGACGCGGGGGTGGCGGAGCAGGGCATCGAGATCACCCGCCGCGACGGTGTCGTGGTGATCCGCGGCAACGTGGAGAGCGAAGACCGGCGCAGGCTGATCGAAGAGAAGGTGGCGGCCCACTTTCCGCACTGCGAGATCCGCAACGCGATCGTCGTCGTCCGAGTCACCCCACCGGTCGATGCCGAGGAGTTGGCATGATCCGGATAGCCGCGGTCGGGGATGTACACATGGACGTCGATCTACTCGGCCGCTTTCGCCCCGCGCTCGCCGAGCTGCCGCAGTGTGCCGATGTGCTGCTGCTTGCCGGTGACCTAACCCGGCACGGGACTCCACAGGAGGCCAAGTGCGTGGCCGAGGAGTTCGGCTCGCTGGAGGTACCGGTGGTGGCGGTGCTCGGCAATCACGACCATCAGAGCGATCAGCAGGACGAGGTGTCCGACATCCTGGAACAGAGCGGGATTACCGTGCTGGAAGGGGAAAACATTGTGTTTGACACACCCGGCGGAAGACTCGGGATTGCCGGAGTGAAAGGTTTCGGCGGCGGCTTTGCCGGGCGTTGCGCCAGTGCCTTCGGCGAACGCGAGATGAAGATCTTCGTGCGTACCACCGAGGAGAGCGCGGAGCGGCTGCGAAATGCGTTGCAGAGGCTCGATTGTGACGTCCGGGTGGCTCTCACGCACTATGCGCCGGTGCCGGACACTCTGGTGGGAGAACCAGTGGAGATCTACCCCTTCCTCGGCTCCTATCTACTGGGCGAGGCCATCGACTCAGTGCCGACCAGGCTTGCCGTGCACGGGCACGCGCACGCCGGCAGTGAACGGGGCGTTACGCCGGGCGGCGTCTGGGTTCGCAATGTGGCTCATCCGGTGATCAAACAGGCATTTAGCGTGTTCAATCTGGACCACGGTCACAGTGCCTGATAATCGTAGGGTGACTGAAGAGAGCACTGACTGGATCGCTCGAGTTCGCAGGCTCGAGGAGGAGGTCAGCGGGCTGCGCCGGGCCTTGCGAACCCGCGGCTTGATCGAACAGGCCAAAGGCATCCTCGCCGAGCGGTCGGGCACGAATCCGGAGAAGGCGTTCAAACAGCTGTCCAAGCAGTCACAGCAGAGCAACTTGCCGGTCGTCGACCTCGCCGCCGACCTGGTTAACGGGGTTGACCGCAAGACCGCCGGCAAGGCCGCGCCGCCTGCCTTCGCGCGGCACGTGTTGCGCGCGGCGGGCGGGGCAGCAGCTGTCGTATCGCTTCCCGAGCTGGCCGAGACTCTGCTGCACGACGGGCTCGCCGAGGTCGGCGTGGAGGTTGTCGCCTTCGCCGTAATGGAGGACGGCGCCTTGCGTCTTGTCGCGTCGAGCGGGGGCACAGCTGAACCGGATCAATGCACCAGCTATCCCGTGCGAACCGCGAATGCGCAGGCGCAGCTGTTGCTCAAATGGGCGCAGCCACGCACCCTTTCCACGACCGAGAAACAGGCGCTGGCTGTGCTGGCCGAGGTCGTCGACGGCGTGGCCAGCCGGCTGTGGGTGCCACCGGCCGCCAAATGGGAGCAGGTCGACTGGCTGAAAACGGTGCTGGGAGCCGTTTTCGGGCAGGCCAAACTGCTTTCCCCGGTCCGCGACGCGGACGGCGCGGTGGTGGACTTCGTGGTGGACTTCGCCACCCGCGAGATGTCCGACCTATTTGGACGGTCTCCGGCCGACATCGTCGGCTCGCGGTTGCTCGACCTCGAACCGCATCTGGCCGACCTCGGCCTCTTCGACGCCTACGTGCGGGCATTTGAGGAGTCGACCCCGCACGAACGACCCGCCTCCTACGAAACCGTGCTCTACCGTGGACGGCCACGCCGACTGCTGCTGCGCCGCCGGGCTGTCCGGCTCGGTGAGCACCTTCTCGTGTCGCAACAACACCTGGACCGCGCTCAGCGGCAGAACGAACAGGTCGCCCAGATGGAGATTCTCGGGCGGCTGGGCTTCGCCGAGTGGGACCTCGCCACCGGTGAAGTCCTTTGGTCACATGGCTTCTACCAGATCTTCGGCCGGGAGCCGTCGGCCGGGCCGTCCGCATTGGACCGGCTGGCGAAACTGGTCGTGCCGGAGGATGTCGGTGCGGTGCAACAACTTCTGGAAACGTTGCTGGAGCGCAAACGGCCGGCCGATATCGAGTTCCGGGTACCGCACCCGAGCGGCGAAGTGCGGACCCTGCGAATGGTGGCCGAGTCCAAGGTGACTCCGCAGGGGGACGTTCATCTGGTACAGGCGGTCGCCTCCGACATCACCGAGGAGCGGGCCGCCGCGGATGCGTTGCGGCGCACCGAGGCGCAGCTGGGCGAGCAGCGGATGCGGGGGGCGGCCGAGCGTGAGATGACGCGCCAGATGAGAGAAATCTGGTACCCGGCAACGGCTCTGGACATCAGCGCGCCCGGCTTGCGGGTCCGGGGTCAGCATTGGGTGCCCGCCGAGGACTGGCGCTTCCAGGCGGACTTTCTCGACGCGACCACGGCCGCCGACGGCGACATGCTCGTGGCCATCGGGGACATCGTGGGCAGTGGGTTGGCCGCTGCGGCAACCATGACCCGGCTCATGTACCCGGCCCGGGTGATGGGTCACGCCGGTTCCCCGCCGGCTGAGATCCTGGAAGCGCTCAATATAGAGCTGCATCGGGGCGAGCAGGGGCAAATGGCGGGCATGGTGCTTGCGCGTTATCTCGCCGCCGAGCAGACGATGATCTGGTCACAGGCGGGTCACCTGGCGCCGGTGCTGTTGCGCGCGGGCACCGCCCGGCAGCTCAGCCCGACACCCGAAGGAGTGCTACTCGGGCTTAAGGCTCATGTCGGATATGGCCAGGGTGCCGTCCGGCTGCTAAGCGGTGACCTGGTCATTTTCTTCACCGACGGAGTGGCTTTCCGGCGAGGTCAGGTGGACGATCCGCTGCCGCTGCTCATGCGCCAGTTCGAGAAGGCCGCCGGAAGCGGAGGCCCCGGCGCGATTCTCGAGCACGCGATGGAGCTCAGCGACGGTGAAGCATGCCTAGTCATCCTGGAGGCCGAGTAGCTGTTTTGTGTCATCCGTTCGGATGAGGTAGGGTCCACTCAACGCGGTCCGCACCCCTGGGTTGGGCCGTGGTGGCACTCAAGAAACGGGTGCCGCGGCTACGCAGTCAGGACCTATTTGGGTGACGCCCCCGTGGCGCCCTTCGGTCCACTTGCGGTTGGGAGCAGTCATGGCTCCGGTTTCTCTGTCTGTTCGTCCCCGGCCTTCGTCGCAGACCTTGAAGAAGGCAACGTCGAAGCGCGCCACCACCAGTGCACAGCAGGTGGCAAGGCAGGATCAGGAAAGAGCTCGCCTTCGCGAAGAGGCAATCCACACGTATATGCCTCTGGCCCAACGGCTTGCCCGTTCCTTCCACGGCCGGGGAGAGGACGTCGACGATCTGGTACAGGTCGCGATGCTCGGTCTGATCAAGTCGGTGGATCGATTCGATCCCACCCGTGGTGTCGCGTTCAGCAAGTTCGCGGTACCCACCATTCTCGGCGAATTGAAGAAGCATTTCCGGGACAGCGCCTGGAGTCTGCACGTGACGCGGCGGATGCAGGAACTACACCTGCAGATCAGCCGCGCGCTGCCGACGCTGACCCAGGATCTTGGCCGTTCGCCGGGCGTGGCCGATCTGGCCAAGCATCTGGAACTCAGTGAGGGTGAGGTGCTCGCGGGCATGCACTGCGGCGGCGCCTACAACACTCGGTCACTCAACAGTCCGGTGACTGTGGAAGATGGGGCGATCGAGCTGGGTCAGCTAATCGGCGAAGCCGACGAGCGCCTGGAGTCGGTCCCCGACCGGCAGGCGCTTCGTCAGCACGTCGCGGAGCTTCCGGCACGCGAGCAGCGGATTCTCTACCTGAGATTCTTCTGTGACCTTACCCAGAGCCAGATAGCCAAAAAGCTGGGCATCTCCCAGATGCACGTGTCACGCCTGCTTTCGCAGTCGCTCAACGCCTTGCGCGGGCGGCTGCTTGTGGAGGTCTGACCCGCAGTAGCAAGCCCCGGTGGGTTCGCCCACCGGGGGTTTTCTCCGGCTCGGAACACTAGGGCAGCAGGTAGACGCGCCCGGCGAGCTGAACGATCAGCACTCTGCGGGTGCCGTCGTGGCAAAGGCGCACAGCGGGAAGGCGCCGACGGCGCAGCGCCGTTTTACCGGGCTTCCACAACGCCTGGGTGACGCGCAGCTCCGCCATCGCCATCCCTGCAGGTGGGTGCTCTGCGGCGAAGTCCCAGCCGTCGCGCAGCGACCCGGTGGGGGCTCGGGTCCGAGCCCACTGCCCGAAAACCTCGCTCCAGCGGGCGCCATACGCGCCGGCAAGCCTCGGCCAGACCCGAGCCACCTCTTCGGCCCGTTTGCTCAGCAGCGCGGCTCTGGCGGCGGCCAAAAGGCGGGTGTCGAATCCAGGCGGGGGAGATCCGCCGCGCACGAGGGCGGCGACAAGCTCGGCCTGACGCTCTGCGAGGCTCACGTGATCCCCGGATATCCGCTGGCCGCGGCGACAGAGTCCAATTCGGACCGAAGCTGGGCTGCGATGGGATAGTCGCCGTCGCGCTCGAGTAGGAAGGCAGGCGGGCGTCGCCCGGTGTCACGCAGCTCGGATACCAGCTCCAGCACCTCAACCGGTACCGGATCGGTGTGGGTGTCGTGATAGAGCCCATCGTGGCGGCTGCCCCCGGCGACGTGGGCGTAGGCGACCCGGTCCAGCGGCAGACTGTCCAGAACGGACAGTGGGTCGACTTCCCGGTTGACCGCGTTGGCATAAACGTTGGCGATGTCGAGCAGCAGCATCGCCCCTGTCCGGTCCAGGATCTCGTTGAGGAACTGCGCTTCGGTCAGCTCGTCGTCGGGCCAGTCGAACAGGGCGGCGATGGGTTCGAGCGCCAGCGGCACGGCCAGCTCGGCCTGAGTACGGCGCACATTGGCAACGATCGCCTCCACCGCTTCGCGGCTGCGTGGCACCGGCAGCAGGTGACCCGCTTCCATCCCGCCCGCCCGGACGAAGGCGATGTGTTCGCTGACCAACGGTGCGCCGGTCAGCTCGGCGCACCGGGCGAGGTGGGTAACCCGTTGGGGCGCAACAGTTTCAGCCCCGCCAAGGGAAAGCTTCACGCCATGCGGGATGATCGCGACGTTGCGCGCGTTGAGCTCCTGCAGGGCGGGCGGCAATTCTCCTTTGGCGGGCAGGGATTCGGCGACGACCTCGACGAAGCGCAGGCCTGGTAGCGAGGCGACGAATCCGGCTATCTCAGGCCGCCATCCGATGCCCACGCCCCGCCCGGCCAGCGGGGTCACCCTCCGCACCCGCCTCCACCACCACAGCCGCCGCCGCCACCCCCACCATCGCCGCCACCGCTGGATCCGCTGTCGCCCCCGCCGTAGGAGCCGCTGTATCCGGCGCTGCCGGCCACGTCGCGGACGCCAACGCCTTCAGCCAGAGCCGGATCGGCGGACAAAAGCACGGCCCCTCCGAACAGGCCCACGGCCATGCCTGTCATCACCGGGTCGTAGGTCTGAAAGGCCGGCTTGTGCGAAAGGCTGAGATGCTGATAGCTCTTGCGAAGTTGGGCGACAGCGCGTTTGGCTGCTGCGGTGATGCGCGGGGTGCGCAGCAGCAGAAGCGAGATCGGGGCGACGACCACTAGCGCGAGCACGAGGAAGCCCACCGGTTTGCCGCCGGCCATCCCGAAACCGAGCCGTAGCAAGCCGACCGCGGTTAGAGTGAGCAGCAGCCAGGCTCCCGTCCTCGCGGCTTTGCGATCCTCCTGCGAGACCAGCAGGCCCTGGCGCGTCAGGTCATCGCGGATCGAGCCGAGTGCTGAGGCCACCGACTGTTCAAATTGGACCTGCGAAGCCCGCACCCCCTGCCCGGCGGCGTGCAGGACAGCCGAATCCAGCGCATTCGCACCTGCCGGGACGCCGCCGAGCCGGCTGAGCCTGCCGACGTGATCGATGTCGACCGCGTTGGCCCGGCGCAGCCAGGCGAGCGAAGCGTGGGCCGCGCGTTGCGGGCCCTCGGTGAGGTAGGCAACGGATGACGGGGCGAGGTTGTCGACACTCACGTTGTCAGGCCCAGCGAACAGGCGCCTGCGCCGGGCGATAGTCCACCCGAACAGGACCAAGGCGAGACCAATGAAGATCCACAGGAACGTCGGGCCGGGGATGCCCCAGGTGTCGGTCATGCCATCATGATGAACCCTG
>DPJL01000002.1:6731-7985 GCA_003543035.1 Micromonosporaceae bacterium | reverse complement strand
GCATATACCGACATTAGCCGGGTGCGCCCAGTGGCCCGCACCAGAAATTCGTGAGCAAAGTAGGCCGGCGTCCTGAGCGGTCGCACTGCCACGAATTTTGGCGCGGGCCACTAGGCTTGACCGGGTGCGAGCTCCGGTCTATGCGGGTAACGGCGTCGTGGCCACGGCGCAGCCGCTCGCGGCCCAGGCGGGGTTGGCCATCCTGCGCGAAGGCGGCAATGCGGTGGACGCTGCCATCGCGACCGCGGTCACTTTGACGGTCGTCCAGCCAGGCTCTAACGACATCGGGGGAGATCTCTTCGCCCAGGTGTGGGATGGCAGCTCTTTGTATGGGCTGAACGGCTCAGGTGGTACACCCGCGGCATTGTCTTTTGATTTGATGCGAAAAAACGCCGAACCCGCAGGCCCGGCCTTCGGCGGCGCGCAGGCGGCAGGAGAGTGCCCACCAACGCGAGGCTGGCTGCCGGTGACTGTGCCAGGTGCTCCGGCCGGTTGGCGTGACCTGCACGAGCGCTTCGGCAGCCTGCCGTTCGAGCGGCTCTTCGCTGATGCGATCCGCTATGCCGAGCAGGGTTTTCCGGTTTCGCCCGCGGTCGCAGCCGGATGGGCTCGGGCGCAGCCGCCGGACCTGCCCGAATGCCGCGAGTGGACGGAGGTGTTTGGACAGCGGCCACGCGCCGGTGAGCTTTTCCGCAATCACGACAAGGCCCGCACGCTGCGTCTTATCGCCGGAACGCACGCGGCGGAGTTCTATGACGGCGAGATCGCTGCCGCCCTCGACCTTTTCTCCGCCGAGACCGGCGGGCTCATCACCGCCGATGACATGGCTGCCCACGCCAGCGAATGGGTCGAGCCGATCAGCGCGCAATATCGCGGGTACACCGTGCACGAGCTGCCGCCGAATGGGCAGGGAGTGGCCGCGTTGCAAGCGCTGGCCCTGCTCGATGGTCTGCCGCAGCACGGCCTGCACGAGCAGATCGAGGCAATGAAACTTGGCTTCGCCGACGCGCACGCCTATGTGGCTGATGCTCCGATGCCGCGCCTGCTCGACCGGTCCTACCTCGAGGAACGACGCCGGCTGATCGGCGAGCGTGCCGCGTGGCCGCTGCCTGGCGATCCGATCCGCGGTGGCACGGTCTACCTGGCCACGGCCGACTCGGCCGGGATGATGGTCAGCCTGATCCAGTCGAATTACATGGGCTTCGGCTCGTACGTAGTGCTCCCCGGATACGGCTTCGGCCTGCAGAACCGTGG
>DPJL01000002.1:0-6323 GCA_003543035.1 Micromonosporaceae bacterium | reverse complement strand
CCCTTCCACACCATCATTCCGGGCTTCCTGAGCCGCGACGGCGCACCGATCGGCCCGTTTGGCGTGATGGGTGGGCACATGCAGCCGCAAGGGCACCTTCAGCTGGTCCTGGCCACTGTGGACGGTGGGCTTGATCCACAAGCCGCGCTCGGAGAGCCGCGCTGGTACTGGCAGTCTGGCCTGCGGGTTCTCGTTGAGGCCGCTTTGCCAGGACAGCATGACCTGCGCGAACGCGGTCATGATGTGGTCGTGGTCGACGAGCCGGGCCCCTTCGGCATGGGTCAAGCCATCTGGCGGCTGCCCGAGGGCGGCTATGTGGCCGGATCCGAGCCGCGGGCCGACGGCCAAGCCGCCGCCTGGTAACACCCCTCCCCGCGGCGTCGAGCCGACCCATGATCCGCGCGCTCCCTGCGATGATCCGCGCGTTTTCGGGGAAATGGTCCCCTCGCAGGCAAAGGATCGCGCCAGTTCCCGGAAATGGCGATGATCATGACGGATATCCGCAATCTGATATTGGGGACCGATCCGCAGGTCACTCGTTGTCCGCTTTGTGAAGCTACCGGTGATCGTCGGGCTCGTAATCTTGGCGAGCTTGTCCCAGGTGACAGTCAGCAGTGCGGCACACGCGGCCGACCACAAGGTACGGCCGGTGGCGCGGGAGGAGGTGGGACGCACTCCGACCAGCAGACTGGCCCGGACTGATCGCGCGCTGCTCGGCCGCGCGGATGCCGAGCTGATCCCGGTACTCGTCAAATTGGACCATGACCCGGTGGCCAGCTATCGCGGCGGCATCACCGGCTTTGAGCCGACGAGTCCTGCCTTCACCGGTCGGCGGCTTTCTGGCGACGCCGCCGAGCTTGCCTATGAGCAGTATTTGGAGCAGCGGGAGGGACGCTTCACCGACCTGCTTGCCAAGAACCTGCCTCAGGCAAAGGTGGGTCAGCGGTTCCGGACGGTCTACGGCGGGATGGCGCTGTCGGTGCCGGCGAATCAGGTGAAGGATCTGCTGACCCTCGACGGCGTCGTGGCGGTGCAGAAGGACGAGTTGCGCCAGCCGCTGACCGACTCGTCGAGCGAATTCATCGGAGCGGATCGGGTGCAACAGGATCAGGGCGGTGGACGCCGCGCGGGTAAGGGCGTGACCGTTGGAATCCTGGACACCGGCGCGTGGCCGGAGCACCCGAGCTTCGCCGATCAGGGCAACCTGGGCAGCCCACCTGGCAAGAAGCGGCCCTGCGACTTTGGTTCAAATGAGGGCCGGGCGTTCAAGTGCAACAACAAGTTGGTCAGCGGTGAGGCGTTCCTCGAGTCGTACCTGTCGGTCCACAAGGACGAGACCTTCAAGAGCGCGCGGGACAGCGACGGGCACGGCACTCACACCGCCTCGACCGCGGTCGGCAATGTGTTGAACAGCGCCAAGGTTTTCGGCGTTGAGCGTGGCCCGGTGCGAGGGGTGGCCCCGGCCGCATGGCTCAGCGTCTACAAGGTTTGCGGCGCCAAGGGTTGCATGTCGTCGGACTCCGCAGCCGCTGTCGCACAAGCGATCCGGGATGGCGTGAATGTCATCAACTACTCCATCTCCGGTGGGACGGATCCCTTTACCGATCCGGTTGAGATGGCGTTCCTTGACGCCTATGCGGCCGGTGTCTTCGTCGCCGCTTCGGCGGGTAACTCGGGTCCGGGTGAGAGCACGGTCAACCACCTCGCGCCGTGGGTCACGACTGTTGCCGCGTCGACCCAGCGCCGTGAGTTCAGCTCAACTCTGACGCTGGGCAATGGAGCCAAATTCGAAGGTGCATCGGTGACGGCCGGGGTTGGCCCGGCACCGGTGGTGCGTAACGGGAAGTGCTTGGAGCCCGCGAAGCCCAGCCAGTTCAACGGGAAGATTGTGCTGTGCGAGCGCGGCGGCAACGCCCGCGTGGAGAAGGGCTGGAACGTCAAGCGCGGTGGCGCGGTCGGCATGATTCTCTACAACCCATCGCTTCAGGACACCGAGACCGACAATCATTGGCTCCCCGCGGTACACCTGCCTGATGCGTCCATATTGGACAAGCTCGGCGACGATCCGGTCGCGACCATCGGGGCTGGCGACAAGAGCACCGGCAAGGGCGACGTGATGGCCGGGTTCTCGTCCCGGGGTCCGGGTGGGCTGGCACTCAAGCCCGATGTGACCGCACCCGGCGTACAGATCCTGGCCGGGCACACACCTGAACCCGATGAGATCACCGGCGGCCCGCCCGGCCAACTGTTCCAAGCCATTGCCGGCACGTCGATGTCCTCGCCACATGTGGCCGGAGCGGCTGCGTTGCTGGCCGCACGGCGTCCTGATTGGACTCCGGGTGAGCTCAAGTCGGCGTTGATGACCACCGCCGTCACCGATGTCGTCAAGGAGGACCTCAAGACTCCGGCCGACCCACTGGACTTCGGCGCCGGCCGGATCGCCGTGGACAAGGCCGCGCGGCCCGGCGTGACCATCTCCGAGTCCGCCGGAAAGATGCTCGATCTCGCCGACGACGAGGTGCGCTCGGTCGACCTCAACCTGCCGTCGATCAACGCGCCGATCATGCCGGGTCGGTTGCAGACCACTCGGGTGCTGCGCAACGACAGCAGCCAGGCTCTCACCTACCGGGCCCGCTCCACGGACGGCTCGATCACGGTCACCCCGGCAACAGTGACGATTGGCGCGGGAAAGACGGCGTCCATTCAGATCACCATCTCGTCGCGGGCCAACGATGCCAAGTGGCGCTTCGGGTCGGTGAGACTGGCCTCGATGTCCGGTAGCTATCCGGACCTGCACCTGCCGGTGGCCTATCGGCCGACTCAGGGCCGGGTGGCGCTGAGCAGTTCATGCGACCAGTCCAAGGTGACCATGGGCGAGTCGGTGAAGTGCCGGGTCCAGGCCTCGAATCTGGGCTACGAGGATGCCTCGGTGACGGTCAAGAGCGAGGCGGGTCCTGCCCTAAAGCTGAACACGCCGGCGTCGCAGCGCGCCGATCTGGTCGGGGTCACACCCGGGTTGCCCGCACTGTCCAAGTTGGAGGATCGGCGCTACAAACCACTGTCGGTTGACGCCGACCCGATCGGGGACGAGGAGCTGATCGTCTACGACGTGCCGGCCTTCACCTATGCGGGGCAGAGCTACCAACGGATTGGCGTGGTTTCCAACGGGTACCTGGTAGTCGGCGGCGGAAGCGTGCAAGACGTGCGGTCAGAGCCGCCGTCGGGAATCTCTGAAACCCGGCCGAACAACGTGCTCGCGCCGTACTGGGCCGACATGGACGGAACCGGCGCAGCCGGGATCCGAGTGGCGACAGTGCAAGCCGAAGGACGCGAGTGGGTGGTCGTCGAGTGGCGCGTCAAGCTCTTCGGCACCGACCAGGAGCAACATTTCCAGGCGTGGCTGGCGACCGGCGACTCGGAGCGGATCCGCTTCGCCTATGACGAAGCCGCGCTTCCCAACGGCGCCAAGACATTTGCCGTCGGCGCGGAGAACGCGCTCGGCAAGGGCGAGCTTCAATCAGTCGCACCCGGGCCGGACATGTTGGTGAAGACCAGCGGCAGCCGTCCAGGTGGGACCGTGGACTACTCGCTGACCGTGACAGGCGTTGCCCCGTCAGCGGACGCGGCTGTGACCACTTCCATGGACAGCGACGGTGTACCTGGTACCACCGTGATTCACACCAAGTTGCCGGTGATAGGACGGCACTAACCGCATCATTCAGCCGCGGAAGGTCTGCCGATAGTGCTGGGGCGTCGTGCCGGCGCGCTTGCTGAAGTGATGCCGCATCGTGGCCGCGTCACCGAAGCCCGCCCGCACCGCGACCTGCTCGACCGGCAGATCGGTCTCCTCGAGCAGCCGCCGTGCGAAGAGCACCCGCTGATGGGTGAGCCAGTCGTGCGGGCTCGCCCCGGTCTCTGCACGGAACTTACGGGCAAACGTGCGCGGAGCCATGTGGGTGCGATGAGCCAGATCGTCGACGGTCAACGGCTCATCGAGATGGGTAAGCAGCCACTCGAGCAGCGGCTGGAGGGTCTCGCAGTTGGCCTGCTCCGGGATCGGGGCCTCGATGAACTGAGCCTGCCCACCGGCGCGATGCGGCGGCACCACCATGCGGCGAGCGAGCTTGTTGGCCAGGCCCGCGCCGTGCACCTGGCGTACTAGGTGCAAGCAGGCGTCGATCCCGGCGGCCGTCCCGGCGCTCGTGATGACCCGGCCATCTTGGATGTAGAGGGCGTCTGGCACCACCTGGGCGGTCGGGAAGCGCTCGGCGAGCTGGTCGGCGTACTTCCAATGGGTTGTGCACCGGCGTCCCTCCAGCAGCCCAGCCTGGCCGAGCGCGAAAGCCCCGGAGCAGACCGACAGGATCCAAGCCCCTCTGGCCTCCGCGCGGACCAGGGCATCGATGGCCTCTTGCGGCAGATCTGTGTCAATGGGATGCGCCGGCACCGCGATCAGCTCGGCCGTATCCAGCGGTGAAAGATCCGCGTGCGGGGTGATGGTGAACCCCGATCGTGTCTCCACCGGTTTGCCGTCCACCGAGCAGATCTTGAAGTCGTACCAGGGGAACCCGTCCTCGGTGCGATCCGTGCCGAAAACTTCGCACAAAACGCCCAACTCGAAGGGGGCTATCTGGTCAAACGCGAGGACTGCAACCCTGGTGAGCACGGTTACATCCTACCTGGCAGAAATTCGAGGAGCAATGGCATGTCTGCCACTTTCCGTTGCGCCCAGCGCGGCAGAAACTAAGGACATGACAGCCTTACTGATCCTTACAGGTCTCCTCATCGTCGCGGGGATTCTGGGTAACCTGGGGTTGATCAAGACGAATTCCGACCCCGACGTGCCACAACGCCCGTTCATCCGGCACTCTTGACCACATGGGCTGGTATGACGCGGACATCGAACGTGTGATCATCACGGAAGAGGAGCTCCACACCAAGACAGGTGAGCTCGCCAAGCAGGTCGCAGCCGACTACGCATCGGTTGACGGCCTGCTTCTTGTTTGCGTCCTCAAGGGTGCGGTCATGTTCATGGCCGACTTTTCCCGCGCGTTAGGCGCCGCAGGAGGGCCTGCGGTCGAGCTTGAGTTCATGGCGGTCTCGTCCTACGGCCAGGGCGCCACCTCGTCAGGCGTGGTCCGGATCCTCAAGGACCTGGACCGCGACATCGCCGGCAAGCACGTGATCGTCGTCGAGGACATCGTCGACTCCGGGCTGACCCTCAGCTGGCTGCTCAAGTACTTGGAATCCCGCTCCGCCAAGAGCGTTGACGTCGTGGCCCTCTTCCGCAAACCCGACGCGGTCAAAGTTCAGGTACCAGTGAAGTATGTCGGGTTTGATATTCCCAACGAGTTCGTGGTGGGCTATGGGCTGGATTACTCCGAGCGCTACCGCGAAGTCCCCTACGTCGGTATCCTCCACCCAGACGTTTATTCACGGTGAGTTCGCTGTGGGCGAAAGTCCGCTGTGAAAGAGCTGAAGCTTTGGCGCTTGGCCGCCCGCATTGATGAGCGGACGGTTCCCACGGTGTACCTTCGACTCAGCTGACCCGCCTCTACTGATCAGGATCCGATAACCAGCATGGAGCGTACGCGTATCTTCCGCCGACCGATCTTCTGGATCTTTGTGGTCATCGCTGGCGCGATCCTCGTCAGCCAGATGTTCACGAGCGGACCAACATATAAAGACGTCGACACCTCGGTTGCCTTCGAGCAACTCGACAAGGGCGGCATCAAGAAGGCTCTGATCCTGGACAAGGAGCAGGTGCTCCAGCTTGAGCTGAAGGAAAAGGCCACGTTCGGGGACGACAAAACCGCGACCAACCTGATCCAGGCCCAGTATCCGTCCGGTGGCAACACCGACGTTTACAACAAGGTGCTGGCCGCCGAAGCGGGCGGAAAGGCCGACGTCTTCGCCACCGAGGTCACCAAGGAGAGCGTGCTGCTCTCGTTGCTGGTCAACCTTTTGCCGATCGCGATCCTCGTGATTCTTTTGCTGCTGTTCATGTCGCAGATGCAGGGTGGCGGCTCGCGGGTGCTCAACTTCGGCAAGTCGAAGGCCAAGCTCGTCAGCAAGGACACTCCCAAGACGACTTTCGCCGATGTCGCGGGCGCTGAAGAGGCGGTCGAGGAGCTCCACGAAATCAAGGACTTCTTGCAAAATCCCGCTAAGTACCAGGCCCTCGGCGCCAAGATCCCTAAGGGTGTGCTGCTCTTCGGCCCTCCCGGTACCGGTAAGACGCTGCTCGCAAGGGCGGTCGCCGGTGAGGCCGGGGTGCCGTTCTACTCGATCTCCGGCTCGGACTTCGTCGAGATGTTCGTCGG
>DPJL01000005.1 GCA_003543035.1 Micromonosporaceae bacterium | reverse complement strand
GTACGAGAACATCTCGAGCTTGTCGAACTGGTGCACCCGGATGATGCCGCGGGTGTCCTTGCCATAGCTGCCCGCCTCACGACGGAAGCAGCTCGACCATCCGACATACCGCCGCGGCCCGTCCAGAGTAAGGATCTCGTCGCGGTGGTAGGCGGCGAGTGGCACTTCACTGGTACCCACCAAATAAAGGTCGTCGTCCGGCAGGTAGTAGACCTCGCTGGAATGCGCCCCCAGGAAGCCTGTACCTTCCATCGACTCCGGCTTGACCAGCACCGGCGGGATCATCGGGGTGAATCCGGCCTCCACCGCCTGCCAAAGCCCCATCTGCAGCAGCCCGAGTTGGAGTAACGCGCCCGGGCCGGTCAGGAAGTAGAAGCGGGCGCCCGAAACCTTGGCCCCGCGTTCCATGTCGATGGCGCCCAGCGCCTCACCGAGGGCCAGGTGATCCTTGGGCTCGGCGATAGCGGGCTTGTCCCCAACCTCGCGCAGCACGACATAGTTGTCCTCGCCGCCGGCCGGGGCACCTTCTTCGACCACATTGGAGATCGCCATCTGGGCAGCTCGCAGTGTGGCCTCGGCCTCGGTGACCGCTGCCTCGGCCGCTTTGACCCGCTCGGCCAGCTCTTTTGTCTGGGTCAGCAGAGCGGTTTTCTCGTCGCCGGTCGCTTTGGGTACCAGTTTGCCGAGTTGCTTCTGCTCCGCGCGCAGCGCTTCGAAGGAGGAGATCGCCGACCGCCGGGCCTCGTCGGCACGCAGCAGCTCGTCGACAGCTTCGACAGACTCGCCACGCGTCCGTTGGCTCTTACGGACCAGGTCGGGATCTTCCCGGAGCAGACGCAGATCAATCACGCCAAGAAGCCTACCGGCCCAGCGACCTAGATCTCGCGTTGGTTTCGGTGGGCGTTACAGCGTGGGTTTGACCGGATACACCGACACCGTGAGCTCCATCTCGCCCGGCTCCGGAGCCTGCTCCTCGAGCAGTCTCGGCGCCGGCCTCGGACCCGCCACATGGCTCACGACCAGTGCGGCGCCAAAGGACAGCACCGCTGCGAACGCCACATAGATCCCCCATTCGAGGCGGAAGTCGACGTTGGCCAGGTCCTCGGGTGGATAGAGCCGGTAGTCGGCGAGATTGCTGGTGTTGGAGAGCGAATAGGCCATGCTCAGCAGGATCGCGAGGGTGGATCCGGCCAGCGCGAAGCCGGCCGTGCGAGCGGTGTCTCGTACCCGGCGGCGTCCAAAAAGGACGATTGACACGGCGGTGATCAGCCCGGTCAGCGCCACCATGTACGCAGCTCCGTGGGACCCCACGGCCGCGAGCGCCGCACCGATCTGCCTGGTGTCGCCCACATCGGGGCCGAGCGGGAGAGAGGTGGACTGCCAGGGCCCGATGAGCGAGGCGGCACCGGCGATCGCCCCGATCGCGGCCAACGGCATTGCCGAGCCGGCCGGCACTCGAGAGCGCCGGGGCGGCCGGTCCACCGCGCCGAACTCGATCACATCTTCAGACATCGGCCTGCTCCAAAGCAGAAGGGGTGAGGCGACCTTATTGTGTCGCGCTCACCCCTGAATCCAAACAGATCTCAGCCGCCGAGCAGGCCGCCGAGCACTCCGCCGGACTGCTGCTGTCCGCTGCCGGCGCCCGCGATGCCACCCGGGGGCTCCTCCGACGGCTGCACGACCACGAAACCCTGGCCGGAGAAGCTCATCGTGAAGGCCTCACCGGTGGAGCGACCGAGCAGCGTGCCGATGCCGAGCTGGTCAGCACGGTGGTATCCGGTCTGCAGGCTGGCCGACCAGCAGATGGCCGCCTGCGGGTCGACGTAGGTCGGCTGGTCGACCGTCAGCACGACCGGATAGCCCTTGGTGGTGATGGCGAGCCGGCCCGCGCCGGTGAAGACGCAATTGAACAGGCCGGCGCTGGAGAGCATGCCCACGCCCTGCACCATCTTGATGTCGTAACTGAGGGTCGACTCGAAGGCGAGCACGTTGGCGCCGTTGATGCTGATGGCATCGCCCTGCTGCATGTCGATCAGGTGAACCTCGGCGGCCCGGTCCGCCAGGAAGACGTCGCCCTGGCCGGAGACCTTCATCAGCGGTACACCCTCGCCGGTCAGCTTCTGCTTAAGCCATTTGGCAGCGCCACCGGAACCGAGGGCCTGGAACTGGACATTGCCTTGGTAGGCGACCATCGAACCGGTGCGGGCCATGAACTCGCCATTCAGTTCGACCTTGAGCATCTTTGAGTTCTGCAGCGCAAATCCGGGAGTGGCCGACTCCTTCTCCAGGTTTTCGGCGGCAAAGAGCGCACTCTGCATTGGGGTGTCCTCCTGTAAGGGGTTATGCGGAGCCAGCGTAGGTGATCAGGTCAAATCAATCCCAGCCCAGCTCGTGAAGGCGATCATCGGATATTCCGAAGTGATGTGCTATCTCGTGCACGACAGTCACCGCGACCTCTTCGACCACGTCCTCCTCGGAGTCGCAGATCCGCAGGGTCGGGTTGCGGTAGATGAAGATCCGATCCGGCAGCACCCCGGCATAGTCCCAGCCGCGCTCGGTGAGCGAGTGACCTTCATACAGTCCAAGCAGAGGCGGCCCGCCCGGGGGCGACTCATCCTCCACGAGAATGACCACATTGGACATAACATTCAACAATGCGGCGGGTACCTGGTCCAGCGCCTCGCCCACGAGTTCCTCAAACCGTTCGCGGGTCATCTCCACCGGCATCGGATTACCCGAGCTCGCCCCGGCGAAGCCGGCGCAGCCACGCCGCCGAGTCGGCATAGTCCGAATCGGACAGTCCGGGCGGCGGGGGCACCGGTCGTTCGGCGATGGCACCCGGTTGCGCCGCCCGGTGATAGGAGCCGAGGAAGCGTACTTCCGCGCAGACGCGCCGAAGTCCTTGCAGCGCTTCGCCTACGCGTGCTTCGGCAACATGGCCGGTGCACTCGAGGAAGAAGACGTAGCGGCCCAGTTTCTCGCCGGTCGGGCGCGACTCGATCCGGGTGAGGTTCACCCCGCGCACGGCAAGCTCGGTCAGCACGGCAAGCAAAGCCCCAACGCGATCGTGCGAGATCCAGATCGCGAGGGACGTGATGTCATCACCGGTCGGCTCGGGCGGTGGCCCCGGCCGGGAGAGCAGAACGAAGCGGGTGACCGCATCGGGATGGTCCGCGATCTTGTCGGCGAGCCGGTTCAGTCCAAATCGCTCGATCGCGATCGGCGCGCAGATCGCCGCATCGTGCTCGCCGTTGCCGGCAGCCGCAGCGGCGGCACCGTTGGAGAGCACATCGACGATGGTCGCGTCGGGCGTATGGGCACGAAGCCAGCTGCGGCACTGAGTGGATGCCTGCGGATGCGCGGCGATGCTGCGGATCTCGCTCAGCTTCTTGCCGGCCTTGGCCGCCAGCACGAACTCGACCGGGATCACCACGTCCCTGGTGATCACCAGGGGGTCGCCCTCGGCCAGCTCATCCAGGGTCACCCCGACCGCGCCGCCGATCGAATTCTCCCAGGGCACCAGGGCCGCGTCGGCTTCGCCGTCGCGCACGGCGTCAAGCGCCTCGGGCACACTGCGCACCGGGGTGCGGATCCCCTTGACCGCCGCCGGGATAGTCAGCAATGCCTGCTCGGTGAAGGTGCTCTCCGGGCCGAGGTAGACGAAGCGGGTCGGTGGCACACCAGGCATACCGGCGACGCTAGCAGGCATCCCGTCCTCGCCGCCCGTCCGCGGCAACTGGTCCTTCGTCAGCAGCTGGCCGCGAGCAGGATGCCGGTCGGAGCCTGCCGCCTCACGTCGACCGTGCAGACATCCGTGCCCACCGCCACCAGGGTCAGCGCCGCGGGATCGCCCTTGGTCAACACCTGCAACGGCTCCTTGTCGGGCACCTCCAGCACGGTGTAGTGCCAGTTGCCGGCACAAACCGGCGTCACCACGGCCTTGGTCGGCCTGGCGGTCGTCTCCCGTTTGACGAGATCCACCACCTGCTCGGCACTTGGCCGGCCGGCGCACGGAATGGGGCTCGACTCGGGAAAGGGCGTCGCAGCCGGGCTTGCCGTAGCCCGGGGGGTGTACCCGGGTGGGTAGGCGCCGCTCGTGGGCGGAGGGTTGCTTGGTACCGGGACGGACGCGCCGGGTCGCGGCTGTAGCTCGGGTGGGACGCCACATCCGGCCAAAAGCATCAGCAGAAGCACAGCGCCAACTTTGGTGAAGGGTGGCATAGCCGCCGATGCTAACCGGTCAGACCACAGCGAAGAAGCTGAGCGAGCCAACAACTTGGCCACCCTGACGTAACGGGGTGGCCACGGCATCGAGCGTGCGGCTGTCCTCGCCGTTGCGGACCCGCATCAGACCGCGGGCCAACCGAGCCGAGCTGAGCGCGAGCAGCGGCGGGATCTGATCTCGCTCGGACTCGCCAAGCGCATTGCCGGCCGCGGTGAAATCGATAAGCAGCAACACTTCTGCATCGAGCACATGGCGGCCGGTCAGCTCGGATGGCTGGCTGAGGCAGAACATCCGAGCGAACGGCCGGGAGGCCGCAACGATAATCCCCTCCGCATCAATCACCAGGCACGACTCCTCTGCCGCGGCGATTGGCGCAGCCCATTGCTCGAGCGGATCCGCCATCCCAGACTCCATTGGGGACTGTGCCGGGGCCGAGACAGGCTGAGCCAACGGGGAAAGCGAGAGCTCGATGTGGGTCATCGTCCGACACGTTACCCGCGTGCAGTGCCCTTGTCACCGGGTGTTGCGCCGTCGGCGTACCAGTCGTAACCGGTGCCGTCGGACCAGATCCATGGGCTGCGAGCGACCTTGGAAAGCTTGTCCGCGGTCCCCTGCGAGATCCGTTTGCCGGTCGCGGCCAGTACCTTGTCCAGCTCGTGGGAGGAGGTGATGACACAGTCCTTCGGCAAGCCGTTGACACTGATCGGTCCACTCCCGACAAACGCGAGGACCGGGAAAACCTTGAGCTCCTGGCCGATCGCCCCGGAAAGTGCCTTGGCCACCTTCCTCGCGTCGCGGCGTGCCTGCGAGACATAGGAAGGCCGGCGGCCGTTGATCTGGACCACGTCGCCCGCGATCAGAACGCGCCCGCGTCCATGCTGCGCGACGGAGACACAGAAAACGCCGCCTGGACCGATGGCCAGGAATCCGGATAGGGGTGGGGTTTTCCGCTCGACGGGGGCGGGGGCGATGATCGACAGGGGTCGGTCGATCACGTGCCACTCCGGGCCCAGCTTGTGCGCTGCGCGGTCCTCTGCGGCCGTCATGCGCCTTACCTGCTGCTCCGCTCTCATCCGGCGCGCCCACTGCACCGGGGGAAGCCGTAGTCCGTCATCGAATGGGGGTCGGTACGAAAAAGTGGTCATTTTGCCTGCCTCCAGAGCGGTGCCACGCGCTGAGTTAGGTTCCCCTTACCGTACGTGTCGAAGCTCGAGACCACCTATAGGTTCCCAAGGGGTGAATCGGTTTCCACTCATGAATGAGTGGGTGAATGCCGGATTCCTCTACCGAAGACTAAGTTGCCGGCCCAATAGGCCCTGCTTGGCGCGTCGTTCCTCGGCGGTCAAGGGCTCGTCCGAGAGTGCCTCGGCATAGCGCCTTACCAATGCCGCGAAGGCCTCTTCCCACGATGCGGCCGACGGTTCGGAAGGCAGATCCCAGACCGGTACCAGAAGACTGTGCGCCCGGAACATCCCGGCGAACTTGGTGTCATCGCCAAGCTTCAGCAGGCCGGCGGCGCTGACCCGCGCGAGTGCGTTCAGTGCAGGCCCTTCCGCCTCCGGCAGCACCCATCGCACATGCGCCTTGCCGGGAACCCGGCACCAGTAGGCGGCGCGGGCCGCGGCCATCCGCTCGGTCGGGAAGATCGAGGCGTTGGCCGCTTCGAGTGAGGCGTTGACGTTCTCGTCGCGCTCCTGATCGGCGTCGAGCCAGAACTCGAAGCCTTCCTGCATCGTGATCTCGAGCGGCTCGTTGACGATGACGTCAGTCAGTCGTGGGCCAACCCCGGGTAGAGCCGGGACGCTGACCGAGGCTCCGGGAGCCGCCTCGAGTGCGTTGAGCAGAGCCACCGTCACATCGCGGTTGATGTCGCCGGAGCGCTCATGGCGTTGCAGCCCAACGAAAACGCGACCGTCCGGTTTGGTCAGTGCGGGCCACGCCATCGGCAGGATGGTGGCCAAGGTGATCTGCCGGTCGCCATACTTCTCGGCGTACTCAGGCGTTAGCCGCAACTGAGCGGTGGCCGCCGGCACGACCTCGCGCAGGGCAATCCACTCCGCCTCGTCGGCCAGACCCTCGAACGGGCGGGCCACAAAGACATCACGGATCTTCTTCGGCGCCTCGCCCTGCGGCTTGCGGCTCTTCTTACTCACGGGGGCTTAGCTTAGTTCAGCCCAGACCGACTGACCGAGGCCGTCCCGGTCCACTCCCCAGCGATCGGCGAGCGCTTCGACGATGGTCAGACCGCGGCCATCAGGATCGTCCGTGGTGGCCGAACGGGGGCGGGGGAGTTGCGGCGCTCCGCCATCGGTCACTCGAACCTCAACCGAGCGTCCTTCGTCGGAGGTGCGCAACCGCCAGGCCAACCGGACGACTCCGCCCGGCAGCGGCTCAGCGTGCCGCACGGCGTTGGCAACGAGCTCGGCTGCGACGGAAATCACATCGGCGAGCAAGGCGGGCGGGATCGCCCCCGTCAATGCCGTTGCCAGCCGATGGCGTGCCTGGCGAGCGCCGCGGGCATGGTGAGGAACCACCACGCACCAGGCGCTTTCCGCGACAACCGTCGACACTTTCATGCCTCCCCGACACCTATGTCTCCGCGTGGCAGGCGTACCTCTGCGACGGTACCTCCCCCATCCCGGGGACGTAAGGACACCCAACCGTTTTGTCGTTCAATGGTCTTTCGGACAAGGAAAAGACCTAGACCGGCACCTCCATACCGCCGATTGTCCCCCGCCTCGCCCTGCCAAAATCGCTCGAAAGTGTTCGGTGTCCGGTCTGGTGGGATACCGATTCCTCGATCTGCCACCCGGAAAAGCACCGTGCAGCGGTCAAAGGCAGCCGTCAGCACCACCGGGGCGGGGCCGGGTGAGTACTTGTGGGCATTCGTGACCAGCTCGGTCAGCACGCTGGCTATCCCGGCTCGGTGGCCCAGGGCTGCGGGCAACTCCTCCGGCAACTCGATCTGGAGTCGTTTCCGCAAGTACGACGGGAGATCGGCAGCCCCACGGCGAAGGGTCTCGAGCAGATCAAAGGGTGCCCGCTCCACCGTCATCGCCTCAGCGGTGGTGCTCGCCTCGAGTAGCCGATCCACCATCCGGGCCAGCTCGCCCGCTCGCTGGCCGATCACCCGGGCCGACTCCCTTCGCTGGTGCTCGGTCAACTTCTCCCAGTGGTCCCGCAGCGTCTCCGCATAGCCCTTGATCACCGTTACCGGGGTGCGGAGCTCATGACTGGTGACCGCCATGAACAGCTCGCGCTCGTCGACACCGGCCGCCTGATTGGCCAGCCTCGCGGGGGCTCCGACCCGGTACAGGTAGCCGACTGCCGCGGCGAGCAACTTCATCACCGCAGTCTGATCTGGGCCGACCGCTTGGCCCGAGCCGAAATACGCACCGAGGATGACTGCCACTCGGCCGTTGACATAGATGGGGTGTACCAGGATCCAGCCGATGCCCATGGCGCGCAGCTGATCGCTGGCGATCTCCTCGAGGACGTCGAGCTCTACTCGATAGGGTGGCGGCTGGGTGTGGACGACTGCCTTGACCGACGCTGCGCTAACAGGACGGCCGAGGGCCCAACCGGCGGCGCCCGTCGCAGCCACGATGCGGCTGCCCGGATCGTCGCCTTCTTCGAGCTCGCCCAGGGTCAGCCCGAGCGCGCCAAGATATCGCTGGCCGAGTCGCAGCAATCGACTCAGCACCGACTCGTCATCATGGGCATCCTCGATGATCGCGGCAAGATCGAAGATCAGCTGTCGGTATGCGATGCCCACGTCTCCGGAGTCTTCCACCTACCGGCCGAGCTGAGCTAGGACTTCCTTGGGCCGATCGGTGATCAGCCCATCCACCCCGAGCGATACCAGGAGTTCCACATCCTCAGGCTCGTTGACCGTCCACACATAGACCTGTTGTCCCGCCGCCTTGAGCCGGCGAACGACATCGGGCCGGCGGCGGATCAGGTCGACGCCCGGTCCGGCAATGCGGGTGCCGAAGGGCAGCCGCCGCACTCGCAGGCCGGGTGGCAGCAGATCGATGAGCTGGACCGTGGGAAGGGTGGGCATCAGCTCACGGCTGCGCCTAACGGCGAGCGGCGAGAAGGACATCACCGTCGCCTGGACCGAGCCGATGTTCGCGACAATCCCATGGCGGCGCAAGACAGCGCGCAACCGGTGCTCCACCGCACCGCCATACCTGTTGGGGTGCTTGGTTTCGATGAGCACCCGGACCGGCCGGCCCGCCCCCTTGAGCAGGTCGAGCAGCTCGTCGAGGGTGAGCAGGGGCGCGGACTGCCCACTGTGGTGCCACGAACCGAAGTCGTATTCACGCAGTTGCGCGAGCGTGAAGGTGGCCAGGGATCCGGTCCCGGTACTGGTCCGATCGAGCCTGCGGTCGTGGAAGCAGACCAGGTGCCCGTCGCGGGTGAGCCGGACATCGCACTCGACGCCGTCCACTCCGGATTCGAGAGCGCTGCTGTATGCGGCCAGCGTGTGCTCCGGCAGCTCGGCCGAGGCACCGCGATGGGCGAAGACCAGTGGACTGTCAGGAGATGTGCGGGACACGGTCATCGTCCGCGATCACCGGGCGGCCTGCCGCGGCCCAGCTCATCATCCCGCCATCGAGGTTGGTCACGT
>DPJL01000053.1:13064-24937 GCA_003543035.1 Micromonosporaceae bacterium | reverse complement strand
TGCGTTTCCAGGACCATGCGGCGGATGCGGGCACCCACCTCGGTGGCTCCGGGCTCGCGCGTCACCAGGACGTCCCTACCCTGCAATCGCAGCAGCGAAGCGAGGTGCTGGATCTGGGTGGATTTCCCGGCGCCTTCCCCGCCCTCGAAGACCACGAATATTCCACCGTTCATCGGCTCCGGCACCCCCAGTGGCCTGCCCCGCATCGAGCTGAAAAGGTCGGCAAAGATCGGCACACCGGGCTTGTCGTCCATCTGGCGCAGTGCCCAAATGCCCGCGGCGACACCGAGCAACCCGGCCACGCCTAGCAGGACCCGAGCCGAGGAGATCGAAACTCCAGTGCCACCAATGGCGCGCGACCCTCCTAAACCGACCATCACACCCGACAGTGAGATGGCGAGCATGAGGATGACTCGGGTGCCGGTCTGCACCACGGCGAAGACCCGGCCGCGCACATCGTCGTCCACCTCGCCACCGAGCAAGGTGGTGCCGGAGAGGAAGGCCATACCGGCGCCCGCGCCCACCATGAGGGTGCAGATGACCGCGATCGATAGGTGAGTGGCCAGCGCCAGCAGGCCCACCGAGCCGGCCGCGAGGATGATGCTCAGGCCGAACCATCTGCGCCGCGACAGCCCGCCGATTAGGCGCGGGCCCAGCGCGATGCCCAGTCCGAGGCCGATGAAGATGGTCGCGAAGAGGATCGCGAAGGTGGAGTCGCCACCGTTGAGTTCAGTGGCGAAGAATTGGGCTGTACCGATCACGACTCCGCCGGCCGCGAAAGCGCCGAGGATCCCGAAGACCAGTCCCCGCACCATCGGTGTGCGGCCGACGAATTTCCAGCCGTCGACGAACTGACGCAACATGCTGGCGCTCTTGTGATCCTTGCCGTTGTGGCCGGATATCTCGCGGATGCCGTAGAACACCACCAGCGCCGTGGCCAGCCGTGACACGGAGTTGAAGTAGAGGGCGAGGCTCGACGGCTCGGCCCATGAGGCGATCGTCATGCCGGCGCTGCTCAGCGACTGGTAGAGCTGGTTGAGGCCGGCCAGCACGAGCGCCGCCAGCACCGGAGTGATGCCGTAGGTCGTGACCAGAGTGAGCTGATTGGACGCCTCGAGCCGGGCCCGCGGGATCAGATTGGGCACCGCGGCGTCCTTGGCGGGCAGCCAGATCAGCGTGATGCTCTCGATCAGGAAGATCGCGATGGCGGTCCAGCCGACCTTGACCGCGGCGTCATTGGTGAACAGCGCGACGGTCGGGATAGAGGCAAACAGGACAAAGCGCAACAGGTCACAAACGACCATCGTCAAGCGCCTGTCCCACCGGTCGGCCATCACACCGGCCAGCGGGCCCAGGACCAGGGCGGGCAGGAGCCGGACAGCGATGACGCCACCGAAGGCAAAGCCCTTGGCGGCGCCACCACTCACTTGTGCCGCGGCAAAGGTGGCAGTGGCCAGCAGGCCGAGCCAGTCGCCCAGGGACGCCGCGCCAAGCACGAGCCAGAGTCTTCGGAAGGGGCGGATGCGAAGAATCGCGCGCAGCTCCGCAACGCCCGAGAGTTCTGCCTCCGCTTGTCTTTCGATGGCCATGCCTTCCGAAATTCCGAATAGTGGTCCTGCGGCTCACTCTAGCCCGGCGCCAGCACCCCTCTACCCGGATCTCTCCCTGAAGACTTGCCGCAAAGTTTTCCTAGTAGGGCTCGCTCCACGCAGCCTGTAGATACCCGCGGACGAGCTTTTTAGACTCCATCAATACTGCCTCGTCGCCGTCGGGATGACGCCGGAAAGCCAGCTTGATCAGCGCATCTGCCGCCTCGACCGAGACGGTGAGGGCGAAGCGGAGCTTCGCCGAATCCGGCGCGGAGTGGTACCGGACGAGCAGCTCGGCCAAATGATCAGCGATCACGGCGTTGTTGTCCCGCTCAGGGTCGATCAGGTGCACATCGACCACGTCACCGAAGTGAAGCGTCCGGAACCCGGGAACGCTGCGGTGCAGCGCGATGTACTCCTCGATCGCCCCATCGACGCCGTCCCACCAGTGGGTCAGCTCTCCGGCCGGGATCCGGTCGGCGAGCCGGGCCAGGTAGGCCTCGACGTTGCGCAGGGTCAAGGCCTGCACGATCGCGCGCTTGTCGGGAAAGAACTGGTACACCGAGCCGATGGCGACCCCGGCTCGCTCAGCGAGCAGCGTGGTGCTCAGCCCGTCGTAGCCAACCTCGTCTATAAGCTCGGCGCATGCGTCCAGCATCCGCTGGACTCGCGCCACGCTTCGGCCCTGCACCGGTACCCGGCGCAGGGGTCCAGCGCTGACAGTCTGTGTGCTCACTAAACCGCTCCTTGCTGCTGACACCCTACCCAGGGACAACGAATCTAGGCCGCCCGTGGCAATTGCCTGCCTCAGGCTTGGTCGCGCGGTTGTGAGCGCGAAGCACCGGATTTCTTGGGTGCCGCCTTCTTAGAGGCGGCTTTCTTAGTGGTGGTGGCCCTCTTTGCCGCGGCTTGCGGCAATTCCTTGCCGCCCGCTTGGCCGCGAGAAGTTGAGCGCGAAGCTCCGGTTGTCTTCTTTGCGGGTACAGCTTTCTTTGTTGCCTTCTTAGGAGCCGGGCCTTTGGCACGCTTTTCCGACAGCATTTCGCTGGCCTGCTCGATAGTCATCGTCTCCGGGGTCTGGCCGCGCCGCAAAGAGGCGTTCGTCTCGCCATCGGTGACATAGGGACCAAACCGGCCATCCTTGATGACCAGGGCCTTGTCAGTCAGCGGATCGACACCGAGCTCTCGAAGCGGTGCCGCCGCTTCCCGGCGTCCCCTGACCTTGGGCGCGGCCAGTAGCACAAGCGCCTCATCAAGGTTGACGGTGAAGAGCTTCTCCTCGTCGTCCAAGGAGCGCGAGTCCTTGCCGCGCTCGATATAGGGGCCGTAGCGCCCGTTCTTCGCGTAGATCGGCTCGCCGGCTTCGTCCTTGCCGACCAGCCGGGGCAGGGTGAGCAGACGGAGGGCTTCGGCCAGGGTCACCGAGTCGGGAGATTGGGTCTTCAGCAAAGAGGAGTTGGTCTCTCCACTTGAGACATATGGCCCGTAACGACCCGACTTAAGCACTACCGGCTCGCCGGTCTCAGGGTTTTCCCCGAGATTGCGCTCGCCGCCGCCGCCCAGGAACAGCTCATCGACCTTGGCGGGGGTGAGCTCGTCAGGCGCGACACCGTCCGGGATGGACACCCGGTCACCGTCGGCCGCACTCTCGACCTCCGGGTCAACATCGCCGCTCGTGCCGCCTCGTTGCAGGTACGGGCCGTAACGGCCGACCCGGACGACAACGTTGCGTCCCTGCTCATCGGTGAAGAGCGGGATCGAGTTGATGCTGCGGGCATCGATATCGCCGAGATTCTCGGTGACCAGCTTCTTCAGCCCGCCAGCGTGCGCCACCGAACCCTCGGCCGCGGTTGGCGAGCCGAAATAGAAAGAGGTCAGGAACTCGAGCGCGGTCGCATCGCCGCCCGCGATCTCGTCAAGCCTGTCCTCCATCGCCGCGGTGAAGCCGTAGTCGACCAGGCGCGGGTAGTGGAGCTCGAGCAGGCCGATCACCGCGAACGCGACGAAGGTCGGGATCAATGCCTGACCCCGCTTGACCACGTATCCGCGATCTTGAATGGTCTGCAGGGTGGGGGTGTAAGTCGAGGGACGACCAACGCCCAGCTCTTCAAGTGCCTTGATCAGCGAGGCTTCCGTGTACCTGGCGGGAGGCTGGGTCGTGTGCCCGACCGCCTCGAGCCCCTCCTCGGTGAGGTGCTGGTCCTTCACCAGGATCGGCAGGCGACGCTCGGTGTCCTCGGCTTCCTCGTCGGCATCGTCCGACGACTCGACATATGCCCGCAGGAACCCGGGGTCGGTGATCGTCTTGCCGCTCGCGGCGAAGTCGACCTCTTCATTGGACAGTGTGGTGGCTCGGATCCGAACGCTGACCGACTGCCCCACGGCATCGTTCATCTGCGACGCGATGGTCCGCCGCCAGATCAGCTCGTAGAGCTTGAACTCCTCGGTGGACAGCTCGCGCGCCACGGTCCCGGGTGTCCGGAATGAGTCCCCGGCCGGGCGAATCGCCTCGTGCGCCTCTTGCGCGTTCTTGACCTTGCTGGCATACCGGCGCGGCTGCGGCGGCACAGCCGCATCACCGTAAAGCTCGGCGATCTGCGCCCGCGCGGCGGCTATGGCCGACTCGGAGAGGTTCACCGAGTCGGTACGCATATAGGTGATGTATCCGTTTTCGTAAAGCCGCTGCGCCACACGCATCGTCATCTGCGAGGAGAACCGCAGCTTGCGGGCCGCCTCCTGCTGCAAAGTCGAGGTGATGAAGGGCGCGTAGGGCTTGCGCCGGTAGGGCTTCTCCTCGACGCGGGTGACGACGAAGTCCCGGTCGTCCAGCCGCGCCGCGAGGCCACGAGCTGCGGCTTCGTCGAAGTGAATGACGTTGCTCTTGGCCTTGCCGGTGGTCGGCTCGAAGTCCTTGCCGGTCGCGATGCGATCGCCGTTCAGCGCGATCAAAGTCGCGTTGAACTGGGCGTCCTTGGTCGCCAGGGTGGCGATGATGTCCCAGTATTCGGCCGAGCGGAATGCCATCCGCTGCTTTTCCCGGTCGACCACGATGCGCGTCGCCACCGACTGCACCCGGCCCGCACTCAGGCCTCGCTGAACCTTCTTCCACAGGACGGCCGAAACGTCGTACCCATAAAGTCTGTCCAGAATTCTTCTGGTTTCCTGCGCATCGACCAGATCGCGGTCAATATCCCGAGGGCTGGCCACAGCCGCCTGAATCGCCGGCTTGGTGATCTCGTGGAAGACCATCCGCTTGACCGGGACCTTCGGCTTGAGCGTCTCCACCAGGTGCCAGGCGATCGCCTCGCCCTCGCGGTCCTCATCTGTCGCGAGCAGGACTTCGTCGGCGTCCTTGACGAGCGCTTTGAGCTTCGTCACATGTTTCGCCCGGTCAGGGTTGACTATGTAAACCGGTGCGAAGCCATGGTCAACGTCGACGCCCAGGTAGGCCCAGGGCTCCTTCTTGTATTTCTCCGGCATCTGCTTCGCCCCGGCAGGCAGGTCACGAATATGGCCGAAGCTCGCCTCGACGACATAACCCGGCCCGAGGTAACCCGAGATCGTCTTGGCCTTCGCCGGTGACTCGACGATGACCAGCCGGTTCTTGGCTGCTTGCGGCACAGTCAAACTCCTGTGATCTCTGCGCAGTGGTTCGGTGATGTGGACAAGACGTACACGGTAACGCTCAATAATGACGTCAAGACGCGCACCCCATCGATCGCCCTGCACGATACATCCACGTGGAAGATCAAAAGATCATTTCCGCGAGTACCGGATCAGCCCTGGTTAGCTGCGCCCTGCGCTTTAACGCCTTAACGCTTAAGGCGCTAACGTCAAGACGTTAGCCGGGATAATGTATTGCATTAGGTTCGCGAGGAGGTCGACGCATGGGGCTCGATACGCTTGTTCGGCTGCCCGCCCGGCCGCTTACGCTCGACGACGTCGCCGAGATAGCCGCAAACTCACCTGATTTGCGGTACGAACTGCACAGAGGAATGCTACTGGTCATGCCACCAGCGGACGGCGAGCATGCCGCGATCGTCACGAGGATGACAGTCTGGCTTGTCATGAACGGGTTTGGCGCTTCTGAGGTGCTGGGCAGTGCCGGAGTCAGAGTGTCGCGGGAGGGTGGCGGGACTGGGCGAGTCCCTGACCTGATTGTCTTGCACAAATCGTCCGCCTCGAATGCAGTCTGGTTCGATCCCGCTGATATCTCGTTGGCTATCGAGGTGGTCTCAAATGGATCTGAGGATCTCGACCGCTTGATCAAGCCAGTCGAGTACGCCGCGGCTGGCATTCCGAACTTCTGGCGGGTCGAGCGAGCAGCAGGCTCCGAGCCAACCGTTCACGCCTACAGGCTTGGCGTCGATGAGAATGGGAACCCTGCGTACGTGGGTCACCTCGTGACTCCGCTTAACGATCTTCTCGCCGGGCCCGTGCCAACTCTCGGCTAGATCTCACACCGGTTTCCTCTTGGGCAAGGCCCAACGCCGACTCAGTGACCAACCTTCCGCCACCCAGTTTCAGTTCGAGATCTAGCCCTAGTACGGCGAGTACATCTAGGAGCTTGTCAATCCGAATCGATGGTTTGGCCCGCTCAACGAAAGAGATGAACTTAGTGGAGCATCCCGCAAGCGCTGCAAGTTCATCCTGACGAAGGCCAAGATCTTCGCGACGCAGCCGAATAGCGTGGGCAAGATCGGCCAGCTTCGACGCACGCTCGTACTCGGAAAGCACTAACTGGCGCGGCCGAACCATGAATTGCCTCCTCAATGAACGATCGTACATGGAAGTTCGAGTCCTACCTCCAGTGACCGTCGATCTTGGACTTATGGTGGGCGACTTGCCGCAATCGCCCGTGTCATCCCCACCACAAATCCAAGATCGACATAGGAGGCGAGTGGCCCGGTCCCGTTGGGGGAGGACCGGGCCACTCTTTTCTGGGGGGATGGGTGCTTATTTGACGCCGTACGCCTTGATAACTGTCTGGGTCACCGATGCGCCGTGCTCATCGGTGAGTTCCACCCTGATTGAGACGTAGCCGCCCGCGGCCGAGGTGTTGTCCACGGTCGCGATGTAGCCGGAGCCGCTCGCCACAACCGGTACCGCGGACCAGTTCTCGCCGTACTCGTCGGTCGCGATCCACATCTTGGCCGAGACGATCCGGCCGGCGTCATAGTCCTGCTGGCCCCGCCCAGTGATGCCGATCTTGAAGTCGGCAAGCGCCGGCGCCAGGTTGTATTCGTCGAGCTGCATGTCATAGAAGGGCAAGACGAGCGGGAGCACGGCAACGGTGTCGTTGCTCGCCGGCTTGGCCGACCTGAACTTAAACGAGGTCAGGCAGGCAGTGGACATACGCCAGTTCGGAGCAAAGAACGAGCCCGCGTTGAACTTCTCGGTCACCACATTCAGCTCATAGTCCGCTGCCTCGGCCGGAACTATCCACTGTCCAAACGGGAAACCCCAGCCACCTTGCGACACCCCATTGATCACGAGGTCGGCATTGCCGCCGTCACCGAAGTTGCCATAGATCGCGGAGTGGCCGAAAGCGTCGCGGTAGTAGGGGAATGCGGCTCCCATCAGGTTCGCCTGACGCTCTGCCAGGTGACCTTCGTTGCCGTCCTCAAGCACCGTGATGCCGGTCGGGATGGGCTGCTTGTACCAGCTCACCGCCGAGCGCTGCCCAGCCTGGTAGACGCGCGGCTTGTCCGCCATGGTCTCGCCGAACGGGAAGGCGCTCATGGCACTCTGCCGCCACGTCACCTCCGGCGTGAAGTAGGCCGTCCGCTTCAGCGGAGCCTCGAGCCGCTCGATCATCGGGAAGAAAGCGTTGCCGTAGGGCCGGATCGCCTCCATCGTTTCGAAGAAGAAGCCCTTCTTCCGCTGGGCATACCACTGCTCCTCGACGGCGGCCAACGTGCGGTCGGAAACGTTGTGCCACAGGATCGGCAGGACCATCCGCTCGCTTGTGAACGCCAGGTTGTACAGGTATGAGCTGACCGCCTTAGCCGTCCAATCCAGCTTCACCGGCCCGGCGGCCAGTCTGGCGCGCAGGTCATTACCGGTCTCCCGGGTGACGAGGATGCCGGGTACATCCGAACGGACGCCGAACAGGGCACCAGCTCGGATCCGGCCAGGTACGTCCTGATCGAAGACGATCGCGAGGACGCCCTTGGCATTCGCCGCGGTGAGTATCGCAGTGATGTCCCAGCTCTCCACAGCCCGCACCAAGGCCACTTTGCCGACGGCGCGATCAAGACGAGCGGAGATCTCCTCGACCGTGCCGGTGCCCAGATCCACGAGCGACCCGCTGCCAACCCCGTCCAGCCGAGCGCCGTTGTAAACGAGCTCGGTCCCGAGTTGTTGTCCGCCAACGGAAAGCGACAGCGCCGGAGCGGCAGCTCGCATCAGAGTGTCAAGCGTGAACGTCCCACGCAGCACCGGAAGAGTCGGCACCGCGTAGTACTCGTCCACGTATTCGTTGCCGCTCATCGAAGCCGAAAGCCCATAGCGATCCCAGGTCCTGCCGTAGGAGACGACCCCCGACGTGATCTCGAGCGGACGGTCGGCACCGAACAGGCGGTGCTTCGCGCCTTGCCGTGCATCGAGAACCACTGTGGTATCCCGGCTGATCATCGCCTCCGGGCGCCCCGCGAAGGTGATCGATCGAGCCGGGCCATAGGGATCGATAACCCCGGCGTCCAATGTGGAGACCATGGATGCGAGTGAGTAGGTGCCAGCAGGTACTCGCATCTTGATTTCGCTCTGGCCGTCGAGGTAGGTCCTGGCGTTCCAGGCATCGTCGATGCTTGTCACATCAAGGAAACTGCTGCCGATGGCCGGTTTGCCGGAGCGGTCGAGCACCTTGACGGTCAGGTTCACCATCTCCTGCTCGAACCAGAAACCGAACGGCGTCGTGACGTTCACGTCGTTGGCCCCCGTTGCCACGACGCGGCCGCCCAGCTCGCCATGTGCCCGGTCGGACACCCAGACGCGGGGGTTGACCGTGATCTTCGCGGTGGCCGTTCCCTTGGCGGGCACGGTGATCCGCTGTGTTTCCAACCGAACGAGCCCGGCCGGCACTCGTGCGCCGTCGTTGCCAAGCACGTCGGAAAGCTGAAGGTTGAGCGTGACGTCGGTGGCACCCAGGTTGGTATAGATGAGATCCCGGGTCACCGCGCCCTGCGACCGCTGTGGGTAGGCAAAGGAACCCAGGTCGGCCGAAGCAGGCCCGAACACCTCCTGCTTGATAGCCCGTGGCACATCGACCACACCTGCACCCTGCTCGTAAACGCTGACTGTCGCGTTTGGACGGACCGCCGACACAAGCGCGGCGCGCAACTGCTGCGCGGTCCAGTCGGGGTGCCGGGCAGCCAGGATCGCGGCTGAGCCCGCCACGTGAGGTGCGGCCATCGAGGTACCAGACATAGCCTGATAAGCAATGTCGCCGGCACTTCCCATGGCGGCCGCGACGATCCCGACACCGGGTGCCGAAATCTCCGGCTTGAGCCGGTGGTCACCGACAACCGGGCCGCGGCTGGAGAAGTTGGCCGTCTTCAGGTCTCGGTCGACAGCGCCCACGGTCAGCACACCTTCGGCGCAACCGGGCGAGCCGATCATCTCGCGGAAGTAGGAGTTGCCCGCCGAGATGACGAAAAGACTTTGCGTGGCAAGCTTTTCCGCCGCCACGCCCATGGCGTCGTCGCAACCCGGGTCGGCCGGGCCGCCGAGGCTCATGTTGATGACATCGGCGCCCTGGGCGACGGCCCATTCCATCCCGGCGATGATCCAGGACTCCTGGCCGCTACCGGACGAGTCGAGCACCCGCCCGGACAGCAGCTTCGCGCCTGGGGCAACGCCTTTGCGGGCTCCGCCCGAAGCGGCGCCGTTGCCGAGCACGGTCGACGCCACATGCGTGCCGTGCCCGGCGCCGTCAAAGGCATCGGCTTCGTCGGTGAAGTTTTCGGCCTGAACCAGCACGTCCTTTAGGTCGGGGTGGTTCGGGTCGTAGCCGGTGTCGAGCACGGCAACCTTGGCACCGGTGCCGTCGAAGCCCTGCGCCCATGCTTGCGGTGCGCCAATCTGGGCCACACTCCGGTCGAGGTGTCCCTTGACCGGCTTGTCCAGATAGAGCTTGGTGATCTGGCCGCCCTTGGCGAAAGCGGTCCAGAAGTCGGCGGCATTGTCTTTGCTGGCCTCAATCGCGGCACCCTTGACCGAGCTGAGCGCCAGCTTCGTGGTCGTGCCCGGGGTCGCCGTACGTGGGGCGATGCCGTTGGCATAGGTGGCGATCAGCGGGATGGTCTTGCGCGTCGCGTCGTCATAGCGCGCCGCCAGCAGACCGGAGACATTGAAGAGCTCCTCGTCGAGGCGGCCCGCCTTGAGCGCTGGGATGACGCTGTCCGGGTACAGGTAGACGTCGCCGTTCCAGGTGCGGGTGGTGAACCCGGCCGGGCGTGAGGCCTTTTCGGCGGCGTGGGGAAGCAGCGTAGCCGTGGTCTTGCCGTCCTTGCCGCGGCTGACCAGAGCGCGATCGCCGGTGATCAAGGTGATGATGGCGCCGCTCGCGCTGTCATGGCCGACGATGTTCTTTCCCGAGCCGGCCGGCAACGGCTTGGGTGCCGCATTTGCCGGGAGGCCTGCCATCAGCAGCGCTGCCGCCACCGCCAGCACGCCCGCGCGCACCAGCCGCCTGTGTTGAGCCATGTGGTGAAGGTTCCTTCCAATGGGGGTGAGGCCACTGTGGCATTTCACGACAGCGCGGTCAGTCAACGTTTGCGACGTATTTACGTCATGACGCATACTCGCCAGATGGTTCTCGCCACTCTGGGTCTGACCAGCGAAGAAGAGGCTCTCTACCGAGCGCTGGTGGAATGTCCCTCCGCCACGGCGCCGGTACTCAGCGTGGTGCTCAACCTGCCGGTCACCGAGGTCGATCGCTTGATCTCAGCCCTCCTATCGCAGGGCCTGATTTCCCGTACTGGCAACGCTTCCGAAGGCCGGTACGTCGCGAGCTCGCCGTCGATCGCGTTGGGGCCGTTGGTGCGTCAGCGCCGGGACCAATTGCGCCAAGCCGAGCTGGAGCTGGCCGCGCTCACCGAACGCTTCTGGGTCACTGCCGCCGACCGCCGGGCAGGCGACCTCGTCGAGGTCGTCACCGGCGTCGAGCTGATCGCCGACCGCTTCGCCCACCTGCAGCGCAGTGCGGAGAAGGAGGTGCGGGCGATGGTCACCGCCCGAGTGGCCGCGGTCGGCCGGCGCGATTACCCCGATGAGGATGAAGGAGTACAGCGGGGAGTCCAATACCGGGTCGTCATCGAACGAGCGGTGCTGGAGCAGCAAGGGGCTGACTCGGATGCGACCGGTGCCTTGAGCTCGGGTGAAGACATTCGGGTGGTGGAAAAGGTACCCATCAAATTGTTGATAGCCGATAGAAACCTGGCGATGGTGCCAATGGATGCCGACGGCCACGCACCCGCCGCCCTGCTCGTCCACCGCAGCGGATTGCTCGACGCACTGCTCGCACTCTTCGATGCGGTGTGGGACAGGGCTCGTCCGCTGCGGCTCGAGCCCACCGGGCTGGTTGAGTCCACAAACGACACTCCGTTGGCCGAGCTGGATCGCCAGATCCTCACGCTGCTGCTCGCCGGCTTAACCGACGCCTCGATCGCGACCCAGCTCGGTATGTCGATGCGCACTGTCCAAAGACGAGTCCGCGACCTGATGGACCTTGCCGATGTGCACACCAGACTCCAATTGGGCTGGCATGCCGCCCGCGCCAACTGGGCCTGACCCCCTGCTCCCCCGCGACAACTCCACAGGACTTGCTGTTTTGAGCGCGCTCAGAACAGCAAGTCCTGTGGAGTTGCGCCGGTTAGGGCAGCGGGGAGTATTCGCGGGTGAGGCGGGAGGATCCGGCGGCCACCGACCAACCAGCGACCCATCGCGAAGTGGTGTCGCGGCGAGTGCGGTCAGCCAAGTGGTACCAATCCATCCGGCACCGTTGCGGTGTCAGCTCGAGCACCGAATAGCCGTGGCCATCGAGCTCGGTCCAGCGCACATGCGGGTTGCTGGCCCGGATCAGACCGGCGCCGGTGAGACTCAACAGGTTGCCAGGGCTCAGCTTCAGGAAGTCATTGATGTTGTCACTCGTCACCGACGCTACGACAAACTCCGCGGCGGCAGGGTTATCCGGGCCGGTGGCCTGCGTGGTCAGCTCGTTGGCCCACGAGGTGTGGATGTCTCCGGTCAGAAAGACCACGTTACGAGTACCGGATGAGCGCA
>DPJL01000053.1:0-12718 GCA_003543035.1 Micromonosporaceae bacterium | reverse complement strand
ATGCCGAGCAGCTCGCGAAGCGGCCCGAGCAGCCACGATGGCATGGCACCGAGGTCCAGGCGCGCAATCATCACGGAGTTGCCGACCAGCTTCCACTTCGCGGTGGAGTTGACCAGACCCGTTTTGAGCCAAGCCATCTGGTCGTCGCCAGTGACGGATCGGGCCGGATCATCAACAGCCGCACCGGTTGCCTGCTGCGAGCGATAGCTGCGAAGGTCCAACATGGACAGTTCGAGCAGCGACCCGAAGCGCAGCCTCCGATAGATGGCGCCGTTTGCGCCAGAGCGCACCGGCATCCACTCGTAGTAGGCCTGCCGCGCGGCAGCGACCCGCGCCGCGAAGCTGCCTTCCGTTGCCGGATCGTGGTTCTCCGCGCCACCTGACCACATGTCGTTGGCGACCTCGTGGTCGTCCCAGGTGATCACCCACGGGACGCTGGCATGCAAGGCCTGCAGATCCGGGTCGGTCTTGTAGTGCGCATGCCGGATCCGATAGTCAGCGAGGGTCAGGATTTCGTGGGCCGGCTGGGTCGGGCGAATGACGCGGTCACCAGCACCGAACTGACCCGTGCCGTACTCGTACAGGTAGTCCCCGAGGTGCACGACCAGATTGAGGTCACCGCGGGCGGCAAGGTGCCGGTAGGCGGCAAAGTATCCGGCCTCCCAGTTGGAACAGGACACCACACCCATCCGCAGCCGGCTGATCGCCGCATTCGCTTGCGGTGCGGTCATTGTGCGGCCGGTGGCCGACCACTGCCCGGCATACCCGAAGCGGTACCAGTAGGTCGTCGCGGCGCTGAGCCCGTTCACGATCACCTTGGCGGTGTGGTCGCCGCCCGGCCCGGTCGCAATGACGCCTTGCCTTACCAGCGCGGCGAATCCGGCGTCCGTGGCCACCTGCCAGGTCAGGTCGACGTTGGGTCCGGCGCCAGAACCAGGCACGGACTCCGGGGTGGGCGTGACCCGGGTCCACAGCAGCACCGAATCGGGGAGCGGATCACCTGATGCGACACCATGCGCAAATGTGGAGGTCGCAGCGCCAACCTGCTCACCAAGCGCCCCGATCAGGACGGTGGCGCCGGCCGAGCTGCTCGCGACTTTGAGAACTGTACGACGATCTATATTCGTCATGTCCTATGTCTATCAAACTTTCGTTAATGTTTGTCCGCACAGCACTCGACGGGATTGCGAATCTCAAATGGCGCGATGTGGCCAACTCCGGCCGGAGTGGCGATCAGCGTGAGTAGCCCGTCCATCCACTGTGGCCGGACGAAATCCCTTGTCTCGACTAGTGTTTCGGGTGCGGCAAAGCCTTCGCCGAGCACCTTCACCTGCTCGATCGCGCTGACCTCGAGCAGCTCGGCCACGGTCAACTCGCCCGTCAGCCGCCCTCCTCCTGGATAGATCACCGCACGGCCGCTGCTTCGCGATTCGTGCCAATCTCTTGCGTCCGCTCGCTCATGCGCGTGCTCGGGAAGATCCACCGTGCTCGACAGCTCGAGGCTGATCGCCACGTGCGGCAGCGGGTCACGGACGAGATGCGTACACGCCATGAGGATCGGACCTTGGAACTCGTGTAGCCAATGCTCAGCCTCGGGCACGGTGAGGTGCCCGAGGCTGAGTCCTATGTGGATGTTCATCAACTCGGCAATACGAAAATCGGGTTGGCGTAGAACCAGAGATCCTTCCACGGGTCCGCGTTGCCAAGCACGTCCATCGCCGGGCCGTGCGCGTCAACCGCGGCACCGAGAAAGCCCGGCGCTACACGATTGCCGTCGGTGCCCCGAACCCTGACGTAGAAAGGCCTTTCGACATTGCTGAAGGTCTGCTTGAACGAGACCCGGCTCCGCCCGGCTCCCACCTCGAACGACTGCACGAGCTTGGTATTGGGCGTGGTGAACGCATCCGGGTCGCTCACCGGCCCGGTCACGTCACCGGCGATCACGTCGACGCGGGCGAGCTTGGGCACGAACTGAGCCCAGTTGGGCAGGGTCGCCAGATCGATGTCGATGGTCACGTCGACGCTTTGACCGCGCCGCACCCGCAGCACCCCGCCTAGCGAGACACTGCGATACCTGTCACTGCGCGCCCTTACATCGAGCTTTGCGATCAGGCCACCGTGATCTACCCATACCCGGCCCGCGCGCAATCCGTCGAGGACGCCACGGTAGGAGTTCGTTGTGGAGCCGACGTGTGTACGGCTGTAGTAGCCGGGCCAGAAGTCACCCGCTGTGGTGAGCGTGGCGCCGCCGTACACCGGGTCGTTGTAACGGCCGTCGCGCTCGAAATCGCTATTCGGGCCACGGGCTGAGGTGTCCAGGTAGTTGGCGTGGGAATCCGAGTTGGCCGTGATCCACCACGACTTGCCCTCGGCGAGCAGGCTGTCCCACAGACCTCCGACGGTCGAGGTGAAAAAGTCGAAGCCGCCCCAGGTTCGGTAGCTTTCCAACGGGTACCCAGGAAAAGAAGCTGGTGATGGGCTTCCTGAGTAGAAGCCGCGGCCGCTGCCCGGGCCGCCTGGTGCGGCGATCCCTGCGGCTTGATGTCCTGGCGCGCCTTCCATTCCGACCGCGACCGTTGGGTCGGCATCGCGCCACATCCGGAACTCGTGCGGTGAGTCAATCCCGCGCCTTGCCGGGTGGTTGGCCAGGAACAGTGCCCCCTCAACGCGCCGGTCGCGAACTGCCGCACCGAGGAACTGGATGCCTGCTGCCGCAATGGCTTCGTTAGCCGGGGTCGGTGCGCCAGTGCCGGTAACCGAGCCGTCAAAGCCGTTCTCGAACTCCTTGAGCACCGCCACCTCGTTGCGGCCCGCGTGCACAAAGACTGTTCCGTGCTCGGCAGCCGGGATGTTCCACTCCAAGCCTTGGTAGATAAGGAGATCCCGCAATGCTTCGCGCGCCGCCCGGATGTCCGGGTTCACCTTCTCCACGCCGATCTTGGCGTGCGCGTTGCTGCCGTGGTCGGTGACGACCATCCAATCCAGACCGTATGCCTGGGCGTGCCGCGCCTGGTCCACCACACGATAGATGCCGTCACTGCTGTACTGCGTGTGAATGTGGTGGTCCCCCGCGAGCCAGCGCAGCTCCCCTACGGGCTGGGTCGCCGCGGCAGGAGCCTCTTCACTTAGCACGCTGGCCGCGGCGGCGCTCGCGCCTAACAGCCCAACGCCGCGCAGCAAGCCACGCCGGCTCAGCTGAGCCGGCGAAAGCTCCGTGTCGGGAATGGACAGATCGCTTGCGGGACCGTTGTCACCCTCGTCATGTGAGTCGGGATGGGGATGGGGGTGGCCGTGACCCATGACACTCTCCGTTCCGCATATGTTGGACTTTCAACAGCCCAACCTCGCGGAACATGAAGAACACCCAATGGCAGCACAGCTAATCGCAAGCGAACAGGGCACGTCATCGCTCTTTCTGGCCAAAAGGTGGAGGCACCGTGCCAAGTCATCCCCTTAGCCTCAGCCGTGGAGTTTAGGCTGCTGGGGGCGGTAGAGGCCGTAATCGATGGGACTTCCGTCCCGCTCGGGGGAGCCAAGCCTCGCACTCTTCTTGCCGCGCTGCTGCTGGAGAACGGCCGTGTCATCCCGGCCACCCGGCTGATCCACGTCATCTGGGGCGACGATCCACCCGAGACTGCTCGCGCCCTGATCCAGACCTATGTCTCCACACTTCGGCAGGCCTTCACCAAAGGTGGAATGCCGGGTCTCATCACTACGCAGTCGCCGGGCTATGTCATATCCGCTCCCGCGGGCTCCATAGACCGGGAGGCCTTTGAGGCTCTGCTCGCGGCCGGCCGCGAGTCGGCCATCGCCGGACAGCTGGAGCAATCAGCGAACCAGCTGCGAGCGGCCGAGAGCCTTTGGCGCGGCCCGGCGTTGAGCGGGCTGGAGCACTCCCTACTAGCCGGCGAAGCTGCTCGGCTCGAGGAGCTGCGCCTAACGGCGATCGACGAACGGATCGCGGCAGATCTCGCGCTCGGCCGCCATGACAGCCTGGTGTCCGAGCTGACCGTGCTGGTCGATCGCCATCCCACCAACGAACGACTTCGCGGCCGCCTGATGCTCGCGCTATATCGCCTCGGTCGGCAGGCCGAAGCCCTGGCCTGCTATCGCGACTGCCGCGAAGCGCTGATCGAGGAGCTGGGCCTGGAGCCCGGTGCTGAATTGAAGTCCCTGCACAGCTCGATCCTGCGCGGTGAAGCCGATTTGGTTGGCGGAGCCACCCGCAGCCATTCGGGTGTACCTGCCCAGCTGCCCCACGCCACCGCCGACTTCACCGGCCGGGCAAGCGAAACCGCTGCCCTCATCGCAAGCCTTACCTCGACGACGGCGTCCGTGCCAACCCAGGTGATCAGCGGACCTGGCGGGACTGGAAAGTCCACGCTCGCTGCCCATGTCGCCCATCAGGTGGCATTGTCCTTTCCGGACGGACAACTGTATGCGGAGCTACGTGGGATGAGCGATGCTCCGGTTGACGCCGGTGCGGTGCTGGGAAGGTTCCTGCGCCGTCTCGGCGTGGAAGCAGCCGAGGTGCCCGAGTCAACCGACGAGCGCGCCGAGCTCTACCGCACTCTGCTCGCGGGCCGGCGAATGCTGATCGTGCTGGACGACACGAGCACCGAGCAGCAGGTCCGGCCCCTGCTTCCGGGAAACCGCAGCTGCGCCACGATGATCACCTCACGGGCCCGGCTGGCCGGACTGTCCGGAGTGGACCTCACCGAGCTGGACGTATTGGACTCCGAGTCCGCTGTCGAACTCCTTGGACGGTTGGCCGGGCCAGAACGCGTGGCGAAGGAACGGGGCGCCGCCGAACGCATCGTCGCCCACTGCGCCAACCTTCCCCTGGCAATAAGAATCTCCGGCGCGCGCCTGGCCGGGCGCCGCCGGATGCCCTTGCCGTGGCTCGCCGATCGTCTGGCTGACGAGAGCGAACGTCTCAACGAACTCGCCGCCGGAGACCTCGGCGTGCGAGCCAGCATCGGGCTTAGCTACGACGCTCTGGAGCCGGACCAACAACGCCTGCTGCGACGGCTCGGTTTCTTTGGCGTGCCGCACATCTCCTCATGGACGGCCGCATGGCTGTGTGGTCTTTCCGAGCTGGAGGCGGAGCGACTGCTGGAGTTGCTGGTCGACGCCCAACTGGTCACCTTCATGGAGTTGGACGAGGTCGGGCGGGTGCGCTACCGCCTGCACGATCTGGTGCGGATATTCGCGCGTGAACGTGCTGTAGCCGAAGAACCCGCGGATATTCTCAACGCCTCGGTGGCGGAAGTGCTTGGCGGATGGCTGGCTCTGATCTCCCAGATCACCGCGGACTCACCGCCGGAGGAGATCAGCTGGCAGCACACCGCAGAAGGCCGGACTCCGGTCGCCGACACCATTACCAGGCAGGCCATGGCTGCTCCACGGGCGTGGTTCACCGCCGAACAATCCGCACTCGCAGCCGGCGTCGAACGCGCCTCGATTCTCGGCTTGCATGCGCTCGCTTGCGAATTCGCCTCCGCTCGCTACTCCACCGTTTTCGTTGGCGCCAACCGATTCGAGATCCGGACCCGGATCAGCGAGGCCGCTTTCGCCGCGGCTCGCCAAGCCGGTGACCGTCGTAGCGAGGCGATCATGCTGGCCGAACGCGGGCAGCTTCGCTACGACCAGGACCACTACGCCGAGGCCCGGCAACAGTTTGGCGAGGCGCTCAGCATCTTTCGTGAGCTGGAGGACAAGCACGGCCAGGCGGCGGCGCTCGCGGGCCTTGGCCTCGCCTGCCGGGAGCCCGGCCACCTGGTCGAGTCACTCCACTTCCTGGACCAGGCCACGAAACTGCTCGAACCACTGGGCGATGACATCGGGATCGGCTACACCCGAAGACTTTCCGGCTCGGTGCGCCTAGAGCAAGGCGACTACCCGGCCGCGCGCGAGGATCTGGATAAGTCGCTACAGGCCTACTTGCGGGCAGGCAGCAAGCGTGGGGAGGGCTGTACTCTGCGCACCTTCGGCCTCTATCACCGCGCCAGAGGTGAGCTGGATCAGGCGGTGCAAACGAGCAGCCGTGCTGCGGACATCTTCCGTGAGCTTGGCGATGACCTGATGGAGGCTTATGCGGTAAGGGCCGCCGCCAAGGCACAGCTCCGCCAGGGCCGGCTGGATGAAGCGCTGCCCGCGTTGGAGGGTTCGTTGGCGACGAGCCGTGCCGCGGGTGACAGGTGGGGCCAGGGGGCCACTTTGCGGGTACTCGGAGAATTGCACCTGGTCGAAGGGCGCCTGGACCTAGCCGGCAGTTGTCTCAAGGCCGCAATGGAGGTCTGGGAGACGATGGACGTCCCACTCTGGCGTGCCCGGACCGAACGAGATATGGCTCTGCTGAGCGAGCTCTCGGGAGATCAGGAGCAGGCGCAGGTGCTGCGCAAACGGGCCGCCATGGTCTTCAGAGACCACGGTGCGCGTGAATATCGCGAGCTCAAAGAGGCCTATAGAGGTCTCTAAACCGATTACAGAAAATTTGCAGAGCCCGCCTCGAGCCTTCTGAGGACAGCAAGCGAGACCCCTCCTCAGAAGGAACCCACATGACCAGTAACAGGAAAGGGCCCGGCCGTTTGCTGGCCGGAGTCATCAGCCTAGCCGCAGCCGCAGGGATCGGGATCGTCGGCGGCACGCTTACAGAAGCCGCCTCCACACCCCAGCCCGCCCATGCCTCTTCGTCCATTGGCGGATACATCACCCGCACCGAGGTGCTGTCCCGTGCTCAGTGGTGGATCGACACCTATGGCGCGATCTATAGCCAGGATCAGGCCGATGCCAAACCTGACCCGCAGGGTCAGCGATATCGCCCAGACTGCTCGGGCTTTGTCTCGATGGCATGGCACCTCCCCAAGAAGAGCAACGGATGGGATCGGTACACCGGCGATCTCGCCGATTTCGGGGACACCACATACCTCGGCAGCCTCAGCGATCTGAAGCCGGGCGACGCCATCCTTGGTGAGACCTATGGACACGTCGCATTGTTCGACAAGTGGGTCGATGCGGGCAAGACCAGGATGTGGATCTATGACGAATACTCCACTGGTGACCCTGGCCGTCACACCATCATTGACCGATCGTGGTACGCCGATCGCGGCTTCCGCGGTCTGCGCTACAACAAGATCACCAGCGGTAACCGGGTCAGCGACTATACGGGCGACGGAATCAGCGACATCGCGGTGTTCCGGCCGTCCACCGGTGAGTGGATCAGGCAGGGCAGCGTCATGCTGACTGGCTGGGGCGGCCCAGGCGACATCCCGCTGTCCGGCGACTACACGGGCGATGGGAAGAGTGACATCGCAGTGTTCCGGCCGTCCACCGGTCAGTGGATCAGGCAAGGCCACGTCATGCTCTCGGGCTGGGGTGGCCCCGGCGACATCCCACTTAGCGGCGACTACACCGGCGACGGCATCACAGACATCGCCGTGTTCCGCCCCTCCACCGGTGAATGGATCCGGCAAGGCCACGTCATGCTGACCGGTTGGGGCGGGCCGGGAGACATCCCATTGTCCGGCGACTACAACGGTGACGGCATCACCGACATCGCGGTATACCGCCCCTCCACTGGCGAATGGATCAGGCAAGGCGCGATCATGGCGTCAAACTGGGGCGAGCCCGGTGATATCCCGCTCTCAGGCGATTACAACGGTGACGGCTATAGCGACATCGCGGTTTACCGGCCATCGAACGGCTCGTGGATCAAGCTTGGCGCCACGATGCTGACCGGCTGGGGCAACTCGACGGATCTCCCCACCGCCGGGTCGTACTACACGAGCAGCGGCAGCTGTGGCATGGCAATGGCTCAGAGCGCCGGGCCGGTTTGCTAACCGCCGGGCGCTGAAATCCTGGGGTGCGGACCTGTACGACGGGGGGTTCGCACCCCAAACTCTTACTTTCTAAGGAACTGCCATGATTCTGCTTTCCGATCCCGAAATCCTGAACACCGAAGTCGACGAGTGCCACGAGCCTCTGGTCGATCTGCGCGACCTCGAAGCATTGCGTCTCGACGGCCGACTGTCCGATCCGGACGGGCTATGGGCCCGGCTGCGATCTGGCGTGGTGGATCGTCTGGTGACCACGCAGACCCTGCTTCCGCCCGGCCTCAAGCTGCTTATCATCGAGGGATACCGGCCGCTTTCGTTGCAGGCAAAGTACTTCCATGCCCATGTGTCCCGGCTGCATGCGATCCACCCAGGCAAAGACGATCTCTGGTATTACCAGCGCGCCAGCCGATACATCTCCCCACCCGAAGTTGCACCGCACGTCGCGGGCGCCGCCATCGACCTGACACTGTGCACTTTGGACGGTGTGGAACTGTGGATGGGAACAGAGGTCAACGAATCCGACACCGAGGACTGTCACACCGACAGCCCGGCCATTTCAGCCGACGCTACGAAGAACCGCCAGATCCTATGCGCCGCAATGACCGCGGCCGGTCTGATCAACTATCCCACCGAGTGGTGGCACTGGTCCTACGGCGATCGCTACTGGGCGCACGCCACCGGCGCGAAAGCAGCGCGATACGGCCCGGTCGAAAAGCCTTAGACCGGCACGATCTCCAGCTTGCGGCCAACCCCTTCGGCAAGCGCAGCAAGATGCTTGACGTTCGAGGTGACTACGGCGTTGCCCCTGCGTAATGCGTTCTCGACGACGATTGCATCCACGGCACCGGTGTCCACTTTGCACTCTGCCAACATCATTCCAGCTGCGCGAGCCAATACCTCGGTCAGCACCTCAACTTTGCACCCTTCGAGGAACCGGTCGAGCTGGGCGTTCTTTCCTCGATAGACCTCAGTCAGAATCGCGGCCGGCACAATCGGAGCATCTCCGCGCGCAAGTGCCCGCTGATGAATCAGCCACATTCGCCGGTCGTTGCGTTCTGCCGCGATGAGCGCCCCTGCGTCATAGGTAAATCCGTTCACTGCTCGGCTTCCTTCTCGATGGCCGAGAGCTCAGCTTCAACCTGCGCCAGCTCCTCCGCGGTGAACGCGCCATGCTCACGTTCCCAGGCTCGGACAGCCCGAAGCCCTCGCCTGACAATCATCAGATTCTCAATCGCTTCGGCGATGAGGGCGGACACCGTCGTGTTCTCCTCCGCAGCCGTGGCTTCGGCTTCCAGCCACACATGCTCCGGGACAGAGATCGACTTCTTTACCACTGAGCCCATGGGACCTAAGGTACTACCTCGGTGCTACCGGTGCCAAGCCTTATGGCACAGCGACTACGGCGTCGACCTCTACCAGATAGTCGGGCTTGAACAGACCCGCGACCTGAATCAGGGTGCTGGCGGCCAAGTTGGGTTCCTTGATGAACTCGTCGCGGACATCGCGCAGGATTTGTACTTGGCTGGCATCTATCAGGTACCAGTTGAAACGCACTACGTCAGACCAGCCGGCGCCGAGCGCGGTCAGGACTGACTCAAGGTTGCGCAGGGATTGCCGGGTCTGCGCCGCAAAGTCTCCCGGGCCGACAAGGTTGCCGTCGGCATCCATCGCCACCTGCCCCGCGATGAAGGCAAACTTCCCGGTAGCGGTGACCGCGTGGGCATACCGGGCGGCGGTCGCAACGCCTGGTACATCAGTGAGTCGCTCTATGATCGGCACTCGCGTATTTTAATGATGTTGGCCATTTCCAACAAGCGCATTGTATGCTTGTGATGTTGTAAATTTTCAACATTGCCCTCAAATTGCGCCAATGTTGGCTTGCGCCAACATCAACTAACCGAGGTCCGCCATATGTGGTATCGAATACGTGGCAGCAAGGGCATCAAGATGGCCCTGTCGGGCGCTCGCCGACAAAGGGGCATGACTCAAGCTGAACTTGCGGAACTCATGCACATTGACCGCACGACGCTGCTAAATATGGAGAGCGGCAAGAATATCGCTGTCACGAGGCTGATCGAGGCGTTCAGCCTGCTTGGCTTCGATCTGCTGGCTGTGCCACGGACGGCCGAGATTAATGTCACCGAAAACAACGAACCCGCATCATGAGCGAACTACGGGTGTGGCTACACGACCAACACATCGCTTCGCTTCGGACCGACCGACGTAGCCGTCTAGAACTCGCATACCTGCCTGACGTAGTGAGCAGATATGGCGAAGGAACGACACTGCTAAGCGTTGCGCTACCAGTTTCAAGCGTGCCTCACCGAACCGACGTGGTGGAAGCCTGGGTAGATGGTTTACTGCCTGAAGGCGAAATGCGAACCGTCTTGGAACGCATGTTTGCCGTGAGGCGTGGAGACAGTTTCAGCCTGCTTTCGGCGCTCGGCCGCGATTGTGCCGGTGCCGTGGTGTTTACACCTCCAGAACAACCACCACAGGCACGCGGTCGGGCCGTTCCACTCACCGACAGTGAAGTCGCTTCGGCCCTAGACGCCTTGCCACAGCATCCTTTGGGAGTGGACATTGATGTCCGCGTTTCCCTTGGTGGATTGCAATCCAAGCTCTTGCTCGTCCGGACCAAGAAGGGCTGGGCGCGACCCGAAGGCGGAGCCCCGAGCACCCACATCCTCAAACCCGAACCCCCGGAGTTCCCTGGGCTTGTGGCAGCAGAAGCATTTGCACAAAAGGCTGCCGCCATTGCAGGTTTGGAAGCGGCGAGTGTCGAAATCGCCGAGTTTGGTAACAGGACTGTCCTTGTTGTAGAACGCTTTGACCGCGAGCTACATGACGGGAATCTCGTGCGTATCCATCAAGAGGACGCCTGCCAGGCCCTCGGCTTAAACCCGGACAGGAAGTATCAGACGCTCAACGGAACAGGCTCCTACCAAGCGATCGCCAATGTCTTGCGTATGCACGGCGAGCGTCCAGAGCGTGAGTTGCAACGACTCGGCAGGATGATGGCTTTCACTACCGCAATCGGAAACACGGATGCGCACCTGCGCAATCACGCCTTGTTACACCGATCAGGTGCCGTGGTCCTCGCACCTGTGTATGACTGCGCACCGACCATTGACTTCGCTGCCACCCGACAAGTGGCTCTCTGGGTCGCTGGACAGCCAATGCTGAGCGCGATCACCGGCGATCACCTCGTGAGAGAAATGTCCGGTTGGGGAATCGAAACGTCGGTAGCGCTAGCCACTATTCGATCCACTTTGGAAGCGGCCGGTGATGCCTTGCCTGCAGCTGCCGATTCAGTGGGCAAACTACCGAAGCAGACAGTCAGTCGAGCTCTGCGGCGCGTCAGGAGCCTCCTGGCGACAATTGGCTGACCGGAGTCGGCACCCGGGCATCCTAGTGACGTTGGAGATGCGTGACATGGCACCGATTGAGCAGCGGCTGAAGGTAGGCGCCTATGCCGTTTGCCTTCGGGAGGACCAAATTCTTCTGGCCCACTATGTCTCGCCGCACGGATCCCAGCGCCACTGGACGCTGCCGGGCGGGAAGGTTGAGCACGGCGAGGATCCATTTGATGCTGTGGTCCGGGAGGTCGCCGAGGAGACGGGCTATCAGGTGGAGGTCGAACGGCTGCTCGGCGTGGACTCGCGAACCCAGCACGTGGACTGGGGCATCCCCGGCGGCGCCGAGCTGCACAGCATCGGCATCTTCTACCGCGTCCGGGTCGTCGGCGGAGAGCTGCGTAACGAGATCCGCGGATCCACCGATCTAGCCGACTGGATCGCCATCGCGGAGGTGCCCGGCCTGGAGCGCGCGTGCATCATCGATATCGCCATTGAGCTGGAACGGTTCCTGCCCCTCAGCGGGCACACGAACCCTGTGCCGGTGAACGGTCTGCTGCGGCACTAGGACCGGCTGTGGAGCACTCAGTTGGACCGGCCAAGCCGACGGCGGTGCGGCGGAAGGGCGCTCGCCGATCAGCTCGGCGAGCCGGGCCCGTTTCGACTCCCCCGAAATCCGGATCGCGGGCACGCTACCTACCCCGCGCACGACCTCGCCATCGAGCCCAAGCGGTGCCAACGCCGGCCTTGCCAATGCGTGATTGTGCCCGAGGCCAAGCAGAAACGAATCCTCTTCCAGCGCACCGGCCGCCATGAACCACAAGCGAAGTCGCGCACCGTCAAGAAAGGACGGTGTCGTGAGCCGCACGAGGGCGGTGGAGTACGAAGTTCGCGCCCAGTATCCGCCGAGCTCCGCCGATTCCCACGCGATAGCCAACCCCCGCGCGGCGAACTCGGCCGCCAGCGCATGCACCCGCCAGGACGAATCCGCCAGAACCGAGACTCTCGCCGTCCCACCCATCCGGCTCACCTGGCCAGGACCGATCAGCAGACCCGACAGGTCGGCCAGAGTTGGCCTTGCCGAATCCGCTGAAAAGATCACTAGCTGCCGGCCAGGGGGAACCGCCACGGCTCCACCTTAGAGCGCCGACCGACAACGTTAGTGGCACTCGGGGGCTTCGGCGAATGCGGATTGCAGCTCGGTCGAGTGCAGATTGGTGGTGTCCAGGGCGCTGGCCGCATATTCCTTCTGCAGCGTCACCATTGCGGAACTAACACCCTCGTAGAATGCCGAAGGCTCGGCCGTGGGCAGCTCATGGACCGTGTCGCGGGCTTTGCCATAGGCGTCTCGCACCTTGGTGAGCGAGTCCGTCATTCCCGCCGCGATCTTCGCTCCACCGTCCACTTCGGGCACTCCGGCGGCGGCCACCCCGCTGCGCGCCTTCTCGCTCGCGTCGCGGGCTCCCTCGAGCATCCGGACCAGATTCTCCTTGGCCTGCTCCGGCGTGGTCGACTGCGGCGTCT
>DPJL01000058.1 GCA_003543035.1 Micromonosporaceae bacterium | reverse complement strand
ACCGGGTCCTACCCGGCGTGGGCACCGTGGACGGCCTACGCGACAGGGGCTCGGGTCAGCTACGGCGGCATGAATTACCAATGCCGCCAAGGGCACACCTCGCAGCCCGGCTGGGAACCCCCAGCCGCCGCAGCACTCTGGCTGCAGATCTGAGCCGCTGAGAAGGTGGAAAGTGGCCCTCCCGTCCAAATGGGAGGGCCACGACGTCATTGAGACGCGGTCCAGGCAAGGTGTGCGCGGTTCGCCTCGATGAGCAGCGCAGCGAGCTGCTCCGACAAATCGGCCTGGCCGATCAGCGGATGGGCCAGCAAGGCGTCGGCCACGCGGTCACGCCCACCATGTAGCGCGGCCTCCAGCGCGAGGGTCTCGTAGGCGGAGATGTGCGCGATGAGCCCAGCGAACAACGGCTCGACAGGCTCGATGGGCAGCGGGAAAGCACCGTCGGCGGTAATCCGGGCGGGGACCTCGATGACCGCGTCGTGAGCCAGAAACGGCAATGCACCGTTGTTGCGCAGGTTGACCACCTGGACGTCGCCGCGGTCGCGGAGCAGGGAGGCGATGAGCGCCACCGCAGCCTCGGAATAGAACGCGCCCCCGCGCTTCTCCAGCAGTTCCGGCTTGGTGTCCACGGCCGGGTCGGCGTACAGCTCCAGTAGCTTGTCCTCCATCGCGGCGACCTCGGCCGCCCGCGATGGTTTGGCCTGCTGCTCTTGGACAACCAGGTCGTGGCTGTAGAAATAGCGCAAGTATGAGGACGGCACCACGCCGAGGCGGCTGATGAGCTCGAGCGGCAGGCCGATATCCTCGGCGATCTCGTAGCCGTGTGACTTGAGCAGGGCGGGCAACACATCCACGCCATCGAGGTAGACCGCACGCTCCCAGCTCAGGTGATTGAGGCCCACGTGACCCAGCGACACCCGCTCGGGTGAGACGCCGAGCTTGACAGCAAACCGTCGCTGGAAGCCGATCGCCACATTGCACAGGCCGACTGCCCGGTGCCCAGCGTCCAGCAGCGCTTTGGTGACAATCCCGACCGGGTTGGTGAAGTCGATGATCCAGGCGTCGGGAGCGTGCTCCTTCACCTTGGCGGCGATGTCCAGCACCACAGGAACCGTGCGCAGTGCCTTGGCCAGGCCGCCGGCACCAGTGGTCTCCTGCCCCACACAACCGCATTCGAGCGGCAGCGTCTCGTCCACATTGCGCGCGGCCTGACCACCAACCCGCAGCTGCAGCAATACGGCCTGCGCCCCGACGACCGCCTCCGCGACCGACCTGGTGGCGACAACCCTGGCTGGATGCCCGGCACGGGCCAGCATGCGCCGTGCCATTGCGGCCACCAGCTCCAGCCGATCGGTGTTCGGATCGACCAGCGCGATCTCGGTGATGGGAAGCTCGTCACGCAGCCGCGCAAACCCGTCGATCAGCTCCGGTGTATATGTCGAGCCGCCCCCGACAACGGCGAATTTCAACCCTTTACTCCCGTCAATGTGACGCCTTTGATGAAGGCTTTCTGGGCGAAGAAGAACACAACAATGAGCGGGGCCATGACAATCAGCGTGGCCGACATCGTCAGGTTCCATTGCACGGCGTGGACGGTCTTGAACGTGGCCAGGCCGAGTGAGAGCGTCCAGTTCTCCGGCCGTTCGCTGACGTAGATCAGCGGACCGTAGTAGTCGTTCCAGGCGTAGAAGAAGGTGAAAAGGCCGACCGCCGCGATGGCGGGTCGCATCAACGGCAGGATGACCCTGAGCAGAACTTGCAGCTCACTGCATCCGTCGATACGAGCTGCATTTGCGTACTCCTCGGGGATGGTCAAAAGAAACTGCCGCAGCAGAAAGATCGCGAAGGCATCCCCGAACAGCAGCGGCAACACCAACGGCCAGATCGTTCCGGTCAGCTTCAGATCGGCCCAGATCAGATACATGGGAACGACCAACACCTGGGGCGGGAGCAGCATCATCGCCACCACCAACAGGAACGCCGCGTTCCTGCCCCGGAATCGGTACCGGGCCAGTGCGTAGGCGGCGGGCACCGACGACACCAGGGTGAACATGGTGGCCAGCGTCGCGTACACGACGGTGTTGACCAGCCAGGCCAGCATCGGGGCTCGGTCGAAGACTGTCCACAGGTTCGACCACTCCCACGAGGCCGGCCACAGGCTCGATGTCATCGCCTGCTGGTCGGGCATCAATGCGGTGAACGCGATGAACGCCATGGGTAGGACGAACGCCGCTGCCAGCGCGATGGCGAGGGAATACCTGGCGATCCAGACAAGCGCCCGCGTCATGCCGCACCTCCGGCGAATCCGGTGCGCCTACGCAGTAGTAGAGCGATGAAGGCGAGCGAGACCGCGAAGAGCATTACCGCCAATGCAGAGGCGTAGCCCATGTTGTACCGCTGGAAGCCCTGGACGAACAGCCAGTACGGCAACGTGAGGGTGGAACCCTCGGGCGGCCCCGGTGATTGAGCGGACGGGGTGATGTCGGCGCTGCCGGAGGCGACGGAACCGGCGACTATCGCCTGAGTGAAATACTGCAGCGCACCGATCATCCCGGTGACGACCGCGAACAGCAGAACCGGCGCGATGCTGGGGAGGGTCACGAACCGGAAACGCTGCCGGCTGTTTGCCCCATCGATGGCCGCCGCCTCGTGCAACTCGGCAGGTACGTCGAGCAGCGCGGCGAGCAGGATGACAATCAGGTTGCCGCTCCCCCACAGGGCCAGCAACACCAGCCCGGGTTTGGCCCAGGCGGGATCCGAAAACCACAGTGGCCCTTGGATACCGACAGCGGAAAGCATTTGATTGACCGGTCCGGTGGCTGGGTTGAAAAGGAACACGAACGCGACCGTGGCGGCCACCGGCGGGGCCAGCGATGGCAGGTAGAACACGGTGCGGAAGAAGCCCGCGCCGGACTTCAGACGGGTGAGGACCAGGGCCGCGCCCAGGGAGAAAAGCACCTGGGCGGGGACCATGACGGCGATGAACCATCCGGTATTGCGGGCGGCCTGCCAGAGGTGTGGGTCCTCGGTGAACATGTAGATGTAGTTGCGCAGCCCGACCGGCTTGGGCTGGTCGAGCATCGTGTAACTGGTGAAGGAGAGATAGACCGTCATCGCGAGCGGGTAGACGAACAACGCGGTGATCCCGATCAGCCAGGGAGCCAGAAAGAACAAGGGCGCCCGACCGGGGCGGTGCCACCGGGAAGGTGACACTGCCGTGCTTGACGCGGGTCTGGTGAGGACCGCGTCCATTTAGGACCCCAGCTTGAGTGCGGCGTCGTTCTCCTTCGCCAGCTGCCTGAGTCCAGCGGCGAGGTCGGGGACCTTGCCCTTCTGCCACTTGTCGGCGAACTCGCCGAAACTCGTGAGGTAGGCTCCGCCGTCCACCGTCGCCGGTAGCGAGGAGCTGGCCGGATGCGCGAACACGTCGAGGAACGGTTTGAACAACGGATCCTTGGCCAGCTGCAGATCCGGTGACTTCAAAGCGGCCAGCGTGGTGGGCACGTTGTGTAGCGCGTCGGCGAAGCTGACGAGCGCCGCGGTGTCGGTGGACAGGAACTTCACGAGCTTCCAGCCCGCTTCAGCGTGCTTGGCTCCCTTGGGAACGCCAATGATGTTGCCGCCGATCGCACCCGCGCCGTACAGATCGGTCCGGCTGTCAGCAGCGGGCATTGGTGCAGTGCCGTACTCGACCTTGTTTCCGTTGTTCTTGATGAATGACGTACGCCATTCACCGTCGACCATCATCGCGATCTTTCCGGTCTCGAAGGCGTGCTGTGCGGACCACTCGTCGCCAAGCCCGGCCTGGAACCTGGTCAGGTTGTCCGCACCGAACCAGTCAACAAGGCTCTTCTGCCAGTTCAGCATCGCCGTGAAGGCTGGATCGTCGGCGAAGTTGGCATTGCCGTCGGGCTTGAGCCACTTGGCGCCGTAACTGGGCGTGAAGTGCTCGGCCACTGACTGGTAGGTGCCGAGGAAGGGCACGAAGCCGGCCACGTCGATCTTGCCGTCGGCAGATCGTTTGGTGAGCTTCTTGGTCATCTCCGCCAGCTCGCTCATGGTCTTCGGCGGCGCGGCGAAGCCGGCGTCGGCCAGCAGCTTCTTGTTGTAGTACAACGCGAACGTGTCGGCGAGCAGCGGCATCGTGCACCGCTTGCCCCGGAACTCGGTGTAGGAGCGCACCGCCGCCGGAATCTGCTCCAGATCGACGTTGTCCCGCTTGATCCACGGTCCCAGGTCCTGGAAGGCACCGGTGGAGCACCATGCCCCGACGCTGTTGGCGTTGAAGGACAGCGCCACGTCCGGCGGGTTCCCGCCACGGATGGACTGGGTGACCTTGTCTGCGTCCTGCGCGGACACCGCCTTGACGCTAATGCCGGGATGCGCGGCTTGGAACTTGTCCAGAACGGTCTGCACGGCCGCAACCTCGTTCGGGTCCTTCAATGGATGCCAGAACGTGAGCGTGACAGGTCCCTTCTGGTCTTCGCCGGGCGCTGTCGGAGCTCCCGGCGTGCAGGCGGTGACGAGGACGGCGGCTAACCCCACGGTGAGTGCTGATCTGAAAAGCTTCATCTGACCCTCAATCTTTACCACTCTTGTACCAGTTGTGCGGTCAGTGTGAGGGTCCGTTTTCGAGAATGTCAAGAGTTCTTTGGAGACCATGACGATAAATATTGACCACTTGTTCACCAGTGTGAGATGGTGCCTCCGCAACCATCCGAACTAGGAGGTGTCATGAGGCGAACATCGGTGGCCATCATTGCGGTGAGCGCAATCGCGCTGGCCGTCCCCACCGCCCTCACCATCAACGCGCACGCGCAGGCTGGCGACGTCCTGCTGTCGAGAGACAAACCCGTCACCGTCTCATCGATCGAGGCGTCTTCGTTCGGCGGCGCCCTCGCCGTGGACGGCAACGCCTCCACCCGCTGGGCCAGCGTCGAAGGGCACGATCCAGAATGGATCACCGTCGACCTGGGCTCAGTGGCCACCATCAACCGTGTGCTGCTGAAGTGGGAGGCCGCCTATGCGAAGGCATATCGGGTCGAGCTGTCCGATGACAACCAGACCTGGCGGCCGGGCTACAGCACGTCGACTGGCAACGGTGCCACCGACGATCTCTCCATCACCGGCACGGGTCGTTATGTGCGGCTTTACGGCACGCAACGTGGTACCGAGTGGGGTTACTCGCTTTGGGAACTTGAGGTGTACGGCACCGGCGGCGCACCCTCTGACTGGACGCTGACCTGGCAAGACGAGTTCAACGATGCCCAGGGGACGCGGCCCAGCTCCTCGAAGTGGGTCTACGACACGGGCGGCGAACCCCAATGGGGCAACGAGGAATGGCAGTACTACACCAACCGGACCCAGAACGTCTCCACCGACGGACAGGGCAACCTGGCCATCACGGCTCGGCGCGAACGGCTGCCCGGTATGGAGAACTGCCAGTACGGCACCTGTGACATCACCTCGGGCCGGATCACCACCAAGGGCAAGTTCAACCAGGCCTACGGCCGGTTCGAGGCCAATATCAAGGTGCCCGCGGGGCAGGGCCTGTGGCCGGCGTTCTGGATGATAGATCGGAAGAGC
>DPJL01000310.1 GCA_003543035.1 Micromonosporaceae bacterium | reverse complement strand
GGCGGTGCACAAATACGCAACACCTCGAGCGCATACTGTCCAGTCCGGCGGTGACGCCAGCAGTAGCGTCAGGTCCGCAAACGAAATGCTACAAGCACTCTCGCCGTAATCTACCAACTCGCTTGCCGACATCTGGGGTCGTCGACAGGACCGCGCGACCGGCGCTCAGTTGTGTTCGCAGGATTGCCGAGGAGAAGCCATGGGCTCGTCGTTGAATATCGGAATTGTTGGCGGCGGCGCATCCGCTGTTTGTCTACTGGATGCATTGGCTCAGCGAAAAGACTTGCCTAGTGGCCAGATCACGGTGTTCGAACCGTCACCGCACTTGTGGCGCGGCAGGCCGTATCAGCCGGATCTGGACGCCGTACGAGTGAATGCGCCACCTGGCGACATGTCGGTGCGGGTCGGCGCTCCCGGACATTTCCACGATTGGCTGGTCGCCCGCGATCTCGTGTCCGAACCCGAAGGACGTTACTGGGATCCTCTCGCTCGCACGACATTTGTGCCGCGCGCGACGTATGGTGATTATCTCGAGCAATCTGCGCGCGCTGCAATGATGAAACTGCTCGGACAAGGATGGCGGGTCGAGTTGGTCCGCGATCGCGTGCTGAACGCGGAACCCACCGCTGACGGCCTCACGTTGGTGACCGCCCACGGCCGGCGATTGTTCGTGGACTATGTCGTGCTCTGCTTCGGCGCGAACGGTCCGGCCGACCTGTACTCACTGGCCGGCTCGGACCGGTTCATACCGGAGCCGTATCCGGCCATGCGGACACTGACGGGCATTCCAACCGACGCCACGGTAGGGGTGATCGGCAGCGGGCTGACCGCGGTGGACATCGTTCGCGCCCTCGCGAAAGCGGGACATCGTGGCCGCATCCAGCTGCTGTCCAGGCGCGGCGTTCTGCCCAGCGTGCGTCAGCGGCCAATCCATCACTCGTTGCGCCACTTCACGCCCAGCCGGTTCCGCGCGGCCGCGGCGAGCGGCGAGACCACGTGTCTCGCCGAACTGGCCGGCATCATGGGCGCGGAGTTGATCGACGCGGGAGAAAACCCTGACGCGATCCGCGCGGAGATCGCCGCCGTCGAGCAGGAGGAGCCGATTGCCCGCCTGCGCAGGCAACTTGCCGACGTCACGTCGCCACGCATGGGCCTGCGCATCCTGCAACAAGCCGTGCCGGAGGCTGGGCCTGACGTCTGGCCACTGCTGCCGGATGCCGAGCAGGACCGACTGCTGAAGCGGTATTACCGCACGGTGATGAGCCTGTGCTGCCCGATGGCCCCCGGCAGTGCCGCCGCCCTTCTCGACCTCGTCGGATCGGGACAGCTCGAGGTCGTGCGCGGCCTACGCGACATCAGCACCAGGCGCGGCGGTACGTTCACGATCTACACGGCACAAGGACTGCGGAAGGCCGACTACGTGATCAACGCGGTCAACTGTCGACTGCGTGGGTACTCCGCGAAGGCAGCGCCGCTGATCAAGTCCCTGGTGTCCGCCGGCCTTGCCGAGCCTCATGCCCGCGGCGGTCTGCACGTTGAGCGGGCGACCAGTCGGCTGGCCGTGCGGTCACGGCCCGACCGCAGGCTCCATGCGCTCGGCGACCCGGCGGCGGGCTCGCTGTTCTTCACCTTCGGCATTCAGTCCCTTGTGGACAGATCAGGAGACATCGTCGACGCGATCCGGACCGATCTCTCCCTCCGGGCCAGCCACATCGGCACGGTGCACGCGTTGCGCCGTCCGGTCCCGAAACGCTTGCTGCAATCCGCCTAAGCGACCAGATCGATGCAAAAAGGCCGGTAACCGAAAGGGCACGTGATGACCACTACATTCGAGGCACAGGTACGTCCCACCTACCTGGCTGACACGCACACCGGCCTGCCGATGCCGAGCAGGCCGCTGTTCGAGTCGGTCGAAGACGAACGGCGACACCGCAAGCAGCGGCTGGCGGCCGCGCTGCGTCTGTTCGGCAAGTATGGCTTCGACGAGGGCGTCTCTGGCCACATCTCGGTGCGCGACCCGGAGCATCTCGACCGGTTCTGGGTCAACCCGTTCGGGGTCTCGTTCAACCGGGTCAAGGTTCGCGACCTCATCTGCGTCGACCACGACGGCACCGTGGTCCACGGCGACCACCCGGTCAACCCGAGCGCATTCGTGATCCACTCGGAGATCCATCAGCACGGCGCCGGCACGGAGGCCGCGGCACACGGGCACACGGCACACGTCCGCGCGCTCAGCTCGCTGCGCCGGGTGCTGGAGCCGCTCGACCAGGAGTCCGCGGCGTTCTACTGCGACCAGGTGCTCTACACCGACTACCAGGGCCCGTCCATCTCGACGGAGCAGGGCAGGGACATCGCCGAGGAGTTGGGCGACAACCGGGCGATCCTGCTGACCCACCACGGTTTGATCACCGTCGGCGGTTCGATCGAGGAGGCCGTTCACTGGTTCTTCACCTACGACAGCTGTGCCCGGATGCAGCTGCTCGCCATGGCGGCGGGCCGGCCGCGTGCGATGAGTCACGCGCAGGCCAGTGCCGCAAAGGACGGCTTCGGCGACGCGCAACTCGGCTGGTTCAGCTTCCAGCTTCGCTACCAGGAGATCACCGAGGAGCAGCCCGACCTGCTCGAGGAGTAGGTGGACAGCACGACCACCGGAGCCGGGAGAAAGCCGAGGAGTCATGGCGAGTGGGATTCGAGCTATTCGAGGTGCGACCCAGGTGGCCGCGGACGTCCCGGAGATGATCGTCGAAAGCACCAGCGAGCTCGTCCGGACAATGATCGAGTGGAACGGCATCGCCGCGCATGACGTGATCAGCCTGCTGTTCACCGTCACGCCGGATCTGCGCAGCGAGTTTCCCGCTGCCGCGGCACGAGCGGCGGGGATGCACGACGTCCCGCTGATGTGCGCCACCGAGATCGGTGTGCGAGACGCCCTGCCGCGGGTGATCCGGGTGATGGCGCATGTCGAGTCCGACGCGCCCCGGTCCTCGATCCGCCACGTCTACCTGGGCGGTGCCGCCGTGTTGCGACCCGATCTGTGCGTGCTAGGAGCGAGCGGAGGCGTGCTGTGATCGACAGCAGGTTGGCGACCGTGGCCGTGGTCGGCGTCGGCATAGTCGGAACGTCGATCGCGTTGGCCTTGCGGGCGCACGGAATCCGGGTGCTGCTCGCCGACAACAGCGGCCGCGCCGTGGACATCGCGGTGCGCCGCGGCGCCGGCGAACGTCTCGCCGAAGGCGGTCCGCCCGCGGACCTGTCGGTCATCGCGGTGCCGCCGGCATCCGTGCCAAGGACGCTGCGGGACGCCCAGTCCCGGGACATGGCCTTGGTGTACACCGATGTGTCCAGCGTGAAGGTGGCGCCGGTACACCGTGCCCGGGAGCTCGGCTGCGACATGACCGGATTCGTACCCGGGCACCCGATCGGCAACGACGTCGCCTCGGGGCCTGGGGCGGCACGGGCCGACCTGTTCCGCGGCCGGGGCTGGGTGCTGTGCCCGGAGGAGAACACCCGTCCAGAAGCGGTCACGCTGGTGCGCAGGCTGGCCGAGCTGTGCGGCGCCGTACCGGTACTCATGGACGCCGAGACGCACGACCGCATCGCCGCGCTCATCTCGCATGCCCCGCATCTGGTCGCCAGCGCGATGGCCGGCGCGTTGGCCGATGCCGCACCCGAGATGTTGTGGCTGGGCAGTGTCGGCCTGCACGACGTGACCAGGTTGGCGGCCGCGGATCCGGTGCTGTGGACCGAGATCCTGAGCGAGAACGCCAGATGGGTGTCCAGCGTGCTGTCCGACATCGCCGCCAACCTGGTCGACGTCTGCGCGGCGCTCCAGCTGGCCGGCACGGGTGACTACTCCTTCATCGGTGATGTCACCACGTTGCTGCGCAAGGGCCGCGCCGGCCAACGTCGCCTCACCGAGGCCGAGCACCCCGACAAGGACTGACGATCATGTCTCAGACCACTCCTGCCCGATAACCCTCACTACTTCACCGCATGGAGGCAACAATGCAAGCGACAGTGAAAATGGGTGTGCTGGGCCCACTCGTGTTGGACCGCGGCGGTCAGAGTCGCGTGCCGAGTGCACCGAAGCCGCGCCAGCTGCTCGCCCTTCTGATGATCAACGCGAATCAGATGGTGCGGGCGAGCGACTGCCTGGTCGAGCTGTGGGACACCCAGCCGCCAAAGAGCGCCATGTCGACGCTGCAGACCTATGTCCTGCACCTTCGCCGCGTCCTTGGCGAAACGTCCAATGAGGACCACGGTCCGGCGCTGATGACGATGAACCAGGGCTACCAGCTCGAGGCGAACCGGCTTGACCTCGACTGCTTCGTGTTCGAGGACCTGGCCCGGCGCGGCAGCGAAGCCGCGCGAACGGGAGACCACCGGCGCGCGTCCTCGCTGTTCGCGGAGGCACTGCGGCTGTGGCGTGGTCCGGCGCTGGCCGATGTGCGCCCCGGGCCGCTGAGCCTTCCCCTGCTCATTGAACTCGAAGAGGCCAGGAAGTACGTGCTGGAACAGCGAATCGAGGCCGACCTCCGGCTGAACAGGCACCATGAGCTGCTTGACGAGCTGGAGACCCTCACGAAGGCGCACCCGACAAACGAGAACCTCCACGCCCAGTTCATGATCGCCCTGTACCGGGCGGGGATGTCGACCCGGGCGCTGACCGTGTTCCGCGGCCTGTGCCGCACGCTCGAGGACGATCTCGGTTTCGAACCCGGCCCGCGCATCCAACGCCTGCACCAGGCCGTGCTGTCCGAACACCCCGCGCTCGGCGTCCCGACCCTGCGGGCGTGATCCCTGGATGGGATCGGGATTCCCGTCTTGTCGTGGGAACTTC
>DPJL01000309.1 GCA_003543035.1 Micromonosporaceae bacterium | reverse complement strand
CACCCGAGCTACTCCACGCAGTACGACATCGCGGTCATCAAGCTGGCGAGCCCCTCGGCGAAGACCCCCATCGCCATCGGCTCCGCCTCACCGGGACCCAACACGGCCGTGCGGCTGCTCGGCTGGGGCCAAACGTGCGCTCCGCGAGGCTGCTCGACCGGAGCACCGATCGGGCTCAAGCAGCTGGACACCACGATTCTCAACGATTCCAGCTGCCAGGGTCTCAACAGCAGCAACGAATTGTGTGTGCACGGCACCACCACCAACACCGCCTGCTACGGCGACTCGGGTGGACCGGCACTCGTCGGCAGTGGCACCTCGTGGACGCTCGTCGGCGCGACCAGCCGCAGCGGTGACAACAACACCACCTGTGGCACCGGCAACGCCATCTATGAGGATGTCGTGGCCTTCAAATCCTGGATCGACTCGGTGACCGGCGATGATCCGCCGCCATCGACCGGCTGCACGGGTTATGCCAAGACCTACACCGGCACGCTGTCCGCCGGTGGCAGCCAGATCCAGCCCACCGCGAGCCCGGGCTACTTCTACACGGCGAATTCCGGTCAGCACAAGGTCTGCCTGGACGGGCCCAGTGGCGTGGACTTCGACCTGTACCTGCAGAAGTGGAACGGATCGAGCTGGGCAAACGTCGCCACGTCAGACAGTCCCAACCCGGACGAGGCGATCACCTACAACGGCACGTCCGGTTACTACCGCTACCGCGTCCTGTCTTACAGCGGCTCCGGTGGCTACACGCTGGGTGCCACGAACCCGTAGGTAGGAGTGGGCCCGGCCAAACAGCCGGGCCCACTTTCGGTGCCAGGTCCGGTACCGTGTTGGCCTGTTCGAGGGAGGAACGGCCATGTCGCGTTTACTGGGCCTTGCCATGTCGCTCATCTTGCTGTGCGCCGCTCTGATCGGTGTGCCGGTGGGCAATGCGGCCGCGGTGACGCTGCCCAGCGGGTTCCAGGAGCAGATCGTCTTCAGCGGTTTGGTCCACCCCACGAACATGGAGTTCGCCGCCGACGGCCGGGTGTTCGTGGCCGAAAAACGGGGCACCATCATGGTTTTCGACAACCTGGCCGACACCACCCCGACGCTGTTCGCCGACCTTTCGGCGAAAGTCAACAACATCTGGGACAGGGGTCTGCTCGGCCTGGCACTGCATCCCGAGTTTCCAGCCCAGCCTTGGGTTTACGTGCTGTATACCTACGATGCGCCGCCCGGGCAGACCGCGCCCTATTGGAATGACGACTGCCCGGCATCCATCGGTGGTGGCACCGGAGGGAACTGCATCGTCACCGCTCGCCTCTCCCGGCTGCGAGCCGATGGCAACGTTATGACCGGTGCCGAGCAGGTGCTGATCGGCAATGAGTGGTGCCAGCAGTTTCCGAGCCATTCCATCGGTGACCTGAGGTTCGGAGCGGACGGCATGCTCTATGTCTCGGCTGGCGACGGCGCGAGCTTTAGCGCCGTTGACCACGGGCAATACGGCTCCCCGGCCAACCCATGCAACGATCCCGTGAACGAGGGGGGAGCGTTGCGTTCTCAGGACGTGCGGACCGACACGGACGGGTCGTCGCTGAACGGTGCGGTACTTCGCCTTGACCCGGCAACCGGCTTCGCCGCGCCGGGCAACCCGTACCTGTCCTCGCCGGACCTGAACAAACGGCGCGTTGTCGGCCTTGGACTGCGCAACCCGTACCGGTTCACGATTCGGCCCGGCACGAGCGAACCGTGGCTCGGCGATGTCGGCTGGAACGGGTGGGAGGAGATCGAGCGGATCGCGGACCCGCTTGCCGCCAATCCGCCAAACTTCGGCTGGCCCTGCTATGAGGGCGCCGGTCCGATGACCAGCTATGACCAGTTTGACCTGCCGTTGTGCGAGTCGCTCTACCCGGCGGGCGGCGAGGACCAGACTCCGCCCTACTTCACGTACCGCCACGACGCGGCGGTCGTGCCCGGCGAAAATTGCGCGCGTGGCGGCAACTCCATTGGCGGACTGGCTTTTCATCCCGCCGCGAGTGGCAGTTACCCAGCTGACTATCGTGGTGCCCTGTTCTTCGCTGACTACTCGCGAGGATGCATTTGGGTGATGAAGCCGCAGTCCCCGGGCGGCCTGCCCGCACCCGGCACTATCGAAGTCTTCGCCGAGCAGGCGACGGCACCCGTGGACCTGGCCACCGGTCCGGGCGGTGACCTTTACTACCTCGACCTGGGCGGCACGGTGCGGCGATTCCGATACTTCCCGGGCAATCAGCCTCCGGTTGCGGCCATCAATGCCAGCCCGGAAGAGGGGCAGGCTCCGCTGGCCGTCCAGTTCGACGCCTCGGCATCGACAGACAGCGATCCTGCCGACGCGGGCCGGCTGACCTACGACTGGGATTTCACCAACGACGGCAGCTTCGACGCCAATGGCGTGACGGCCCAGTTCACCTATCCCAGTGGCGCCGTCTTTACGGCTCGCCTGCGGGTCACGGACACGCTCGGCGCCTGGGATGAGCAAACGATCCCTATCTACGTGACTGGATTCCTGGTCAATCCGGTCATCGATGCGCCAACGGCCGGTTTGGCCTGGGCGGTAGGTGACATCGTCACCTTCTCCGGTCGCGGGATCGATCCCGAGGAAGGCCCGGTGGACTCCTCGGCGTTGAGCTGGCAGCTACGAATGCGGCACTGCGAGACACCGAGCGACTGCCACACCCATGTCATCCGCGATTGGCCGGGCGTAGCCTCCGGCTCCTTCCAGGCACCTGATCACGACTTCCCGTCCTACCTCGAGCTCGCGCTCACCGCGCGTGATCCGGACGGCCGGGAGGCCACCCTGGTGCGGCGACTCGACCCCAAGACGGTGACGGTCAACTTCACCACCAAACCGGAAGGGCTGCAGCTAACCGTCGGTCCCTTCACCGGCGTGACACCCTTTGCCACGGAGGTGATTCAGGGCTCCACGCAAACGATCAGCGTCGCGGAAACACAGCAGGCCGGCTCCACCCGCTATGCCTTCTTCAAGTGGTCGGACTACGGCCCGCCGGCCCACGTCGTGACCGTCAACGAGTCGGGCTCCTACAAGGCCACCTACTTTCCATGCGGCGGCTGGTACCGGTTCTTGCGCCCCCGGCCGTGCGCGCCTCCTCCACCCCCGGCTGTGCGACGCCACACACCCTACTGAGAGGTAAGTCCGGGCATGGCAGACTCCGACTTAACTTTTGCTAAGGAGGCGGTCATGGCGCGGGAGATCAATACTGTCGGGGTAGTCGGCCTGGGCACCATGGGCGCCGGAATCGTTGAGGTGTTCGCCCGCAACGGCCTCTCCGTGGTGGCAGTCGAGATCAACGAGGCCGCGCTCGAGCGTGGCCGGGCCAACCTCGCCGGCTCGACCGACCGCGCGGTGGCCAAGGGCAAGCTGACCGGCGAAGAGCGGGACGCCCTGGTGGACCGGGTCGACTTCCAGGTCGGGCTCGAGTCCCTGCACAGCGTCGACTTCGTGATCGAGGCGGTGCCCGAGCATCTCGACCTCAAGCAGCAGATCTTCGCCGAGTTGGACAAGGTGTGCCAGCCGCACACGATCCTCGCCACCAACACCAGCTCGCTGAGCGTCACCGAGATCTCGGTCGCCACGCATCGCCCCAACCAGGTGATCGGGGTGCACTTTTTCAACCCGGCCCCGGTGATGAAGCTGGTGGAGATCATCAAGACCGTGGTTACCGCGCCCGAGGTGGTCGAGGATGTCGAGGCGTTGTGCGCCCGTATCGGCAAGGCGGATGTCACCATCAGCGACCGTGCGGGCTTCATTGCCAATGCACTTCTTTTTGGGTACCTGAACCACGCGGTGACGATGTTCGAAGGGCACTACGCCACCCGGGAGGACATCGACGCGGCCATGAAGCTCGGTTGTGGGCTGCCGATGGGCCCGTTGGCGTTGATGGACCTCATCGGTCTCGACACCGCTTACGAGATCCTGGACACCATGTACCGCCGTGGCGGCCGCGATCGCAGGCACGCACCGAACCCGCTGCTTAAGCAGATGGTCACGGCGGGCCTGTTGGGCCGTAAGTCGGGGCGGGGCTTCTACACCTACGAAAAGCCGGGCTCGCCGGTGGTTACCGACTCGGTCTCCGGCAACGGAGCCGACGCCGGTCCACAAAGGACGGTTGCGACAGTCGGCGTGGTCGGCTCGGGCACCATGGCCACCGGCATCATCGAGGTCTTTGCGAAAGCGGGCTACGAGGTGCTCAGTGTGACCCGCGGCGCGGAGAAGTCGGCGGCGCTCTGCGAGTCGGTCAAGAACTCACTCAACAAGGGTGTGGTGCGCGGCAAGCTGACTGAAGCCGATCGCGATCACACCGTCGGCCGGATCACCTGGTCCACCAACCTCGATCACCTGGCTGACGTCGATCTCGTGGTGGAAGCGGTGGTCGAGGAGCTGAGCGTGAAGAAGGCGCTCTTCGCCAACCTCGACGAGATCTGCAAGCCGGGGGTTGTGCTCGCGACGACCACCTCCTCGCTGCCGGTGATCGAGTGTGCGATGGCTACCCACCGCCCCGCAGACGTTGTGGGCCTTCACTTCTTCAACCCGGCTCAGGTGATGCCACTGGTCGAGGTGATCAGCACGATCCGGACCAGTGCCACCACGCTCGCCACCGCCAACGCGGTGATCGCGAAGCTGGGCAAGACCGGCGTAGGCTGCGCCGACCGGGCCGGCTTCATCGTCAACGCGCTGCTCTTCCCGTATCTGAACGACGCGGTGAAAATGCTCGAGGCAAGCTACGCGACCGCGGATGACATCGACGCCGCGATGAAACTCGGCTGTGGGTACCCGATGGGTCCATTCGAGTTGCTCGATGTGGTCGGCCTGGATGTCTCGCTGGCCATCCAACGCGAGCTCTACCTCGAGCTGCGTGAGCCCGGCTTCTCGCCCGCACCGCTGCTTGAGCACCTGGTGACCGCCGGATACCTGGGCCGCAAATCCGGCCGGGGGTTCCGCGACCACACCCACCGGTGATCACTACCCTTGGATGGGTGAGCCCCCGCCGCAACTATCGACGTGACGAGCCGAGTCGGTCCGACCCTGGGCCGGCCCGGCATGAGTTTGTCGAAGGCGACTTCCGGGTGCGCCATCTGACCGGGGAGACGAGCACCAAGACCTACCGCTGCCCCGGTTGCGAGCAGGAGATCAAGCCCGGCGTGCCGCATGTGGTGGCATGGCCGTTGGAAGGCCACGGTGACGAGTCGGATCGCCGCCATTGGCATACCTCCTGCTGGCGCTCCCGCCACCAACGCGGCCCCACCTCCGCCCGCTGGTAACCCCATGATCGCGGTGATCAGGGGATCGCGGGGGAGGCGCGCCGACGACACGCCGGCAGAACTCCCTGATCACGGCGATCTTGGGTTAACGGATGAACCAGGCCCAGCGGCGAGCACGGCCGTGGCGCAAGGAGTCGTGCAGCGAGCGGCCCTGCAGACCGCGATCGGCGAGGCCGGTCAGCATGAGATCAGCCAACTTGCCCCTATCGATGGCCGGGGCGGGCCCGTCGTCCGGCACACCATCGTCGGGCCCGGCCATGCCGTCGTGGGCCAACAGGATCTCGCCGGCCGCGCAGCCGCGCATGGCTTCGGCCGCCAACTCCTCTTCGGGAAGCTCGACCCAATCGGAGGGAGTCGGACCCCACGCGACCGGCATGAGCCCCGTTCGCCGCACGGCCGTCCAATGAGCCGGAAGCAGTGCGCCATAAGGAGCCCGGAACCATCGCACCGGGCGGCCGGCGAGATCCTCCAATTCGGACTTCCCGTCCCGGGTGCGCCGATGAACCTCGCGCACCGGCAACGTGGTGAGCCGGGTGTGGTCCACGCCGTGCAGGCCGATCTCGTGTCCTTCCGCCAAAATCTCCCGAATCATTTCCGGGTACCGGCGAGCCCTGGTCATCAATACGAAGAAGGTGGCCGTGGCGCCGTGCTGCCGGAGCTGCTCGAGCACCAGTGGAGTGGCCACCGGGTCGGGCCCGTCGTCGTAGGTAACCACGACATGTGGCTCAGCAGTGGCCACAGCCCGGACAGTGCCCACGGGACGGGTCACCACACGCCAGACCGGGCGGGCAAAGGAGGCGAGACTCACGTGGCAGACCTTAGCGCGTGGGGCAAACTGAACTGGTGAGTCTGATTCGTGGCAACTCGATCCTGCCAGCCCGCCGCGAGGCGATCGAGCTGCACACCGCCGACGGGCTGAAACTGGTCGGTGAGCTGGCCCAGCCGGAAACCGGTACCCCCAAAGCGACCTTGATCTGTTTGCACCCACTGCCGACACATGGCGGCATGATGGACAGCCACCTGTTCCGAAAGGCGGCCTGGCGGCTGCCCGCGCTGGCCGGCCTGGCCGTGTTGCGCTTCAACACCCGCGGGACCAGCAGCGTGCAGGGGACCAGTGAAGGCGAATTCAGCGGGGGAACTGACGAGCGATTCGACGTCGCCGCGGCCATCGAATACGCCGATTTCCACGACTTGCCGAATAGATGGATCGTCGGCTGGTCCTTCGGCACCGATCTCACCCTTAGGTACGGCCTCGACCCCGCGATCGAGGGCGCGATTCTGCTCTCCCCGCCCTTGCGTTCCACCAGCGAGCCGGAGATGAAGGCGTGGGCGAGCGACGGCAAACCGTTGACCGCGCTGGTGCCCGAGTTCGACGACTACCTGCGGCCGGACGAGGCGAAGTCAAGATTTTCGATTATTCCGCAGGCCGAGGTGGTGGCCATGCCCGGTGCCAAGCACCTGTGGGTGGGCGACGCGGAAAGCGTGCTCGATGAGATCGTGAAGCGTGTCGCGCCTGATGTCAGCACCCCGCTGCCGTCCACTTGGGACGGTCAGATGAGCTATGGCGACGCCAGCGCCTACGCGGATCGCACGGTTGCGGCATTTGATACCCCCGACTGAGTCGGATTCTGTACACCGAGCTCTGCCCAGATAGAGCACGTTTGCCTGGGTAATCTATGGCCGTGCATACCACCAATCGTGCCGTCGTCGTGTCTCCTAAGGGGAAAGCACTCTGGCTCACCGGTGCGAACGCAGGCACAACGGTGCTTTGCCGAGGCGTGATCGACGAGACCGGGTCCT
>DPJL01000447.1:3028-5552 GCA_003543035.1 Micromonosporaceae bacterium | reverse complement strand
GATCTCCGACCCCGCCCCCGCCCTTTCGCGTTGATCATGAACTTAAGGTCTTGCTCGACGGCGTGTCGCTGTTCCCAGCGTCTTGGTCAATTTCCGGCGGCGCGCCGGCGGCGATGGGAGGTGGGCTCGTCATGCAGACGGTGGGCCTGCACGGCTCGGGCGGTCACCTCGAAGGCTTCGGTGGTGCGTTCGAAGGTGCGTTGCGCGACGGCAACATAGATGAGGTCGAGCGCGACGAGTTGGCTGTGCAGGGCGGAAAGTGCGGCAAGCCGGAAGGTGGTCTCGTGCACGGCAGTGGTGAGAACGACATCGGCGGCTTCGGCAAGCGGCGACTTCTCGAAAGAGGTGACCGCCACCGTGAGCGCGCCTTGCTCGGCGGCCTGGGCCAGCACTTCGATCACCTCGCGGGTGCGGCCGCTGTGGGACAGTCCAATCGCGACATCGCCGGGCCCGAGCAAGGCCGCATTCGTGAGGGCCTTGTGCGCATCCTCGCGATGCCAGCAGGGAACCCGGATCCGCTCGAGTCTGAAGGCCATCTCACGCGCGGCGGTGCCGCTGCTGCCCAAGCCGAAAAGCTCGACCCGATTGGCAACGGCGATCGCATCCGCGACCCGCGCGACCTGCTCGATATTAAGGCGCGCAGCGGTTTCCTGGATCGCCCGGGCGTCGGCGCTCGCGATGATGCCGAGCACGCGGTCGAGCGAGTCGCCGGGCTCGATCTCCTGATCGATGTCGGTTTCCCAGCGAGCCTGTGCGGCTCGCCCGCTCTCGGTCGCGATGGCGACCCGAAGCGCGGCATAGCCTTTGAACCCGAGCACACGGCAGAATCGAGTCACGGTCGCGGTGGAGGTCCCGGCCCGTTCCGCCAGGTCCACAATGGACGCTTGTGCGGCGAGCACCGGATCCTCGAGAATCTGTTCCGCCACCCGCTGGAGCGCCTCAGGCAGCGTGGGTAGCTCCATCCGCATGCGGCCGATCACACCCTGCACAATAATTCCCTTCATCGTGTACCTGTGATGAAGAAAATTACGACCGCCGGGCGCTCTTGTCAATAATTCTGCCTTGATCACGGTGATCAGGGACTTCTTCGGGCGTGTCGTCGGCGTGTCGCGCGCGGAACTCCCTGATCACGACGATCAGGGAGTTCCGCAGGTGGGCTAGGGATTGTTGGCGTGGGTGAGAGTTTCCCAGGCCAGGAAGTGGCTGACGCCGGTCGGGCGCAGCCTGGTTTCGATGAGCTGCTTGGTCTTCGGGAGCGAGAGCCCAAGCCGGCTGGCGTAGTGGTTGTAACCGATCTCCGGGATCGGCCCGATGCCACGGCTGATCGAGCCATCGCAGAGCCAACTCGGAGCGGTGGCGCCGAGGTCGTAGTTGGCGTGGAACTCCAACGCTTTTGTCATCCGCGTCCGCATCTCGCCATAGAGATCCATGCCTTGGTGCCGTGCGGTTTCGGCCACGTGGATCGCGGCCGCGAAGCCCCAGCCGGTATGGCCGAAGTCGCGACAGGTCTCCTGAGCGAGGCCGTCGACGAAGGTGTCCTGGCCGTGCCAGTAGTCGATGATCTCGGCCGGGGTGTCATAGCGGCTGCCTGGCGGGGCCTTCGGGATGGAGCCGTCGGTGGTCAGATAGATGTAGGCGGGCACCCGTCCGCGCCAGATGGAGACGCCCTTGTCAAAGACCGTCCGGTCGTCGAGGAAGACCCCGATCCCGACCACGGCGTCCATCATGATGGCTTCCCAGTTGCCGTTGTTGTTCGGGTGACCGTTGATGATCTCCGGTAGGTAGACGTTGCGCAGCATCGTCGAGAACCGGGTCACCCGCGACGAGGTCCAGCCACCGTAGGTGTGCTTGATGATTTCGGCGGCACGCGACCACGACGCCCCGGACCAACCCGTCTGCAACGGCGCGTTGCTGTTGGTGTGATCCGTGATGACACCGGACCACGCGTCCATGATCTGGATCGCCTTGTCCGCGTAGCGGCTGTCACCGGTCAGATACCAACGCAGCGCATGGGTGTAGGCCGCGATCGCGTCTTCACGTTCGTCGGAACAGCCCAGATTCGGGTTCGACGACGGTCCACACTCGACCACCGAGCGCGGATGGGCGGTATAGGACAGCGAGGCGAACCGGCTGGCCACCATCGCGTCGTAAGCCGCTCGCCACGGTTGCGCGTTGGCGATAACTCTGCCCCGGACAAAGTCGAGCTGCGCTCGGGTCACGAGGACACCCGGATGTTGGAACCCTCCACTTTGGAAGGTTACCGTCAGCGAGTCCAGATTTGGGCCACCGCCAGCGGTAGTGGCCGTCGCGCGAACGGAGTTGGCACCGGCGGCCAGAGCGACTGTCACCGAACGGGTTTGCCACGTCGTCCACGCACCGGTGGCGGGGAAGTCCAGTACGGTGCCGTTCACCGAGACCGGGCGGTTCGTGGTGGTGCCGTTGGCATATCGGAACGTCAGGGTCGCGTTACCGGCGGCGGGTGCGGTAACCGCGAATTGCACATAACTACCGACGACGTTGTCGT
>DPJL01000447.1:2291-2679 GCA_003543035.1 Micromonosporaceae bacterium | reverse complement strand
ACGACGTTGTCGTAGTTCACGAAACCCGTTCCGGTGAAGCCGGCGTGATTGGATTCGATCACGCCTTGGCTGATCGTGGCGTCTTCTGCTTGGTACCCGCCTGATGGTGGTGGTGGAAAGTCGGCGTTGAGTGAGTCTAGGTTGGGGCCACCACCAGCAGTCGTGGCCGTGGCTCGGATGGTGTTGACTCCTGCGACCAAGTTCAGCGTGACAGTGCGCGTCTGCCACGTGGTCCAGGCTCCGGTGCTGGGGAAGTCGACCACGGTTCCGTTGACCGACAGTGGGCGACTGGTGGTGGTGCCGTTGGCGAAGCGGAAGGTGAGGGTCGCGTTCCCCGCGGCGGGTGCGGAAACCGCGAACTGCACGTAACTACCGACGACGTTGTCGT
>DPJL01000447.1:0-1988 GCA_003543035.1 Micromonosporaceae bacterium | reverse complement strand
CGACGACGTTGTCGTAGTTCACAAAGCCTGTACCGGTGAAGCCGGCGTGATTGGATTCGACCACGCCCTGGCTGATGGTGGCATTCTCGGCCTCATAGCCGACCGCGGCTGCCGCGTCAGTCTGCACGAATACCGGCGCGATCAGTGCGATAACAAGAAATACACTGATGCGTTTCATGCCGGTAATCATCCGATGTCTCGCGTGGTATGGCCAGCCCTACCATGAACTCGCCTGCGGGCCGGATCGAACCGGCCGCGACACCGCCGTAGCGTAAAGGTCATGAGATCTGTGCTGCGCAGGGTTGGCGTCGACACCCGATATGTGCTCGTGGGCTTTCCCACCGCGGTCATCGGCTTCTGCCTGATGATCACCGGCTTCGCGCTGGGTGTAGGCACCATTCCCCTGGCCGGGGCCGGGCTGGTGGTCCTGGCGGTCACGCTGCTGATAGCACGGGGCTTCGCGGATTTGGAACGGCATCAGCTTCCAGAGGTGCTTGACCGGCCGTTTGCCCGCCCTAGATACCGCCCGGCTCCGCCGAACGCCGGTCGCATTCGCCGGATGATCAACCCACTCACCAGCGGGCAGTCATGGCTTGACCTACTGCACGGGATCGTGATCTTCCCGATCGCCATCGTCACCTTCTGCGTAGTGGTGACCTGGTGGGCGGTGGCGGTGACCGGGCTGCTGTATCCGCTCTATGGCTGGATCCTGAACCGGATTCCGCCCGAGAACAATCGTGAACTGCCTGAGCTGCTTGGCTTCCCGGACACCCTGTTGATAAACACCGTCTTCAACATGGCCGTCGGTATCGTCTTCGCGCTGACTCTGCCCCTGATCGTGCGAGGGGCGGCCCTGATTCGCGCCGGGATAGGGCGAGCGCTGCTCACCACCCTTGGCGAGATGCAGGACCGGATCGACGACCTGACCGAAGGCCGGGCCGCCGCGGTTTCAGCCGAGGCAACGGCTTTGCGGAAGATCGAGCGGGATATTCACGATGGGCCGCAACAGCGTCTGGTGCACCTTGCGATGGAGTTGTCGCGGGCCAAGCGCCAGCTCGGCAAGGACCCAAAGGCGGCCGAATCGACGCTGTCGCAAGCGATTGCGCAGACGAGGGAAACGCTGGACGAGCTACGGACGCTGTCGCGTGGCATCGCACCGCCGATCCTGACCGATCGCGGCCTGGCCCCAGCATTGGCCGCATTGGCCGAGCGCTCGACCGTGCCCGTGGAGCTGGATGTGCAGACCGGCGAAAGGTTCCAGCCCGCGGTAGAGAACACCGTCTACTTCGTGGCTGCCGAATCGCTTGCCAACATTGCGAAACACAGCCAGGCCACGGTCGCCACGATCGCGCTGCGGCGCGTGGGCGACAAACTCACCCTGACCATCGGCGATGATGGCGTAGGCGGCGCTCACGTCGCCAAAGGACATGGCCTGTCCGGGCTGGCCGACCGCCTCCGTGCGGTCGATGGTGAGCTGGCCGTGCATTCACCGGAGGGCGGGCCGACCGTGATCGGAGCTGAAGTGCCGTGCGCGTAGTGGTCGCCGAGGACGCCGTCCTCCTACGGGAAGGCCTGATCAGGCTGCTGGAGGAGTTCGGTTGCGAGGTGGTCGCCGCGGTCGGCGACGGTGACGGCCTGATTCAGGCCGTCACCACCCATCGTCCCGACGTCTCCGTCGTGGACGTCCGGATGCCGCCAACCTTTACCGACGAAGGATTGCGGGCCGCGGTCGAGGTACGCAAACAGATTCCAGGCGCCCCGATGCTGATCCTCTCGCAATATGTGGAGGTGTCCTATGCCGACGATCTGCTCGCCGACGCTCGCGGGGCGGTCGGCTATCTACTTAAGGACCGAGTCATCGACGTCGAGGAATTCCTTACCGGATTGCGGAATGTCGCCGCCGGCGGAACGGTTTTCGACCCGCAGGTGGTGGCACAGCTGATGATTCGCAGACGGCGCAACGATCCGCTCGCCTCCCTCACCCCGCG
>DPJL01000445.1 GCA_003543035.1 Micromonosporaceae bacterium | reverse complement strand
CCGCTCGTACCAGGCGACCGCAAAGGCGTAGTCGCGGACGGGGATGCCCGCGAACAGATCTATGGTCATGAGGTCACGCTAGTGAAGGTAGGAGGCGCCGTTGAGGTCGAGGACGGTGCCGGAGGCCCAGATCGCCTCCGGCGAAGCGAGATAGATCACTGCTGCCGCCACCTCCTCGGCCGTCGCCACTCGCCCAAATGGGCTCTGCGCACGGATGCGCTCGCCCTCTGAGCTGCTGAGCTTCTCGGCCTGCCGCTCGGTGGCCACGAATCCCGGCGCCACCGAGGCGACCCCAATGCCATGGGGTGCAAGCGAAACGGCAAGCGACTGACCCAGAGAGTGCAATGCGGCTTTGCTAGCTCCATAGGCGGGATGATCCGGCTCGCCTCTGTAGGCGCCACGCGAACCTATGTTGACGATCCGCCCACCGTTACCACGCTCGATCATGTGCCGCGCCGCCCAGAAACTCACGTTGGCCGCGGCAAAGACGTTGACCTCAAAGGTTTCCTGCCAGGCGGCTTGCCAATCCTCGTACGAGGTGGTTGGCAGCGGATGCGCGATGTAGACAGCGGCGTTGTTGACCAAAATGTCGATCGCGCCGAGCGACACGATCGCGTCGGAGACGACAGATTGGGCGGCGGCCGGGTCACGCAGGTCGCCCTGTTTGGTGGAGTGAGCAACGACGCGGTCGCCCTGTTCGGTGAAGGCTTGCGCGATGGCCCGGCCGATCCCTTGGGACGCCCCGGTAACCAGGACTCCGCGGCTCACTTGGCGAACACCTGCGACTCGTCCTGGAAAGCCTTGAACTCCAACGCGTTTCCAGCCGGATCGCGGAAGAACATGGTCCACTGCTCGGCCGCTTCGCCTTCGAAACGGCGGTAAGGCTCGATCACGAATCCGATGCCCGCATTGCGCACACGGTCGGCCAACGCGTGGAAGTCGGGAACGGTGAGGAGGAGGCCGAAGTGCGGGACGGGAACGTCATGCCCGTCAACGGGATTGTTCCCGCCAACATGCACTCGCGGTCCTTTGACCGCATGGGTCACCACTTGGTGGCCGTAGAAGTTCCAGTCCACCCATTCGTCGGAGGATCTTCCCTCTTCGAGCCCGAGCACCTCACCGTAGAAGGCACGAGCCCGGGCTAGGTCGTCGACAGGAATCGCCAGATGAAATCCAGGTCGCGTCATACCTTCATCAGTACCAGATAACCGAGTTGCCCGTAAGGACGGACGCTGCGAACAGGGCTCGCAGCTCGGCAACGCCCGGTAGAAATACGTCAATGTCCAGCGGCCTGATCTCGGCCCGCATGTGCACCGGCCAGCGTTCAACACCCATGGCCCAGAACGTAATCGGCGAGCTGTGTCGCACAGATCGATCAGGTCCAGCACGAAAAATCCATTCGTCTCCGGCCGGCGCTTGAGTGAACTCCTGCGATGAAAAGCACACTTCACCGGTGGCCGCCGACCGAACATGCACCACAGCATCCGCTGTCATCCAGGTGGTAGTTGCGCGCGGGTTCAAGCCCTCGGTGCTGCTCATCCTGTGCCGTTCATCAAAGGTGATGACGCGAGGGTTCCCCGGTGGAAAGCGCGGCAACGAAATCAGGGTATCGGCGGACTCATTGACGCGTAACGCATCTCCCGAGTCCACATCGATCAGCACCGCCATAGTGCTCTCCGCACGCATCATTCCGGCCAGGCGGTCAAGTTCCCTAAGGCACAGGGCAGAGGTCTCGGAAGTGAAGGCTCCCTCATCAGGCGCTGGCAGCGACGATGTCAGCACAGGGAAGGCGTCAGCCCCACCGTGACTGTCGATGGCTTCAAGGAGTGAGACGCGGCGGAGCGGCTCATCCGCCAACGCGAACCCGGGATGAGGACAGGCTGTTTTCGACCACGCACGTACCTCGTGCTTATACCGTTCGAACCCCATGGCCGGATAGACCCAGCGCTGGTCGAATACGACAGGGCACGGAGGCTCAGCCGCCACCCCCTGCTCCACACAATGACAGAGCACCACCCCGTCGATCGACATCCCAGCTTCATTGCTCCAGGTTGGCGACGACGACGGTGACGTTGTCGGGGGCTCCTGCCTGGAGCGCGAGCTTGACCAACCGCTCCGCGCACACCTGCGGCTCGGAGATGGATCGCAGCACTTCGAGAATCGCCTCGTCGGTGACGATGTCGGAAAGGCCATCGCTGCACAGCAGGTACCGGTCGCCGGGCCGCGCTTCGATGCCGGTGAGGCTGGCCGAGAACGACCTGCCCTGCAACGACGCGGTGATCAGCGACTTGTGGGGATGGTGACGTGCCTGCTCCGCTGTGATCAAGCCATCATCGACGAGCCCTTGGACATAGGTGTCGTCTCGGGTCAGGCGGTGTAGCTCGTCGCCGCGTAACAGGTACCCCCGTGAATCTCCAATGTGGAGCAGCACGGCCTCGTCGTCGCCGAAAAGGATTGCTGTGACTGTCGTTCCCATGCCCTCGGAGGCGGGGTCATCGTGCACCACATCGCGGATTTCCACGTTTGCCGACTCCACCGCGGTCCGCATGGCCTCGGTCGAGTCGCCCTTGCCAAAGTCGTCGAGCTTGGCAAGGGCACGGATCGCTATCCGGCTGGCGACCTCACCGTGCGGGCCGCCACCGATGCCGTCGGCCACCGCGATCACCCTGCTCCCGGCGAAGGCGGCGTCCTCGTTGTTGGGACGAAGCAGACCAAGGTCGCTGACGACTACCGCATGCAAGGCCATGCCCATCCCTCCAGTATCCGAGTCCGCCTGTTTATTCGCTGAGCATGCGGAGATCCTAAGGGCCGGGACGCGGCTGCGAAAGCAGGGCATCCAAGCCCTGGTCAAAGGGCTACTGATGGTGGTCCTGACGGACAGTCCGGCTCAGCCCCTGGCCGGCGGGGTGGCGACCGGCCACTTTGGAGGCTCCCTAGCGGGCCGATGTCAGCAGGCGAACGAAATCGGGGTAGTAAAGGTGCTCCACACCCGACGCGGCCGCCTCGGCGTTGAGGCGCATGGTGCGGCCCAGGTCCTTGACCGTGATCTCGTGCCACCGCTTGGGCAGCGCCCAGGACAACTTGGGAATGACCGTCTGATACACCTTGCCGGTCCAGCCGTAGCGGGTCTGCTCGGTCACGAGCAGGCTGGGCCGGAAAAGGCTGGTACGACGGAAACCCTGGTCTATCAACGTCTGCTCCGCGGCGCCCTTGACCCTGAGGTAGTGGGTCCGCGAACGCAGATCGGCGCCGACCGAGCTGAGCAGGCTGATGTGCTCCACGCCCACCGCCTTGCAGCCGAGGGCGAAGGCCTTCGCATACTCGACGTCGATCCGCCAGAAGTCCTCTTTGGACAGTTTCGAGGGCTGACCCGCGCCGAGCGTGGAGAAGGCGACCGTGCAGCCGAGGGCATGCTTCGCCGTCTCCGCCTCGAGATCCGCCATGTCGATCACATGCTGGACGAGCTTGGGCGAAGCGGCATCAGCGATCGGGCGCCGGACCAGCGCCACCACGCTCTCGCACCGGGGTGCGGCGAGCAGCTCCCGCAGCAGCTCAGACCCGACTGCGCCGGTGGAGCCGACCACTACCGCCCGATAGCCCTCGTTCATGCCGCCCACTCTACGGAGGTCGAAAAGGTGACGAATCACCGCGCTATAGGTCGCCTTAAGGTCTCAATATCTGGTCCGATTCGCCCTAATTAACCAGACCCTGGTACACATAAAACAGGCCTATCGGACGAACCAAAGGGGTGTGTCATGAGTCAGCTCAAGGGCTTTGCCAACGTGGTCTATCCGACGAAGGATCTCGCGGCCAGTGTCGCCGCGTGGAAGACCGTGCTTGGCGAAGATCCAGCTTTCCAAGGCGACGACATCGCGGTTTTCACCGGCAACGGCGTGGAAGTCGGCCTATCCTCCGCTCCCTGGGTCGATCATCCGCTGGTGTTCTGGAAGGTCGACGACATCGAACAAGCTCACCGTGACCTGGTCGCAAAGGGCGCCCGGCCGATGGTCGAAGTAGCCGACGGTTCGCTGGCCGAGCTGGGCAGCGCGACCGTCACCAACGGCGACCCGGAGACCGGGATCGTGACTGTGCCCGGCGGCAAGCTGGCCGTACTCAAGACCGCCGATGGCAGCCTGCTGGCGCTCAACCAGGAAGTCCCGATGGAGTGGGGCTCCTGAAACCTTCAGACAGCCGGTAAGCCCGAGTCGCTGTGCCGGAGTAGATGGCCTCACGTTCCACGGGGGTGAGGCGGCTGAGACAGTCGTTCAGTGCGGCCATCACTTCGGCATAGGAGGCGGCGAGCAGGCATACCGGCCAATCGGATCCGAACATCAAGCGGTGCGGCCCGAAGAGGTCGAGCGCCGCGTCGACGAAGGGAGCCAGGTCGGCAGATTTCCAGGTACCCCAATCGGCCTCGGTCACGAGACCGGATACCTTCGCGACCACGTTCGGTTGGGCCGCAAGGGGTTTGATTGCCGCCCGCCATTGAGCGAGGCCCGCAGCACCGTCGCGAATGGACGGTTTACCCAAGTGGTCGAGGACGAAGGTCAGCGAAGGCGTAGCGGCAGCGGCAGCAGCCGCGGAGGTTAGTTGGTCGACCCGCAATACGAGGTCATAAGCCAATCCCGCATCCGCGATGGTGCTTAGGCCACGGCGCACATCGGGGCGGGCCAAGTACTCCGGGTCGGCCTCGCCTTGGACTTGGGCCCGCGCGCCAACGAGAAGCGGGTGCGATGGAAGACGTGGATCGGCCAAGTCGCACCAGCCGACCACGCCTGCGATGAACGGAGTCGACTCCGCTATCCCAAGGAACTCTTCGACTTCGGCCGGCTCGCAACGCCCAGCCTCCACGAGCACAGTGCGCGAAACCCCGGCCGCGGCAAGCTCGCCTTCCAGATCGGCGACTGTGAAAGTACGCCGGATAGCACTCACAGCCGGGTCGTCGAGCCATGAGTAGCCGCGGGAGAGGTCCCAAAGATGGTGGTGCGCATCAACAATCACAGCAACTCCGGCCACAGCGACGGCGGGACCGGATGGGAGAACATCGCCACGGCGTCGTCCACCTCTTCCGGCGTCCGGACGCCCACGATCACGCTCGTGACGGCCGGATGGGTGAACGGGAACTGAATCGCCGCCGCCCGCAACGGCACGCCATGACTCTCACACACCTCGCGAAGAGCCAGCGCACGATCCAACCGCTCCTGGCTGACCGGATGGTAGTTGTCCGTGGCGCCCGGTTTCGGGTCGGCGAGCAGCCCTGACTGGTACACCCCGGCTGCGATCACGCCGATCCGTTGCTTAGCACAGAGCGGCAGCAGCTCGATCAGGCCCGACTGATCCAGCAGGGTGTACCGGCCGGCGAGGATGAAGCAGTCGAAACCGCCGTGCTTCGCAAAGGCGGTCAGCATCTCGGCCTGGTTCATTCCGGCCCCGATCGCGCCGATCACCCCGGCCGCGCGCAACTCGGCGAGCGCTTTCAGGGCACCGGAAAGCGCCTCGTCAAAGTGATGGTCCGGGTCGTGAATGTGAAGCACATCGATGCGCTCGAAACCCAGCCGGGCACGGCTTTCCTCGAAGCTGCGCATCACACCGCCATAGGAGAAGTCGAAGCGCGGTGCGACACCCGCCGGCAGATCTGCCCACACGTCCTGGGTGTCGTCGCCGCCGGAGACCAAAAGCCGCCCGACTTTGGTGGACAGCACGAAGTCAGCGCGCGGCCGGGCGCTCAAAGCCGCCCCGGCGCGCCTTTCCGAGCTTCCATAGCCGTAAAGCGGTGCGGTGTCAAAGAAACGCAGCCCGTGATCCCAGGCCCGGTCCAGCGTGGCCGTCGCCTCGGCATCGCTGACCGGCGAATAAAGCCCGCCGATCGGGCCCAGCCCGAGCCCGAGCCGGGTAACGTGCAGATCGGTCTGTCCGAGGCGCACGCGCTGAGCGGGGTCCATCCGAGCTCCAAAGATAGGATGTATGCACGATACCGG
>DPJL01000227.1 GCA_003543035.1 Micromonosporaceae bacterium | reverse complement strand
GGCGAGACCGGTGACGAAGTCGGAGTCGGAGTCGGCGCCGGCGTTGCCGTACAAGCTGCGAGGGCCACCGCTACGGTCGCCATCGCCACACCGAGCCGGACGGCTGCCATCTGATCAGCCGATGCGGATGGAGTTGTTTTTCGGCGATAGCTGCTTGAGCGCGAGCGCGGCATCGAGGGCGGCCACTACCGCACCCCAGCCCTTGTCCTCACTCGACTCCGGCAGACCGGCCCGGTCATGCGCCTGAGCCTCGGTGTCCACGGTCAGCACACCGTGGGCGACCGGGGTCGACTCGTCCAGGGCAACCCGGGTCAGGCCGTCGGTGACGGACTTGCTGACGTACTCAAAGTGAGCGGTCTCGCCCCGGATCACCACGCCCAGCGCGACCACGGCATCATGGCCCCGGGCCAACGCCTGTGCCACCACCGGAAGCTCCACCGAGCCCGACACCCGGGCCACCGTCACGTCAGTGACCCCGCAAGCCAGCGCCGCGGCCTGAGCCCGCTCAACCATCTGATCGACAAGGTCGGCGTGCCAGCGCGTCGCGACAATCCCCAGCCGCATGCCCTTGGCGTCCACAGTGGACAGATCGGGTGCGCCATGCCCGGCCATCAGCTCAAGCCCTCCAGATCAGCCGGCAACTCGAGATCGTGGCCCATTCTGTCGCGTTTGGTGCGCAGGTAATGGAGATTCTCCGGGTGCGGGCGCGTCGGCAACGGCTCACGGCCAACCACCTTCAGCCCGTACCCCTCCAGCCCTGCCCGCTTCGCAGGGTTGTTGGTGAGCAGGCGCATGGTGCGCACCCCGAGGTCGTAAAGGATCTGCGCACCCGTGCCGTAGTCCCTCGCGTCGGCGGGCAGGCCGAGGTCGAGGTTGGCGTCGACTGTGTCGCGCCCGGCGTCTTGTAGTTGGTACGCCTGGAGTTTGTGCAGCAGCCCGATCCCCCGGCCCTCGTGCCCGCGCACGTAGAGCACGACGCCCCGGCCTTCGGCGGCCACCCGGCGCAGGGCAGCGTGCAACTGCGGGCCGCAGTCACAGCGCACCGAGCCGAACACGTCGCCGGTGAGGCACTCGCTGTGCACCCGGACCAGCACATCTTGACCGTCGCCGATCTCGCCGTACACCAGGGCCACGTGCTCGGCGTTGTCGTGCGTGGCGTGATAGCCGACCGCTTTGAACTCGCCGAACTCGGTGGGCATCCGGGCCTCGGCGATCCGCTGCACGAGCCGCTCGGTGCGCCGCCGGTAGGCGATCAGATCGGCGATGGAGATCACCGCCAGCTCATGCTCGGTGGCGAAGCGCTTCAGATCGGGCAGCCGCATCATCGTGCCGTCGTCGTTGACCAGCTCGCACAGCACACCGGCCGGCTTGAGCCCGGCCATGGTCGCGAGATCGATGGCCGCCTCGGTGTGACCGGGCCGGCGAAGCACACCACCGGACTTGGCGCGCAAAGGAACCACGTGGCCCGGACGGGAGAGGTCGCCGGCCGTCGTCTGTGGGTCGGCGAGCAAGCGAATCGTGTGTGCGCGGTCCGCGGCGGAAATCCCGGTGGAGACACCTTCCCGGGCGTCAACAGTCACCGCGTATGCCGTGCCGCGCCGATCCTGGTTCGTGTAGTACTGCGGGGGCAGCTCCAGCCGGTCGGCTTCCTCCTCGGTCAGCGGCGCGCAGATGTAGCCCGAGGTGTAGCGAACGGTGAAGGCGACCAGCTCGGGGGTGGCGAGCTCAGCGGCGAAAATGAGATCGCCCTCGTTCTCGCGATCCTCGTCGTCGACCACGATGACCGGGCGCCCGGCCTTGATCGCCGCGATGGCGTCCTCAATGGAATTCAACCCACTGCCACTCATGCCATGGCCTCCTTCGTTCGGCCATCACCTGCGGCATTGGCATGAGCGGATCCCAATCTCATGATGACCTCGCTTCGCTCGCTCAAGTCCTGTTCACCAGTTTCTCCACGTACTTGGCGATCACGTCAACTTCGAGGTTCACCAGTGCGCCGACACCCTTGTGGCCCAGCGTCGTCAGCTCCAGCGTGGTGGGAATCAGGCTCACCGTGAAACCTGTCTCATCGACCGCGACCACGGTCAGCGAGATCCCGTCCACGGTGATCGAGCCCTTCTCCACGATGTACCTGTCCAGCCCCGAAGGCAATGTGATGCGTACGTCTTCCCAGCCGCCTCCAGGCGCCTTCGAGTCGATCGTGCCCACTGCGTCAACGTGCCCTTGCACGATGTGCCCGCCCAGCCTGGTGGCAGCGGTGACGGCTCGCTCGAGGTTCACCCGCTCGCCCGGCGCGACCGAGCCCAGCGAGCTGCGGTCGTATGTCTCTTTCATCACCTCGACGGTGAAGGTGTCGTCTTTTACCTCCACCACGGTCAGGCATACCCCATTGACAGAGATCGAATCCCCGTGTTTGGCATCGGCCGTGACCGTCTTTCCGCGCAGGGTCAGCAGCTCACCCTCGCGCTCAACGACCTCGCCGAGCTCTTCCACGATGCCGGTGAACACCGCTCACGCCTCCTTGACAGATCCTCTGAGTCTGGCGGTCAACCTCAGGTCCGGCCCTATCCGGTCAACGTCGAGCACGTCCAGATCTATGGCATCGGTGATGGTGGTCACGCCTCCGCCAACCAGGGCGGCCGGGCCGTCGCCGAGCAGCTTCGGGGCAATGTAGTAAACCAGCCGGTCCACCATGCCGGACGCCAGAAACGCGCCGGCCAGCTTCGGGCCGCCTTCGAGCAACACGCTTCGCACGCCCCGGTTGTGCAGCTCGGCCAGAATCGCCTTCAGATCGACGCGGCCGTCCGGGCCTTTGCCGAAGGTGGCGACCGTCGCGATAAGAGTTGGTGCGGCGGCATCGCGGACCCGTGCCTCGACCGGTGTACGGCCGTTGGAATCCACCACGACCCGCAGCGGCTGGCGGATGGCCAGGCTTCCGGTGCGCAGGTCGCGAGCGGTCAGCCGGGGATCATCGGCCAGGATGGTGCCCACCCCGACCATGATCGCGTCAACCGTGCCGCGCAGCCGGTGAACGTCCATTCGCGACGCTTCCGACGTGATCCACATACTGGTACCGTCCGCGGCCGCGGCACGACCATCCAATGTGGATGCGCTCTTCCAGATGACATAGGGGCGGCCCCGGCGAACCGAAGTCAGCCAAGCGATATTGCCCTCTTCGGCCTCGCTGGCCCGCACCCCGGTAATGACCTCGACCCCGGCAGCACGCAGGCGCTCGGCGCCTCCGGTCGCAGCCGGATTCGGGTCCGGCACCGCGATGACCACCCGAGCCACCCCGGCGTGGATCAGTGCTTCGGCACAGGGGCCGGTGCGACCGATGTGATTGCACGGCTCCAGTGTCACGACGGCAGTGCCGCCCTTGGCCCGCTCACCGGCCTGAGCCAACGCCACGATCTCGGCATGCGGCCCGCCCGCGTAGGCGTGAAAACCCTCGCCCACCACCATTCCGGCGGCATCCAGCAGAACACATCCGACCACGGGGTTGGGACTGGTGGTACCAAGTCCCCGCGCGGCAAGCTCGATCGCTCGTGCCATCGCCTTGTCCTCAGCCGCACTCACCACAGGTTGTTGCAGGCCCATGAATGGCAAGTCTGTCACGGACGGAACTCTTCGGACGACGCAGTGTCCGGCTCCCCCGCGCGCTGCGACGGAAGGCCCAGGTGCTCGCTTCGCCGATCCACCGAAACCCACGAACCAGGATGCTTCTTGGCCACCGCCTTCATCTCGGAGGCGACCTCCGAAACCTCGCTCGGATGCAAGTATCTGCGTGCCGTCGAGAGGGCCACGCCGATCGAGATCGTCACGAGATTGATCTGGTGCACGTTGCCGCGACGGTCGGTCAGCTCCAGGTACCCGCGCTGAGCGTCTCTTGGGTCATAAAGCTCATCGGACGCCGCCTCGAAGTCCACCACCGCCTTGGTGGTGATCGGCACCACCTGTTCGGGATGGCACACGATCACGAAGTCGTCGCCGCCGACGTGGCCAAGGAATGCGGGCGGCAGCCCGGCGGAGATCGTGGCGCGCCGCAACGATCGGGCGAGCGCCGTGATGAACTCGTCGCCGCGCGCGAAGCCGTAGGCATCATTGACGCTCTTGAAACGGTCGATGTCGACGTAGCAGACCGCGTATTCGGTGCTCGTCCGCAGCCGGTCGGCGATCTCCCGCTGAATGCGGTTGTTGCCCGGCAGGCCGGTCAGCGGGGAGACCTCGCGCGCCTCCTGGTTGCGCCGCAACGTGGCTCGCACCCGGGCCAAGAGCTCCGACGTATCGAAAGGTTTAACGATGTAATCATCCGCGCCCGCCGCCAGCCCGGCCACCTTGTCGGAGGTCAGCGCCTTGGCGGTGAGCATGATGATGGGCAGCGCGGTGACCATCGGGTCGGCTCGCAGGCGCCGGGTGAGCTCCAGCCCATCCATGCCCGGCATCATCACGTCGACCAGGGCCAGATGCGGTCGCCTGGTCTCCAGGACCGCCAGCGCTTCGGCTCCACTGCCCGCGCTGAGCACCTCATATCCGTGCAGGCGCAGATTGACCTCCACCACACGCAGGATGTCCGGATCGTCGTCGACGATCAGGATGACCTCCTGCTCAGTGCCCTCAGTAGGGGTCAAACCGTCGATCCTCCAGATGACGTCGCGGATTCAGCCAGGGCACGCAGTTTACGGCAGACCGCGCCTGGATCATCAGCCGAATAAACGGCCGTCCCGGCGACGAACGCATCGGCGCCCGCCTCTGCCGCGGCGGCGATGGTGTCGGCCGAGATGCCGCCGTCCACCTCGATTCGCAGGTCGAGGTGACCCGTCTTGGCATGCCGCCGCGCCACCCGGACCTTCTCCAGCAACTCCGGCATGAAGTGCTGCCCGCCGAAGCCGGCTTTGATCGTCATGATGAGCAGAGTGTCAAAGTGAGGCAACAGGTCCAGGTATGGCTCGACGAGGGTGTCGCGATCAATGGCGAGCCCGGCGAGCGAGCCCGCCTTACGCAGATCCTTGGCCAGCGCCACCGGATCGTCGCAGGCCTCGGCGTGGAAGCTGACGTTGTGCGCGCCCAACTCGGCATAGCCGGGCGCCCAGCGAACCGGATTTTCGATCATCAGATGACAGTCGAAAGGGAGCTCGGTGACGCGCCGCAGACTCGCCACGACGGGCGGCCCGATGGTCAGATTGGGGACAAAGTGATTGTCCATCACGTCCACGTGCAGCCAGTCGGCGTCGCGCTCCACCGCCCTGACCTCGTCGGCAAGGTGGGCGAAGTCTGCGGCGAGGATGCTCGGCGCGATGATCACGAGATTCTCCTTAGCAGAGCAAGAAACATGGCATCGGTGCCATGGCGATGGGGCCAGAGCTGAACGGCCGGGCCGTCTCCCAGACCGGGCATCCCCGGTGGCAACGCTTGACGGGCATCGACCAGCTCAGCGTTGGCGCCGCGCTTGATCGTCTCCTCGATCGCGAGCCGGGTCTCGACCGGATGCGGGGAGCAGGTCACATAGGCGACAAGGCCGCCCGGCCGCACCGCGCGCAGGGCCGCGGTGAGCAGCTCGCGTTGCAACTTCGTCAGCGGTGGCAGGTCTGCGGGCTGCTTGCGCCAGCGAGACTCCGGCCTGCGTCGCAGCGAGCCCAAACCGGTGCAGGGAGCGTCGACCAGCACCCGATCGAAGCCGTCGGCGGGGAGGTCACGATCCAGGCCCGCGTTGCGGCCGTCGGTGTGCAGAACGGTGGCGGGTAGGCCGCGTACGGCGTTGGCCACCATGTTCGCCCGCTGCTCGGTCACCTCGACCGCGGTGAGGTGGGCGCCGCGTTGCGCGGCAATCGCAGCCAGCAGGCCGGCTTTGCCACCCGGACCCGCGCACAGGTCGAGCCACTGCTCATCGCGTCCTTCGAGCTCTGCGTCGACCAGGGCGGCGGCCACCAATTGGCTGCCCTCGTCCTGCACGTGTGCCCGGCCGTCGCGGATCTCGCGAAGCTCGCCTGGCGCACCTGACGGCAGGTAAACGGCGTAGGGCGAGAAGGCTCCTGCTACCCCGTCCACGTGCTCGGCCAGCTCGGCGGCCTCGATCCGGCCGGGACGCGCGCACAGATGGACTTCAGGCCGCTCGTTGTCGGCGGCCAAAGCGCGTGCCGTCTCCGGCAGATCGCCACCGAGCGCATCCCGGAAGGCCCGGACTATCCACTCCGGATGGTTGTGCACCATCGCGAGATGCCCGATCGGATCGTCCACTTCGGACGGTGCCACCACGGTCAGCCACTCGGCGATGTTCTTCTCGCCTATCCGGCGCAGCACGGCGTTGGCGAAGCCGGCGGCCCCGGGCGCCACCGAGCGGACAAGGTCCACAGTGGACGCCACGGCCGCATGGGCCGGCACCCGCATGTGCAGCAGTTGGTAGGCGCCGAGCCGCAACGCATCCCGGGCCGGTGGGTCGATGCGGGAGATGTCGCGGTCGGCCGCCTTGGAAATGATGGCGTCAAGAGTGCCGCGGTTTCGCAGGGTGCCGTAGGTCAGCTCGGTCGCGAAAGCCGCGTCCCGGCTGTTCAGACCGCCCTCGCGCATCAGGCTCGGCAGGATCAGGTTGGCGTAGGCGTCGTCGCGATGAACCGCCAGCAGGGCCTGGTAGGCCGTGATGCGAGCCGGATCGTCCAGCGGGCGCCCGCCTCGCGGTGCCCTGCCGCTCGGGCCGATCGGACGGCCACCGTCCCTGTTACCACGCCTCACTCGAACCGCTCCCCGCTTGTCACACGCACGCCGCGCGCCCAGTCCACTGCCGACATCGGCTTCTTGCCCGCCGCCCTTACCTCGCCCAGCTCCACCGGATCCGTGGCGGTGCCGACCAGTACCCGCCGCTTCTCCACCAGCAGATCCGCGGGCCGCAGCTGCGGCGCGTCGGAGACCGGAGTCACCGGCCCGAGCTTCACGCGCTCCTGACGAAACTCAGTCCACGCCCCAGGCGCCGGAGTCGTTGCCCGGACACGCCGGTCGACCGCGAAAGCGGGCTCGTCCCAACGGATCTGAGCATCCTCAACGGTGATCTTCGGGGCGAGACTGACCCCGTCACCCGGTTGCGGTATCGGCTGCACTCCCCCGGCGGCAATGCCATCGAGCACGGTCACGAGCAATCCGGCACCGCTCACCGACAACCGCTCAAGCAGCTCTCCGGAGGTGTCCTTCGGACCGATCGCCTCGGTGAGCGTGCCGTAAACCGGGCCGGTGTCCAGCCCTTCCTCGATCAGAAACACCGAAGCGCCGGTGATCTCGTCGCCATGCCACACCGCGTGTTGCACCGGGGCGGCGCCGCGCCAAGCCGGAAGCAGCGAGAAGTGCAGATTGATCCAGCCATGCTTGGGGATGTCCAGGGCGGCTCGCGGCACGAGTGCGCCATAGGCGACCACCGGAACGCAATCGGGTGCGATCTCCCGCAGCCGGTCAAGGAACTCGGGCACACGTGGCCGGGCTGGAGTGAGCACCTCGATCCCGCGCTCGTCGGCCCATGCCGCGGCGGGCGAACGGACCAGGCGCCGGCCCCGTCCGGAAGGCGCGTCGGGCCGGGTCACCACCGCGGCCAGCTCATGGCCGGAGGCTTCGATCGCGTCCAGCGCGGGTAGCGCGACCGCGGGTGTCCCGGCGAAAACGAGCCGCATGTCACCTTCCTAAACCGAAGGGACTGGCCACGTGTGGCGAGACCTTCACGATCGTGCGTCCCGGGTCGTACCACTCGGCTTTGCGTATCTCCCGCAGCGCGTTCTTGCGCGACACGGTGTCCAGCCGGTCGATGAAGATGACTCCGTCGAGGTGATCTGTCTCATGCTGGATGCAGCGGGACATCAAGCCTGTCCCCACTATCTGCATCGGATCGCCAAACTCGTTGAAGCCCTTGGCAATCACGTTCATCCGGCGCTTGGTGTCGAAGTAGATCCCCGGCAGCGAAAGGCATCCCTCGTCGCCGTCCTGCTCCTCGTCGTCGGGGAACTCCAGCACCGGGTTGATCAGATGACCAACGACCTCGTCCACGTCGAAGCTGAAGACGCGCAGGCCGACTCCGAGCTGCGGCGCCGCCAGCCCTGCTCCACCCTTGTCGCGCATCGTCTCCACCAGGTCCTTGACCAGCACCCGCAGCTCTTTGTCGAAGCTGGTCACAGGATCAGCGGGGGTACGCAATACCGGGTCACCGAAATAACGGATCGGCTGGACGGTCACAGGCTTGTCTCCTCACACGGAATCTCCAGTCAGTCAGTCTACGGAGTGCGACGGGCCGACTTCACAGCTCCTGTGGATCGAGCTGGATGCG
>DPJL01000087.1 GCA_003543035.1 Micromonosporaceae bacterium | reverse complement strand
CGGAAACCAGGGTCCGCACGTCGCGGGGCGCAGTGCGGACACTGTGGGGTAGCAGGTCGAGTGAGGGCAGCACGGCTGATGCTTCGCCAGCCCTCGCGCTCACCAGTAACAAGATCTCCACAGATCGCCTCCGTCCTCGCGTTAGAGCCGGTGACCTAACAGGTGTCCCGGCGTCGCTGACGGGTGGTCGCTTGGTTAAGCCATGAGCATAGTCGACTCCTCCCGGATTTCCGTTACCGCTGTGTTACAGCTATCCGGGGGGTTGACCTGGGGGTAGCCCGCCGACGGCTGGGTGCGAAGCGCTCGGTGTGGCACGATCGGTGCGTGCTTCCGCCCCTTGACGACAATCCCCGGCGCCGCAGATCTCCCTTCGCGCCACCGCCGGGCCCTAACGCGCCAGCCGCGCCACCTCCGTCGGGGCCAATCGGGCAGGTCGTGCCGCAGCGTGATCGGGAAGGACAGCGTGAGCGCCATTCACGCCGAGCCCGGCCCGGCTCCGCCGACGCGAAGGCCGACAGCGGGCCCGCCACAGCGGTAATCCCGGTGCGCCGCCTCGTCGCACTCGCGACCGCCGGCTTCGCAGCTCTGCTCGCGGTGGGTCTGATCATGGGGGCGCAGACGTCCGGCGTGGCACAGCGGCTGCCGTTTGCCATCGTGGTGCTCGGGGCACAGGTGCTCTATGTTTTTGCCTCCACCATGGCGATCCGGCCCCCCAACGCCAAGGTGGTGGGCTCGGTGGGAGTAATTGCCGCCGTCGCGGCCAACTACGCGGCCAACAGCACGGCTGTCCCCGACCTTCTGCTGCTGGGCCTGGTGGCGGGCGGCGGCGCGGTGATCGGGGTGCTCGGCCAGCTCGCCAGCCGCGAGGGCCGCCTGCGGATCACCGAAACGGTCGGCTCCACGCTGGTGATCGTGCTGGGCGTGGTCGCTTTCGCCTCTCTTCTTGTGCTCGTGCGCATTCCCCTTGGTACTCAGACAATCGTGGTTTGTTTGGCCTCTTGCGGGGTGGCATTGAGCGTTGCCCGGCTGACGGACACCCTGATGCCCTATCCGCGACTGGCCGACCAGGTGCCGCGCGGCGCGGTCGGCGTCGTCGTCGGGACGATGATGGGCACCGCGGTCGCCGGTTACATCGGCCGGTACCTGGTGATGTTCACGCCTTCCACCGCGGCCATGGTGGGGGCGATCGCCGCCGCGGCGGCCGTGCTGGCCGACCTGACCATCGGCTTTGCCGAAGCGGGACGGGAGCTCGAGGGAGATCAGCCGACGATGTGGCTGGCCCGGCACATGCAGGGCCCGCTCGCCGGATTCGCCTTGACCGCGCCGGTTGCCTACACCATCAACAGCTTCCTTTGGACCGCCTCATGAGGAAACTGCTTACCACTACTTCGATCATCGTGCTCACGCTCGGCATCCTGCTCGGGGTGGCCGACCGGGTGGGAGCACATCTCGCGGAGCAGGAGATAGCCAAGGGCGTCGCCACCCAGCTGGCATCGCGCAACATCACTTCGGCTCCGCCCGAGGTCACGGTTACCGGATTTCCTTTCCTGACCCAGGTGGCACGCGGCAACTACGACGAGATCCAGGTGAACCTGCGCGATCTCAAGGGCGGCACGCTTCCCTTGCCGTTGCTGGAGGCTCATGCCTACGACGTCAGAGCGTCCTTGAAGGGTCTTAGCGAGGGCACCGAGAAAGCGATCGCCACTCTGGTCACCGGGTTGGGCACGCTGTCTTATGCCGATCTGGTCCAGGAGAGCGGCCTGACCGGGATGACTCTCAGCGGCGACGGCAAGAATCTGCGCATGACCGGCAATGTCGGGGTCGCGGGTGAGCTGCGCGGAGCGGCCACTGTCACGGTCATCGACGGTAAAGTCCGGATCCAGGTCATCGAATTGACTGCTTCGAATCTGTCCGGTCCGGCCCAACAGTTGGTCAACTCCTACAAAAGCAAGCTGGCGCGCACGTTCAGCCTGCCGCCGATGCCGTTCAATCTCAAGCTCGAAAGCGTGAGCCCGGCGTCCACCGGCCTGGTGATCGGGGTTTCCGCGAAAGAGGTCGAGCTCGGTTAGGGGTGTCTCTTGGGTCTTCCGGGTGCGAGGCGGAGTCCAGGCGGCGATCCAGAGACACCCCTTTTGTGGTCTCGCATGGTGGACGACACATTTCAGAAACGACTCTCGGGCTGATATGGTCAGCCGCATGAGTCCGCTGCTTACCAAGCGGCGCGCGGTCGACCTGTGCCGCGTGGCCACCTGCCTGTGTCGTCCCGTCATCTGACGGCGGCCCAGCTATTTAGCGCGCTCGCTCTCTTGTAGCTTTCCTCATTGTTGAGTTAAGCCGCCGTCGCATACGCATCCGATCTCGGATCCATGGGCGGCTTTTTTTCGATCATGGATCCTCCTCCAAGCATCCATCTAGGGAGAAGTTTCCATGAGTCGCGATTCCGCTCTCGTCTCAGCCGACTGGGCCGAAAAGAACCTCAACACGCCGGGAGTGGTGTTCGTCGAGGTCGACGAGGACACCACCGCATACGACGGCGGTCACCTGGCAGGCGCGGTCAAGCTTGACTGGCGTCAGGACCTGCAGGATCCGGTCCGCCGGGACTTTGTCAACAAGCAGCAGTTCGAAGCCCTGCTCTCGTCGCGTGGCATCGGCAACGATGACACCGTAGTTCTCTACGGCGGCAACAACAATTGGTTCGCCGCTTACGCCTATTGGTATTTCAAGCTTTACGGTCACGGCGACGTCAAGCTGATCGACGGCGGCCGCAAGAAGTGGGAGCTTGACGCCCGTCAGGTGGTCAAGGACGTGCCGCAGCGGGCCGCTACGCAGTACGTCGCGAAGGAGCAGGATCTCTCCATCCGCGCCTTCCGCGACGAGGTGGTACGCGCGATCGGCGCACAGAACCTGATCGACGTGCGCTCACCGGATGAGTACGCGGGCCGGTTGCTCGCCCCCGCCCACCTCCCGCAGGAGCAGGCGCAGCGGGCCGGCCACATCCCGACCGCGCTGAGCGTTCCGTGGTCCAAGGCTGCCAACGAGGATGGCACCTTCAAGTCCGATGACGAACTTCGCGAGCTCTACGGCGAGGCCGGCTTGGACGACAGCAAGGACACCATCGCCTACTGCCGCATCGGGGAGCGTTCCTCGCACACCTGGTTCGTGCTGCAGGAGTTGCTCGGCAAGCCGAAGGTAAAGAACTACGACGGATCGTGGACCGAATACGGCTCGCTGGTCGGCGTGCCCGTGGCACTGGGCGACGAGCCCGGAGAGGCGTGAGAGTCATGACTTCACCCGCACCAGTTACCGCTGCCGGTTGCGCAGCACCAGATCAGGCCGCGGCGCTGCCGCTAAGCGTTGACCTGGAGAAGGAAACCGTGATCACCGGCATCGTGCAGGCCGCCGGCGGCGATCCGGTGGCCGGCGCTTACGTCCGGCTGCTCGACCGCTCCGGCGAATTCACCGCCGAAGTCGTGACCTCCCCCTCCGGTCAGTTCCGCTTCTTCGCCGCTCCTGGCACGTGGACACTGCGCGCGCTCTCCCGCTTCGGCAATGGCGACGCTCAGGTCACCGCAGACCGTGGGGTCAATCAGCTGGCCGTCACGGTCAGCTAAACCCCCATCCCCCCAAGGAATAGGGGCCGTCCTAATAGGACGGCCCCTATTTCTTAGTCTGCCGGCCTACAGCCGGTCTTGAGCTCCAGCACCACCGTGCCCGGGCCGTTGACCCGAGCCCTTACCGCGACGAAGTTACCGGCGTCCACATAGAAGCCTTCGGGGGTACCTTCAGCCGGGCGCAACCTGACATCACCGAACCCGGATGCGAGTTTGGCAAGAGCCTCCCCTTCGGTGCCTTCCGGACCGGAAAGGGTGAGCGTGCGGGTCGCAGCGGCGCCGTCGCGCATTGGTGTGATGCGGCAGGGGTTTTCGTGGTACCCGTCGTCGTCAAAACGCCAACGGTCTGGCAGATCGCCGCGGACCTCGCCCACGACGCGGTCGATCGTGGCTTTGCCACTGCTGATCGGGCTCTGGTCGCGAACAGTCGCCGGGCTGTGCATGGCGGACCATACACCGAGGCCGACCAGCAGCAGCGCCCACGCGCTGCCGACCAGCCACCACAGCCATTTCCTGTTAGTAGACAAGGGCTTGCGCTCCTTCGGCCAGGCATTCCTCGACGAAGGCAGCTGCCCCGGCGATGCGCACGCCCTCCACCACGTCATCGGCGGTGATGTTGCGGCGCATCGCGCACTGGGTGCAGAGCGTGACCTGGCCGCCGAGCAGCACCGCGTTCAGCAGATCCGGCAGGGGCGCCGAGTGCGGCAACTCGAACTCACCGGCCCGGCCCGGCAGCGCGAACCAGCTGGCCTCACCGGTCAACCACAACGAGACAGCGGCCCCGGCGGCGACCGCCGTGGCCGCGACCGTGAACGCCTGCGCACACCGCTCCGGCGCGTCCGTGCCCGCAGTCACCTTGACAACCAACTGTCGTGTCATGACCTCAGCCTAAGATGTCTGGTGTGGTCACCGAGATCGGGTTCGTCAGCCTGCTGGTCGCGGGCTTTGGCCTGCTCGCCGGGGGCTTTGTCTATCTGGCATTGAGAATCGCAAGGGGTCGCTGGTGAGCTTGCCTGATCGTGAGAATGACAGTCCGCTCGGGCCGCCGCCATGGCTCAACGCGCCTCCGGTCGAGCCGTATCCGTTTGAGGAAACGCATGATCTGCGGCACGGCCCCGACCTTCACCCGTCACTGTTAGGGCTGCTCCCTTACGTCGGCCAGTGGCGCGGTCGCGGTCGCGGCGGCTATCCCACCATCGGGGACGACTTCGACTATGCGCAGGAGGTGCGCATCAGCCACGACGGCCGGCCGTTCCTGTTCTACGAGTCACGGGCGTGGCTGCTCGACGAGGATTCCAAGCCGCTGCGCCCTTCGGCACGTGAGGTGGGCTGGTGGCGGCCGATCGGTGACGGCCAGGGCGACGACATCGAGTGCCTGATGATGGGCCCGACCGGGATCATGGAGCTCTACCTAGGCAAGATCGACGGGCTGAAGATCGAGGTCGTCACCGACTTTGTCGGCCGCACCCCCACCGCCAAGGAAGTTCGCGCCGGTCACCGGCTCTACGGCATCGTTGAAGGCGCGCTGCTTTACGCGCACGAGATGGCCGCGGTCGGCCAGCCCCTTATGCCCCACCTCAGCGCCAGGTTGATCCGTGTCGGCGGCTGACCCTATTCGTTGGGGCATTCTTGCCACGGGCGGCATCGCCGGCAAGTTTGTCAACGACCTCAAGAATCTGCCCGATGCAGAGGTCATCGCGGTCGGTTCACGGGCACTCGAGTCGGCTCAAGCTTTTGCGCAACAGCATGGGATTCCGCGGGCTTACGGCACCTGGGCGGAGCTCGCCGCCGACCCCGAGGTCGACGTCATCTACGTCGCGACACCGCACTCGCATCATCACGCGGCCGGTCTGGTCTGTCTGCGCCTTGGCAAACCGTTGCTCGTGGAGAAGGCCTTCACGCTGGATCTTGCCCAGGCGCAGGATCTCGTCACCGTTGCCCGCGAAAACAACCTCTTCCTGATGGAAGCGATGTGGACGCGCACGCTTCCCAGCACCCTGAAGATGCTGGAGCTCATCGCCGACGGAGCCATCGGCACCGTCACCTCCGTCCAGGCCGCCTTCGGTCTCGGGCTCGACTTCGAGCCGACCCACCGGCTGCGTAACCCGCAACTGGGCGGCGGTGCGCTGCTGGATCTCGGGGTGTACCCAGTCCACTTTGCACAGTTGCTTTTAGGTGCACCGCAACACATCCACGCCTGGGCGCATCTGCATCCGGAAGGGACAGATGCCCGCACCGGGATAGTGCTCGGCTTCGCCAACGGTGAGCTGGCCAACCTCTTCTGCGGTGTGGGCGGGGAAGTCCGGGCGGCGACGGTGGTGGGGACCAAGGGGCGCATCGAGTTTGGCAACGGCTTCCACAACGCGTCGGAGTTTGTGCTCCATCGCGCTGACGCAGAGCCGGAGCTGGTCACCACGGCGCTGGCGGGGCTGCATTATCAGGCGGCCGAAGTCGGGCGATGCCTGCGAGCCGGTCTGCTTGAGTCGCCCTTGGTACCGGTGTCGGCCACGCTCGCCGCGATGCGCACCCTCGACGCGGTACGGGCCCAAATCGGCGTCGTCTACTAGAACCATTTGGTTGGTACCAGATTCGGATTCGGACTGCCGAGTCGCAGATGTTTAGGATATCCTTCACTTGTTGGTACGGGGAGGCAAGCTGTGGATTGGGAAATCCTGATTACAGCAGAGGTTGATGCATTTCTTAACGAACTACACGAAACTGACCGGGAAAGCCATCGGCTTGTCAACCAGGCCATCTTGGTCCTGGAACAAAGTGGGCCCGCCGAGGGCAGACCGTTGGTCGACACCGTAACGGCCTCAAAGATCGCGAACATGAAGGAGCTACGACCGCCATCCGCTGGCCGCACCGAGATCCGGATCTTGTTTGTATTCGACCCATGGCGCTCAGCCATCCTTTTGGTCGCTGGCGACAAGTCTGGTCAGTGGTCCCGGTGGTACAAGACCGCTATCCCCCTAGCCGAGGACCTATACGCGGAGTACCTGGCGGAACGCAGGAAGGAGATCGAGGGATGAGCAGCGTTCGCCGATGGAGAGAAACTGATCATCTTGAGCGCGCGGTGGAGACTGCGGGCGGGCCTGCTGCATTTGACGAGGCCGTAGAAGACATGCAGGGTCAATCGCGAGGCTGGCGCCTGGCCGAGATGAGGAAGCATCGCGGACTGACACAGAGTCAGGTGGCAGCCCGCATGAACATTTCAGTCAGCCGAGTCTCGCAGATCGAGCGGGGTGAAGTGTCCACGCAGGAGGTTCTCAATCGCTACATTGCATCGCTGGGTGGCACGCTGAAGCTCATCGCAGACTTCGGTGATGAGCAGCTCAAGGTGGCTTGATCGGCTCGGCCGCCCTGTTGGGCCGGCCGGCGTGGATCGAATCACCGGGCAGTCCCTGACATGAAATTGGCGGTGACAAGGTGCGCACGAGATTTGAGATGTAGCGCTGTGGAATACAGAGTGCCACGCTGTCCGATGTGAAGACCATTACGCAGCGCGAATTTCGCAATAACTCCGCCGCAGTCATGGACGCCGTCGAAGCTGGGGAGATCTATCACATAACCCGAAATGGTACGGAGGTAGCTGAACTGAGGCGGCTGGCCCGTAAGCGGCGGATGAGCGCCGAGGAACTGGTTGCGCGCCATCGCCAGCTGCCGCGGGTGGACTACACCCGGATGCGGCAGGAGACCGACGAGTTCTTCGGCGACGAGGACCGGGTTTTAGAAGAGTGGGCGGGCGAGGATGTAGACGAGGGCGGCGATCAGGCCAGCGCCTGGGAAGGTCAGGATCCACGCCATCACGATGTTGCCCGCGACGCCCCAGCGGACCGCGGAGAGCTTCTTGGTCGCGCCGACACCCATGATGGCCGAGGTGATCGTGTGCGTGGTGGAGATGGGCCAGCCGAGCTGCGAGGCGGTGAAAAGCACTGACGCGGCAACGGTTTCGGCGGCGAAACCGGCCGGCGGGTCGAGGTGGATTACCCGGCGGCCCAGCGTGCGGATGATGCGCCAGCCACCCGCATAGGTGCCCAACGCCAGCACTGTCGCCGATGCCCAGAACACCCATTCCGGAATGTGCTTCGGGCTGTCCTGCAGCCGCGCGGTGTAGAGGGCCAGCACCACGATGCCCATCGTCTTGGCCGCGTCCTGCATGCCGTGGCCGACCGACATCGCTGCCGCGGAAGCCGACTGCGCCAAGCGGAACCCGCGGTTGAGCTTGCCAGGGTGCCCCCGCCGGAAGATCCACATCACCAGGACCATGACGATCGCGCCCAGCAGGAAGCCTGCGATCGGGGAGAGCACCATCGGGATCACGATCTTCTGGAGTATCCCGTTCCAGAGGACGGTGCCGTCGAGGCCGAAGGCGACCGCGCACAGTGTCGAGCCGACGAGACCACCGATCAGGGCATGCGATGAGGAGGACGGGAGTCCCAGGTACCAGGTGAGAAGGTTCCAGCAGATGGCACCTGCCACCCCGGCGAAAACCACGCCAAGGGCCGTAAGCCCGGTGGGAAGCGAGACAACGCCGCTGCCGACGGTTGACGCGACCTTCGCGCCGAGGTGGGCGCCGACGAAGTTGCCCACGGCGGCCATGCCCAGCGCGATCCGCGGGGTCAGCGCACGGGTCGAAACGCTTGTCGCGATGGCGTTTGCGGCGTCGTGGAAGCCATTGGTGTAGTCGAAGATCAGGGCTACCGCGATGACCGCGATCGCACCCACGAGGAGGGGGTCCACTCAGGACTCCTTGACCGCAATGGTCTCAAGGGTGTTGGCCACGTGCTCGAAGGCATCACAAGCGGCTTC
>DPJL01000089.1 GCA_003543035.1 Micromonosporaceae bacterium | reverse complement strand
CATGTCGCACATCCAGGGAGACAGCCAACCCACACCCGCTTAACTACACGGCCTTGTGGCACTAGGCGAGCGATGGCGGCCGATGCTTCCGCGTTCTTCTCGTCGCCCTCCAGCATTCCAGCGGGAATCGCCTCCCGAACACAGCTGCGCAGATGACGTTCCAGGAGCAGCAACGCCACCGGTTCGAGTGCTTGTCGTGGCGGAGATCTGGGTGAGCCCGTCGACACAGTAGGCGTCAGCGGCGACCATTTCGCCGTAGGCCGCCCACCTGGCCTTCGATCCTGCGCAGCCTGAGGCCCAGATCATCCTTGTGGGGATCGGTTTTCATGCGTACGCGCGGCGCTACATCGGCATGTCGCCGGCGTCCGGGCCGGGCAGGCCGGGATGTAGCCACCCGACGAACGGGGTCAGCGCCGCGGCCAGCAACAGCAGCACCCCGGCCAGCCGTGAGACGATCGCCCCTCGCCGGAAGACGTGTCGTTCGACGAAGATGACTATGGTGAGGGCCGCCATCGCCGCGAAGTTGGTCATGCCTACCGCGATGAGGACCACCATGAAGGCCACACAGCACCCGATGCAGGACAGCCCGTGTAATGCCCCAGCCCGCACGGTCCTGCCAAACCGCCCCGCATGCGTCGAGCTGTCGTCCACGTCCGCACACCGCGTCGACTGGCAGCGCGCACGACAGCGATCCTTCGCCGGCGTGAACTGATACAGGCCAGCGACCGCATAAATCCCGGCAGCCACCCATTTCGCATTCTCCGGCGGAATCGCTATGAGTGCCGCCGCACCGTCCAGCAAAACGTAGACGGCCAGGCCGAACAGCATCCAGACGACAAGGTAGGAGGCCAGGAAACCAGCGGTCCGCGCCGTGAAGGCGCGCAGCGCCATGCCGGTCCGTTCTCCGTGAACCGCTGTCACGGCGGAAGGTCCCACCGTCGGGAACATCATGGCCACCACCATCGGCAGCCACATGACGAGGAATGGGACCAGGTCCATGCCCATGGTGCCGGCCATGGCACCGTCGATGCCTTCGGCCTGGCGGACGGTGAAGAACCACCCCAGCGTGATGACGGCGACCAGGGCAAGCGACGACACAGCCGCCTGACGTACGGTCAGCCCGATCACGAACGCGTTCGAGCGCGCAACTGCCATTGGGTTTCACCTCTCGTGCTTGGGGACTCGCACGGCTTGCCGCCGCTGTCGGACAGGCTGATGGCTGTGGTGCTTGCCGAAGCGGGCTCAGCTGTACGTCGTCAGACCACGCTGCGAGAGTGTGTGTTGATCAGGCGGTGATCATGCCAAACGCACTGTGTCGAATGATTTGGCGGGCGGATCGCGTCCGCGCGGAGAAGTGACTAACCATGGTGCGAAACTCACGGGCCCCCCATCGACACTCGTCAAGGACCATCACTAGCTCCTGACGATAGGGTCCGCCACAAGTCGGAGGAAGCGCCCAAGCGGCGTAACCAGCGGGTTGTCGGAGTTGACCGCCGATCTCACCGATCATCACGATGCTGCTCCAACGTGCCGACCCGCTCAGCCTTGAGCCCGTCGATCTCGGCGCGCAGCCGGGCAACCTCGTCTGCTTCCGGTCAGCGGACGACGCTGTCCCTTCTCGTATTGTGGATCCACTAACAGCTGCGGGCGCTCGACCGCCACTGGGACTCCCGGTCGAGGGAGGCCGCGAACGTCTCCTACGCCGCGTAGTTGACAACGGCCACTGCTACAGAGCATAGTAGACGTAGTTGCACCTCACCCAGGAGAGCGCCGTGAGCCTCACAGTTGTCGCATCAGACCCGCGCTACTCGCGGGCGACGCCGTCGCCGGCAGTCGTGCCAACGGCGACCCGCCCGTTGCTGTTAGCCGAACCGAACGAGCTCGCGCGGATGGGCGTTCACCGCATGCTGGAGCGAAGCGCGCCGATGACTCCGGTCAACTCCGTCACGTCATGGTGGGCAGCCGCCGAACTGATCTATGAGGATCCCCCGGCGGTGCTCTTCGTCTCCACCGAGCTGGAAGGTGAACCGGCGGACTCGCTCTGCACGCACTTGGAACGCGCCGACACCCTCATCGTGCTGCTGGTGCGATCACCCGACCGGCGACGGCTGCGCAGCTTCCTGCGGCTGCCGATCTCCGCGGTGCTGAACGAGGAGGACTTCTCGGTGACCACCTTCGACCAGCTGCTGGCGGGGCTCGATCACGGTGTTTCCAACGTGCACCGCCACGCCACCCGCTACCTGCTGGCGCTGGCCGCCGACGCCACCGCGGCGGGCCAGCCTCCGACTAACCTGACCCCACGGGAGCTCGACACGCTCGGAGCCGTCGCACAAGGCTTTACCAACCGGCAAATCTCCCGTCAGATGGGCATTTCCGAGCACGGGGTCAAGCGACACGTCGCCAACCTGCTCGCCAAGCTCCACGCCACCAACCGCACCATGGCCGTGACCACGGCGATCCAACGCGGCCTGCTCCCCCCGCCCACCGCCAGGTGACCACGGCTGGAAGGGAAGACGCTATGACCGGGTCCAAGGACTTCCAGCACCCGCGCTTCGCCAGGATGTACCTCGGTATCGCCGAGCGCGCCGACCGGTTAGGTGGCGCCAAGCACCGCCGGCGCATGCTCGCCGGGCTGACCGGCAACGTCATCGAGGTGGGTGCCGGCCACGGGCGCAACTTCGCCCACTACCCGGACGGGGTCAGCGGGGTCGTCGCGGTGGAGCCCGACGACACCCTCCGCGGCCGCGCCGAGACCGCCGCGGTGCGGGTACCGCTTCCGGTCACGGTTGTCGTTGGGCACGCCGACGCCCTGCCCGCCGAGGAAGCGGAGTTCGATGCCGCCGTAGCCTCGCTCGTGCTGTGCACCGTGCCACGGCCCGAACACGCGCTGGCCGAGATCCGCCGGGTGTTGCGTCCGGGCGGGCTACTGCGATTCTACGAGCACGTCCGTTCCAGCAACGCCTTCTACGCCCGGATCCAGGACTTGGTCACGCCCATCTGGTCGCGGGTCGGTGGTGGATGCCACCCGAACCGCGACACGGTCAACGCGATCGAGTCCGCCGGCTTCCGGATCGAGGAGCTCGACCGGTTTCCCTTCAAACCCATGGCTTTCCAGCCCGCGTTCACCCACGTGATCGGACACGCACGAAAGAGCTGACCGCCAAGGCGCTGGGCCTCGCGTGAAAGCCGACACCCTCAAACGAAGGCGCTGACCCGTGACACAGACCGTCGATCAGCAAGACCTGACGCAATCCACCGCACCAGCGTGCTCCACGACGCCATCCGGCCGGCGCTTCCTCGGGGCCGGCCTCGGGTCCGGGCTGCTCGGTGGGATCTGTTGCATCGGCGGCGCCATCGCGATCGGTGCGAGCGTCGGCGGCCTGTCGTTCTTCAGCACGTGGATGGAGCGCTACCAGATCTACTTCGTGGTGGTCAGCCTGCTGGTCATGGCGCTGTGGCTGCTCCGCCAGGTACGACGCCACGCTCAGGGCGGCGGGAGGAGCACGGTCAAGGCGTTTCTCCAGCACACCTGGCGGCAGCTTGCGGTGATGGGCGCGGCCTACCTCGTGACACTCGGCGTCGCCATGGCTGTGGTAGCTGCCGTCCGGATGTGACGCCGGAGTCCGTGACCCACCAGCGGCAGTGGACCGGCGGCCCGCGCGCGGGCTTGACCTTGCCCCAGGGGAACGGTCGTAGCGTCCACGCATGGCCGGCTGTTCGCCGGCCATGAGACAGGAGGTCGTTCGATGCCGTCAACCTTGGTCGAGCCGAAATACCGTGCGTGCATTGATGCGTGCGCGGAATGCGAGCAGGCGTGCGAGAGCTGCAACTATCAGTGCTGCGAAGGCTCGATGATGGAGTGCGGTCGGATGTGTATCGACTGCGCGGCCATATGCCGGCTGTGCGTGGAATTGTTGGCTCGGGGTTCCGCCGTGGCGCTGAAGGTGTGCGAACTCTGCATAGAGATTTGTGAGGCCTGCGCCGAGGAGTGCGCCAAGTACGACATGGAGTCGTGCCAGCGTTGCGCCGACGCATGCCGGCGTTGCGTTCAGGAGTGCCGTGCGCTCGTCTCCGCCATGGCCACCGCCTCGTAGCAGGAAGCACGGCACTCGTCTCGACTGTGAGGGTCGTCTCGCGGAACGGGGCGGCCCTCAGCCGTGTGGCCGTTCACGGAAGGGGCCGGGGACTCAGGGACGTCGGCCTCGATGATGTGACAAATGACGGCATCCTCCTTGCCGTCGCTGTTGTTCGCCGCCGCGCGGGTGAGGGTGAGGGTCGCCCGGAGGGCATACAGATCGACAAGCGCGCGGTCGATCTCGGCTATGTGGGCGTCAAGCAGCGCGGACACCCGCCCACACGTCTGTTGACCGCTGCGCTGCAGGGAAAGCACGTCCTTGATCTCGTCCAGCCCCAACCCAATCGATCTGGCCCGACGGATGAACCTGAGAATCCCGAGATCGGTTTCGTCGAACAGGCGGTAGCCGGATTCAGTACGCCGAACCGTGGGGAGCAACCCTCGCCGTTCATACAACCGGATGGCCTTAGCCGAGATCCCTATCCTCTTGGCCGCCTGGCCCACCGTGTACACGGATAACCCCATCGGCGCCTCCCCCGCGGTAGCCGGACCCGCTCGCAAGCACTGCGGGACCGGGGCAGACTCCGCGACGATTTGCTCGTCCCCCAGATCTTGAGTTTACACCTTGCCCCAGGGTCAAGGTATAGCGCAGCGATGGCCTGGTGCCCGTGTGGCTACCCCCACCCGCCACCCCGAACGAGGCTTCGCGCCGTCGCGCCAACCAATTCCAATGTACCTAGACGACAAGCATGGAGGATCCAGTGGGTGACCTCGTGGCGCTGGTAACTGGGGGTAGCGGCGGAATCGGCGCGGCCATATGTCAGGCGTTGGGGCGGGCCGGCGCCGTCGTGGTGGTCGGCTATCACGGCAACGCGGCAGGCGCCAAGGACGTGGCC
>DPJL01000233.1 GCA_003543035.1 Micromonosporaceae bacterium | reverse complement strand
GCACTGGCGAGTCCATTGTGGACGTCCGGCCAGGACCATGCCGCCACACCTATGCGGTGCAACGAGAACTGCATCTCGGCTCCGACCAATGCCGACCCGGAGGCACCGTAGATGTCCACCCGGTTCGCCGCTGCGATCGCGTCCGCCGCTCGCTCGACCTCGACGAGGTCGGTCATCGCGGCGGTGTCCCGCATTGCCTGGGTGTCCGCGGCCATGATCTGGCCGAGCACCCTTTCGAGCGGATCCGACGGCTCGATCTCGCGCCCGATGTCGATCGCCCATCCGGCGGAGCGGGCGGCTCGCCCGGTCTCCCCCGCGATCGCGAGGCGCAGATCGGCATAGCCCTCGAACCCCAGCGCCCGGCAGAACCGTGTGATGGTTGCCGGTGAGGTGCCCGAGCGCTCGGCGAGCTCGACAATGGTTGCCCGAGACGCACCCGCCGGATCGGTGAGCACCTGCTCAGCAACGCGTCGCAGCGCTCCGGTGAATTCAGTTAGGCGGCCACGAAGTCGCACGAGCACGCTGTCGGTGCCGGCTTCTTCATATGTGGCTCTTTCCACGCCGCCAACCTCGCCCTTTTCTGGAAGGAGTGTTAACTGTTAGTGGAAAGAATTCTTACTTAAAAGGCGGCAGTGTCAACAGTCGAGGGCGAAGTTTTCAATTTGTTACAAGGCAGCTCCGCCGTTCGGCCCAAACCCCCTCGACCGAACGGCGGAGCTGCTGATGCCTGATAGTCAGACAGAGCTGACTGGGCCGCGAGTCATCGCCTCGCTAACCGGCGGGTCCGCAATGGACGTTAAGGCCGTGCCAGCTCCTCTAGGCCCCGCGCGGCCGCGACCGGCTCCACAGTGGATGGAACGGCACGGTCGGCTGACACCCGCCGCGCCCGGGCGGGCTCCGCGAGCAGATGACCCACCGCCGCGGCGACGCCCAACGCACCGCAGACAATCCAGTGCCACGGGCCGAGCGTCTGCAGGCTCCACCCGCCAATAGCCGGTGCCACAAAGAAGGCGGCCGGAAAGACCAGATTGAACACTCCTTGGTACCTGGCCCGCATGTGCCAAGGCGCAAGCTCAGCGATAATCGAGGCATTGGCCGGGGCGGCGAACATCTGCCCCACCGTCCAGACGATCGCGGCGGCCAGGTAGACCCAGCCCACGTCGGCGAACGCGAGCACTGAGTACCCGAAACCAATGATTGCCAACGAAAGTGTGAGCACTCCTGCGTGCCGTCGAGCCCCGATCAGCTTGGGAACGAACAACTGTCCAAACACGATCAACGCACCGCTGACCGAAACCACGAGTCCGAAAAGCGATGGGCGCAACCCGTCGCTCGACATCGCCAGCTGAACCGTGGAGATGCTCTGCGCGGTAAGCAGCGCAAGGACAAACGTGAGGCCCACGAATGCGAGGAAAACCCGGTCGACGAGCACCATGCCGAGGCTGCCGCGCTCGGGGGCGCTGCCATGACTGGGCTTTGGCAATGTCTCCGGCACGAGACGCCAGATAAGGACGGCGGTCAGCGCGGTCATCCCAGCATCGATGGCGAAGAGTGCGAAGAAGCTGAACTCGGCCACGATCCCGGCCAGTGCGGCGGCAATCGCGGCGCCCATATTGAACGCCCAGAACTGAAGGTTAAAGGCGCGCGGCCGGTCATGCTCGGGTGTGACGTCGACAATCGCCGCCACCATGGCCGGGCTGGGCAGCATGTGCATCAGTCCAATTAGGATGGCAAGCGCGGCGATCAGCCAGAGCGGCTTCGCAAAACCCAACGCCAGCATCAGAATCGCCGCGGCGATGGTGCCGGTCAGATAGGTCTTACGTCTTCCCCAACGGTCTGCCAGCACTCCACCGAGCAGGGTGCCGACAGCGCCACCCGCGCCATAGCCACCTGTCACCAACCCGGCCACTGCCAGACTGGTTCCGCGGCCGGCCGTCAGATAGGTCGGCAGCAGGATCATGGCGAACGCTCCGGCTCTATTCACCAATAGGGCGGTGAACAGAGCCCAGAACGTGCGGGGTAGACCGCCAACTAACTCACGCAGCAATTCGCTCTCCCAATGGCTGTGTGAGGAGGGCTGCCCGCCGGTCACGGGCTGGGCCGGTTATCCAATAACCAAGCGCCACCAGCACTCCCATGCCGGCTAGGACCACCCACAGCGTCGCCGGCGGGGCGTGGTCGAGGAGCATACCGCCGATTACCGGGGCGATGAAGTTCGCCAGCGTGAAGCCCATCGAGGCAACGCCTTGGTAGCGTCCCCGCATCTCGGCCTGGGAGAGGTCGGCGATGTACGCCCCGGCCACGGGCGCGTTGAACATCTCGCCCGCGGTCCACACCATCACGGTCAGCATCAGCAACGGCACTGTGCCCGCTATTGCGACCGAGCCCATCCCCAACGCGACCAGAATCGCTGACACGGCAAGCAGATTGGTGCGGCTGCGGTTGGCGATAAGTCGCGGCACGAATAGTTGCCCGATGACGATCATCACACCGTTGACCGCGATCACGGTGCCGTAGTCGGCCGGATCCATCCCCCGCTGGTGCATCGCGATCGGGATGAGCTTGCACGCCTCGATGATGACCCAGAGCCCAAGGTTGAGCAGCACGAAGGTCATAAAGATGCGGTCGGTGAAGACGGCCTTGATGCTTCCGGACACCGGTGCGGCTTCCACTTTGATTACCGGCTGGGTCTCGGGCACCAGGAAGTAGACGAGAACTGCCATGGTCAGCTGAGCGGCCGCGTTGAGCAGGAAGACAGTCATGTGCGGGGCGTGTGCCAGCACACCGGCCAGGATCGCGGCGATGGAGAAGCCGATGTTGATGGCCCAGTAGTTGAGGTTCATCCCGCGTAGACGGGCGGTCGGCCCGAGCACGTCGACGATGGTGGCGGCGAAAGCGGGACGCCCCAAGCCATTCCAGAAACCGAAGAGGGTGGCCAGCACCGCGATCCAAAGCGGCTGCATGGAAAGGCCGATGGTGACAGCGGTAATGGCGAGCAAAAGATTGGAGAGCAGGATGGTGGATCGGCGGCCCCAGCGGTCGGCGAGCACTCCGCCCAGCAGTGAGCCCAACGCCATGCCACCGCCGAAGAGGCCGAGCACGAGACCCGCAAACGTGGCGCTGAAACCGTAGTGCGCCACCATATGGATCTCGAGGAACAGCATGACGAAGGCACCACTGCGGTTGATCAGGGTGCCCGTCCACAGGTACCAGAAAGTTCTTGGTAAGCCACGCACGAGGCCACTGTGCCTTACAGGTACGACAGAAGTCACGTGCTTTAGCCGGTGGCGAGCGCCACATGGCAGGATGTGCCGCATGGTGGGAACACTCGTGCTTATCAGGCACGGCGAAAGCGAATGGAACGCCAAAAACCTCTTCACCGGTTGGGTCGACGTTGACCTGACCGCCAAGGGTGAGGCGGAGGCGCGGCGCGGTGGCGAGTTGCTCAAAGAGCACGGATTGCTGCCGGAGGTCGTCCACACGAGCGTTCAGCGCCGCGCGATCCGCACTGCCGAGCTGACTCTGGATGCGGCAGACCGGCATTGGATCCCGGTCAAGCGCTCGTGGCGGCTGAATGAGCGCCACTATGGTGCGTTGCAAGGCAAAAACAAGAAGCAGACTTTGGCCGAGTACGGGGAAGAGCAGTTCATGCTCTGGCGGCGTAGCTATGACACGCCTCCGCCGCCGATCGCCGATGACGACGAGTTCTC
>DPJL01000234.1 GCA_003543035.1 Micromonosporaceae bacterium | reverse complement strand
GCCGGTGGCACAGTCGCCAGTGTCTGCTCCGGCGCGGATTCACTCGGCCTGGCGGGCCTGCTGGATGGCAGGCGCTGCACCACCCACCACGAGCTGCAAGATGAGCTGGCGCAAAGGTATCCGAAGGCCACTGTCATCCGGGACGTGCTCTATGTCGTGGACGATCGCGTCATCACGTCGGCCGGGATAGCAAGTGGCATCGATCTCACGTTGCACCTCATCGCCACTTGGCATGGCCACAATGTGGCCGCTCGCATCGCCCGCTCCATGGTCGTCTACACCCGCCGCAACGGCGATGAACAGCAGGACAGCGCGATGCTGCGCTTCCGGTCCCATCTCAGCGATGCGGTGCACCGGGCCCAGGACCTCATCGACGCGCGGTTTGCCGAGCCGATGCCGCTACCGGAGCTGGCAAAGCGTTGCCGGGTAAGCGAACGCACCCTCACCCGGCTGTTCAGCGAGACGACCGGCCTGACTCCCCTGCGGTATCAACAACTCCTCCGCGTCGAACGCGCCGAGCATCTGATCGGTCACGGCGCCACGGTCGAGGCCGCCGCTCGCGCCGTCGGCTTCACCGATGCCCGGATGCTCCGCCGCCTCCGCTCCCGCTAAGGCGTCGATCTTGGAGTTGTGGTGGGGACGACACACCCAAATCCGGCGTGTTCGCCCACCACAACTCCAAGATCGACGGCTAGGGGAGGAGGAAGCGGCGGCGGTAGAGGGGGAAGGTGAGGGCGATCAGGAGGGAGAGGATTGGCGCGGGGGCGCCGAAGACGACGTTCCAGAAGACGTAGTCGAAGACGGGGACGGCAAGCACGGCAAGGAACATCCAAGCCGGGAAGGCTGGGAGCTTGCTACGAGAGCGGGTCCAAGGGGTGACCCGCCAAGGTTTGGCGACCGAGAGCCAAGCCTGGAAGGCGATTGCGGAGGCCATCAGTCCGGACGCGACGATAAGCGGCGTTGGGTCACCGGATTCGACCGCGTTCAACCGTGGACTGAGGATGAAGATCCCGACATAGAGCTGCGTAAGCGTGATGGCGAACTTCGTCAGCACCCACCAGTAGCGGAAGTAGCCCCACGACGTCAGCGCCGCGAGCATCAGGCCGGAAAAGGCAGCTGAGGTCGCCAGGTGTTGCAGCAACTGCTTATCGAGCACCTCCGCCATCTCGTAGGCGGCGCCGGATCCCTGAAGCAGCAAGGTGAACAGCGCCAGGGCCATGGTCATCCAGCCGATCGAAGTGATCGCGTGGAACCACACCAACAGCTGTCGCGCTGAACGCATCACGACAGCAGCCTGCGGGCACAGGATGCCAAGGCGCATCAGGGAAGCGACCCTGACTAAACCCTGACATGAAGCAGGGCCGGTTCCCCATCCCTGGGAACCGGCCCGCCTCCCCCCACACCGGGGTTTAGTACGAGTAGGGCGCCGTGCTCGCAGCGGTGCGCTTGGCCTTGCCGCCGTTGGGGGCAATGGCGAACCACACACCGCCCTGTTCGTGCCCAGCGGTCTGGCCCAGCGTCTTGTCGTCCTTGAAGTAATAGAGCGCCCAGCCCTTGAGGGTGATCTGACGGCCTTCGGGCCGGTCGATGAAACCGATCAGGCTCTGGTCGATGCCACCGCCCTCGACGGTGAAACCGTCGTTAGGCCCCGCCAGCACCGGCTCCCAGGTCTTCGCACAGGCGTCGAAGCAGGTGCTCTTGGCCGGGTTGGTGGAGTCCTTGTCGAAGCGGTAGATGGTGCGGCCGGTTCCGTTGGTAACAAAGGAGCTGAAGCCGCTGACATTGGAAACCTTCAGCACCTTCGGCCCGGCCGGCTTGGCCGTCGCCGTGGGAGCTGGTGAGGTCGGCGCGTTCTGCGCAGCAGGGCTGGTCTCAGGCTTTGCGCCACAGGCGGAGAGAACGAACACTGCGGCCGTGATACCGATAAAGGCTGAAATCTTCTGAATCCTCATACCCTTTACTACGGAGCCCGTCGGATTCGGTTCCCGAAGTTCCGGATTAGATTTTGAGCGAGACGAACTTCTTACCCGAAGTGTTCTCCACCTCGATGGCAACGACGTCTGCGGGCGCGACAGCGGCAGCACCGTCCAAAGTGGTCCCCTCGCGCTGGCCCTTCTCGGAGACGATCCAGCCCGCGGCGATCTCCCGGGTTCCGTTGCGCGACACCACGATCACGCGGCAGTTCTCCCCCGCCGTGATGCCCGCGACCGAAACGTTCACGCGAACCCAGCCCGCGGCCGGGACCATCGTCGCGGCAAGGCGGGCATTCGTCACGGGATCGGTCGTCTCGCCCTTACGAGTCCCCGCAACGGTCGGTGCAAGAGTCGGCACGGCGATCGGATCGGGCTGTGGCGCTGTGGTCCGTCCAAAGACGACTCCCCCGGCCAGGGCCACCCCGATCACCGCCGCGGCAGCTGCGACCCGCACTAGAGCGCGGCGACGTTGCATGCCCGACTCCTCGGCCCGCATCGTGCGCAGGGTGCGCTGAAGGACCAGATCGCCACCAGCCGGTGGGCCGTGCAGTAAAGCCTCGGGCGGCAGCTCTCCCAGCATGTTTGTCACCTCCTCCAACTCGGCCAGCTCGGCCCGGCATGCCGCGCATGAGCTCAGATGTCTTTGAACCGGCTCCCGCTCAGGCGCGGAGAGAGCCTCGAAGGCGTAGAGGCTCAGGATTTCCTTGTCACACTCGTCGGCCTTCATCCCGCCACCCCCTCCAACGTGGCCGGCACGCCGCCCATCAGATCCCGCATCGCACGCAACGCCCTGTACGAGCGGGACTTCACCGTGCCCGCGGGGATGCCCAGCACCTCCGCGGCCTCGGTGACGCTGCGCCCGTGGAAGTAGAGCTCCACCACGACCGTGCGATATTCGTCGCTCAGCTGCTCCAGCGCGTCGAGGGTGACCATCGAGTCGACCACCTGTTGCGCGTGGTCCCCGACCTTAACCACCGACTCGGCGACCTCGCTCACCACGCCGACCTCGGCGGGCCGGGCGGCCTTCGTGCGAGCGCGATCGGTGACGATGTTGCGGGCCACCGTGAACAGCCAGCCGCGTACCGAGCCGGTCTCCTCATTGAGCGCGTCGACGTGGCGCCATGCTCGCAGTAGCGTCTCCTGCAGCACGTCCTCGGCCGCCCAGCGGTCCCCGGTCAACCGGGTCGCATAGGCCAGCAGCGCGTTACCGTGCTCCTGGTAGAGAGCACGGATCAGCGCCTCGCCGCTGGAGGTCTGCCGCCGTTGCGACCACACCGCCACTATCGGATCCTCCCCACCATTTGCGTCGTCTGCATGGCACTACGTGCGCCGCGTCCAAACGGTTCCCGCATGATCGCGGTGATCAGGGAGTTAGGGGCGCGCCACGCCGGCGACACGCCGAGAGAACTCCCTGATCACGCCGATCATGGGCACTGGGTCGCGAGCGGATCACCGCGATCATGAGGTCACGACCGGGTCCAGGTTACGGAATCGGTGTAGCTGTCACCGGCGCGGGAGCCGGTGACTTCGATGACATTGGTACCCGGCGCGAGCATGGTGTTGGGCCAGGAGTAGATGCGGTTAGTGGAGGTCTTAGTCGAGATCACGGTGCCATTGAGGCGCAGCGTCACACTGTCCACGTTCCCGTAGACCTTGATGGTCGTGGACGCGGCGGTGCGGGCGGTCCAGCGCCTACTGGTGATGTAGACGAACGGGGTCGCGGTCCAATTGGCCTTGTACCAGTAGAAGGCATCCTTGCGGGTAGCTCGGTCGTAGGTCACCAAGCCCTTGTCGTTGCGGCCATAGGTGTCGCCCTCACTGCGCTGATCGGCGGCGAAGTCGAACATGTTCCAGACGAACGTGCCCCACAGATACGGCCGGGCATTGAGCTGGGTCCAGTGGGCCTCATGGAACAGCGCCTGATACTCCTCCGGGTGCCAGTCGGAGTCGGGCACGGGTTTGGGCGGGTTCTCCTGGTGCTGCACGATGCTGGCTCCGGCACCGTACTCGGACACGCAAATTTTGCGCGTGGGCTGCGAGCTGTGCAGGTTGTCGAGGAAGCCACCAATCTCGTTGTAGGTGCCGGAATACCAGCCGTGGTAACGGTTGTAGCCGTTGACCTCGCAATGATTGTTCAGCGAGCTCGTGATGCTTCCGTTGTGCGCGTATGTGGACAGCCGATCGGGGTCTTCGGACTGCACGATGCCGTTGAGGGTGTCCAGCAACGCATTCGTTGCGGTGTCGGAAGTTCGCTGCTCGTTCCCGGTACCCCAGAAAATGATCGAAGGGTGGTTGTAGTTTTGTTTGATCAGCTCACGCAACTGCTGGGATGCGTTGGCACGGAAGGCGGCGCTGTCGGTGATGCTGTTGACGAGCGGGATCTCCGTCCACACCACATAGCCGCGCTCGTCGGCCAGGCTGAAGACCTTCTGATCCTGTTGGTAGTGCGCGGTTCGCAAGGCGTTAACGCCCATCTCGTCCATCAGGTCGAAGTCGTTGGTATGCGAGGCATCCGAGACGGCCCAGCCCTGGCCCAGCCGATCCTGATGACGGTTGACGCCGCGCAGTTGCAGGCGCTGACCGTTGAGGGAGAAGCCGTTGTTGGCGTCGACCGCGAAGGAGCGCAGGCCAAGCGGCTCGGAGACGACATCAGCGACGACTCCGGAGGCACGGATCTCCACGTGTGCGGTGTAGAGGTACGGATCCGCTTTGCCTTGCCAGCGCCGGGGATTGGCGATCGTCGCGGTCTGCACGGTCTGGTGAGCGGTATTGCCCGCAACGGTTTGCGGTGCGGTGGTCGCGTCGAAGACCACGTTGCGGGCCCCATCGGTGATGACTGTGCGGACCGAGACGCTGCGGGAGGTGGTGAAGTTGTTCCAAATCTTCGTGGTGATGTCGACCGTGGCCGAGGTCGCCGTGACGGTTCGCTGCCTCAGATAGACGCCGGGCCCGGCGTTGTCGAGCATGCGCGCCGACAGCATGTCGACCACGTGCAGGCTGACGTTGCGATAGATGCCGCCGAAGAAGGTGAAATCCGCGCTGAGCGGGGCGAGGTCGGCGCTGTGCGCGTTGTTCACCTTGACCGCGATGACGTTGTCCTGCCCCAGATTCAGCGCAGCCGTGGCGTCGAAGCGGAAGCGGCCGTAGCCGCCGCGGTGCTGTCCAAGATGGACACCGTTGACGTAGACGTCGGCAACCGAATTGGCGCCCGCGAATTGAAGCCAAAGCTTCTTGCCCGCGAACGTTGTCGGCGGCGTGTAGTGCCGCCGGTACCAGCCGATGCCGCGGTAGTAGTTGGCTCCGCCGTTCTGCCCGTCGGAGGCGTTCCATGTGTGCGGCACAGTCACCGTCGACCAGGCCGAGTCGTTGAAGGTGGGGTTTTGGGCGCCGGAGGCGTCCGATCTGAGGAACCGCCATCCGCCGTTGAGGTCGATCCGCTGCCGCGCCGCAGGTGGATCGTAGGTGACCGCATAGGCGGGAATCGCTGGGAGGGCTGCGGTTGCGAGGGCTCCGCCGCTGGCCGCAAGGATTGAGCGCCGGGAAAACATGGCCGTCAATATACATCGGATGAATTGTCTTAGCCATCGACGACGCTCTTCGTCTGAAAACCGCACCATTGACGACGGGCGAGATTTGGAATAGACAGACACTTTAACTAACTGTCTTCCCGGGAGGGTGCGCCCCCATGAAACGCCTTGCCATGCTCGCTTTAGTGGCCGTCTTGGCCACGCCGTCGGCTTCCGCCGCCACGGCCGCCGCCGACGTCGGCCTGATTCGCGTTGACCAGGTCGGATACTCCACGTCGGAGTCCAAGACCGCCTACCTGCTCGCCACCGCGCCGGCACCCGGGGCACGATTCGAGGTCGTCAACGAGCGCGGGCGAGTCGTGCTCAGCGGGCGGGTGGGGCCGAGCAACGGCGAGTGGAGCACCGCCTACCCGGCGGTCCACCCGATCGACCTGAGCGGTCTTCGGAAGCCGGGCTCATACAAGGTCCGGATTGGACGATCCACTTCGCCCCTCTTCCGGGTCGGCGACTCAGCCGACCTGTTCAGCGCTCTGGTCAAAGACAACGTGAACTTCTTCCAGGTGCAACGCGATGGCGCCAATGTCATCGCCGGTTCCAGCAACCGCAAACCTTCCCACCTCACCGACCGGCGCGGGATCGTGCACCACCAGCCGGTCTTCGGCGGCGACGGCGGCGATGTGCCGATCCAGCCGTTGCGCGCACTCGAAGGCGCGAGCCCGGTTGATGTCGAAGGCGGTTGGTTTGACGCCGGAGACTTCGTCAAGTTCACCCATGCCTCGGCCTATTCACTAAGCGAAATGCTTTACACGCAACGACTTCTGGGCGATCGCTCGCCGTCGGTGCTCAAACGCGAGACCGCTTTCGGACTGTCGTGGTTGGACAAGATGTGGGATCCGGTGAGCCGCAACCTTTACGTACAGGTTGGTCTGGGCACCGGGAGCGAGGAGTTTGGTTTCCTGGGTGACCACGATGTGTGGCGGTTGCCGGAGGCCGATGACGCGCTCCAGACCGGGCCCGGCGACGAGATGCAGTACATCAAGTACCGTCCCGTTTTCCCGGCCGGCTTTTCGGGTGCGAAGGTGACGCCGAACATCGCCGGCCGTGGATCCGCCGCGTTCGCGCTCGCGTCACAGCTCGCCTTCGAACGCGGTGACCGCGCGGCGGCCCGCCGTTGGCTCAATGAAGGTGCGTCGCTCTACGGCAACGCCAAGACAACCGATGTCGGCGAACTCGTGACCGCCTTCCCGCACGCTTACTATCCAGAGGATTCCTGGCAGGACGACATGGAGTTCGGCGCGACCGAGCTGGCCATCGCGGCCCTTCGCCTGAAAGACCCGCGCGGTTGGCACTGGCGCAACGATGCGGCGAAGTGGGCGCAATCCTACTTGGACAGTGAGCACCAGGACACGCTGAACCTATACGACACGAGTGCTCTGGCTCACGCCGATCTGGTTCCGCTGCTTCGCGATCCAGCCTTTCGGCAAAAGCTCATCGCCGATTTGAAGCGCCAGCTGGACGCGGGCGTGGAGGCCGCACAAGGGCATCCCTTCCGGCACGCGGCCGACGTGACCGGCTTCGATGCGGCCACGCGTAGCTTCGGTTTTGTCGCCACGACCCACCTGTACCGGCGTCTCACCGGGGATCGCGGGTATGACTCATTTGGTACCCGCCAAAGGAATTTTGCCTTTGGGGCCAATGCCTGGGGCACGTCTCTGATGATCGGTGCCGGGACGACCTACCCGCAGTGCCCACAGCACCAGGTCGCCAACCTGGCCGGTGAGGTCCGTGGTGCGGTCGTGAACGGGCCCAACGGCGCGGAGAACTTCGAATTCATCGGCATCCCGGACGGGGCCAACGCCTGCCCGGCCGATGGCGTGAACAAGTTCGCCGCCTTTGACCGGACAGACGCACGCTATCTCGATGACGTGCGCGCCTGGCCGAGCTCCGAGCCGGCGATCGACTTCACCTCGACCGCCATGCTCGCGCTCGCTCTGTCCAGCCTGTCCTGAAAACCCGTTGGTGCGGTTCAGCGCCAGTGTCTGGTGACCCAGCGCCGCACCAACGGTGGGACCACCCACGAGTAGACGCAGAGCAGGATCCAGAACACACCGAAGGCGAGCGACAGGCCGGGCAACCTGAGTAGCCGTAGGCCATAGATGATGGCGATGGCGGCGAGCCAGGTCTTGATCGGTCCAAATCGGATGAACGGGCGGACCGGCCACATCAGCGGATGCATGGCAATCCTTGTCTCCATCGCCATCTCGGCAAACTGGATCACCGTCGGCTCGGCCGCAACCGCTTGGCGCAGCCCGGAATCGGCCGCGTTGATCTGGCCACGCATCGCACTCATGCCACCCAGCAACGCATTCGCGGTGGCACTCTCGGGATACTCGGCCACGTATTCGCGGGCGATCTGCTGTGCGCCGCGATCGTCGCCACGGGCATATGCCAGCTGAACCCGAGTCGCGTAAACCACCGAAGCGTTGGGCTGCTGAGCCAATGCCCGCTCGACCAACTTGCTCGCCTTGTCAAGCTGTTGTGCGGCAATGCAAAGCTGGGCATAGCCACAAAGCAGGTCGATGTCCGTTGGGGCGATGGCCAAGCCGTCCAACAGGGCTCGCTCGGCAATATCGAGATGGCCCAGCTCGCGCTCGGCTTGAGCCAGCAACCGCAACAGATCCGGGTCCGGGCCGCCTTCTGCAAGCCCACGCCGCGCCGAATCCGCCGCCTCGTCCCAACGATCCAGATAAATGAAGGCCGCACTACGCAACTCGAAAGCCCGCGGGCTGATCGCCTCAGCAGCCGGAAGGGTGGCCAGCTCTCGCAAAGCATCCTCGGGACGGCTCGCCAGCAACAACGCGTGAGCCCGGGCCAGGCCGGGAGCCAACGTCTGATCCGACATCACAGCACCACCACGAAAATCAGAACCGCCTCAAGGACACCCAGCCCGATCGCCGCCGCGAAGCCAGGCGCGACAAGACTCGCAGGCGTCCCGGCGTTGTAGAGAAACGCCCGGAAGGGGCGTCGCTGCAACGCCGCTATCACCAGCCAGGTGAACACTCCGGCTATAGACCCGATTATGCGAGTACCGGATGAGGCGTCCAACGCGGCAGTCACCACCAACCGCGCGACGAAACCGGCCACACCGGCACCCGCGATCAGCATCAGGTGTGCGCGGCTCAGCGCCAGTCGCCGCCCGTTGATCAGTCCGAGCACCATCGCGGCCAGCGGACCGCCGAAGAACGCCGGATAGACAATGGAATCCGGCCGCCAAGGCGGGCTGGAAGGCGCTTGTGGCGCCTTGATGGTCGGGGTGAACAGCTCGTCGTTCATGAGGGGTCCCGTTCTGGTCGGTCGCGTGCTGACGCGAGGGCCAAGCATAATGGCTCCCCATGAGCTCGTCGCTGATCGAAAGCTTGCTTGCCGCCGTCGAGGCCCGGCCCGAGGACGTGCCGCTCCGGCTGCACCTCGCTGAGCTGCTGATAGCCGCTGGTCGAGGCCCCGAAGCGGTCAGTCAGCTCGCCACCGTCCTCAAGCAGGAGCCCGGTCACGCCGAGGTCCGAGCCGCGATGCTCCGCGCCCTCAGCCCGTCGACCGGCTCGGGCACGGCCGGTCCAGCCTCCCCGGCCCCAAGCGATGGCGCCGTTGGTGCCGCTGCCGCAGAAAGCGGCGCGGCCACCAACTCCGGCACGGCGAGCGAGGGCACAGCGGGCCGGCCGAAGAGCCTCGACTGGAGCGCCTATGAGGAGCAGTTTTCCGACTCGGTGCCGCCGCGTTTCGCCCGCGCCGGCGATGAGGCCGATCCGATCACCGGCGACAACGACCGCGTCTTCGACATCGAAAGCTCCACGATCCGGCTTACCGACGTCGGTGGCATGGGCGACGTCAAGAAGCGGCTCGAGCTGGCGTTTCTGGCCCCGCTGAAGAACGCGAAGATGCGCGAGCTCTATGGCAAGAGCCTGCGCGGCGGGCTGCTGCTTTATGGCCCGCCCGGCTGCGGGAAGACCTTCCTCGCCCGTGCGGTGGCCGGCGAGATGGGAGCCAAATTCGCCACGATCTCGCTCGTCGACGTGCTGAACATGTGGATCGGCCAATCAGAGCGCAACCTGCACGAGATCTTCGAAACCGCTCGCCGCAACGCCCCGTGTGTCCTCTTCCTGGACGAGGTGGATGCGTTGGGGCACAAGCGAAGTCAGCTGCAATCCTCGGCGATGCGGACGCTCGGGAATCAACTGCTGGCCGAGCTCGACGGCATGGAAGGCGGCAACGACGGCGTCTTCGTGCTCGCCGCCACCAACGCGCCCTGGGACGTCGACCCGGCCCTGCGCCGCCCGGGCAGGCTCGACCGCACCGTGCTGGTCGTCCCACCCGATGGCCCGGCCCGGATGGCAATCCTCGAATACCACCTTCGGCAGCGTCCAATCGCGAGCATCGACCTCAAGCGGCTCGTCGTCGCGACCGAACAGTTCTCCGGCGCGGATCTGGCGCATCTGTGTGAAACCGCGGCCGAATACGCCATGCATGAATCGGTGACGAGTGGTGACATCCGCATGATTGAGCAACGGGACTTCGAGGCGGCGCTGCGGGAAATCCGCCCATCGACCGGACCGTGGATGACGACTGCTAGAAACGTTGCCATGTTTGCCAATGAGGGCGGCGCCTACGACGAGCTCGCCAAGTACCTGAAGAAGCAGAAGCTGATGTGACTATGCCCAAGCGAGATGTTTTGATGACGGCCGGGTTGATAGCCGCAGTGGCATATGTCGGGAGCGTCGCGACCAATTCGGAAATGCTCACCGTGCTGTTTGCGGTGATGCTCTTCGCAGCGCTGGCGGGTTACGTGCTGCTCTCGCCAGAGGGCAATCCGGCCCGCGTGCGCTTGCCCCTACTGGCCGGGGTTCTTCTCCTCGCGGTCCTCGTGATCGGCGAGACCGTCTGGATCCTCAACCCGCAAGACTTCGGCTGGTTCTCCTACGGACCCTCCGATCAGGTGGATGAAATGCTGCGTCAGATGGCAGAACGGTCTCTGTCGTGGCTCTCCTTTGCCGGCTCCGCGATGCTGGCGGGCTTCACCTGCTTCCTGGTCGCGGTTCGGGCGCTACCTCGTAAGCGCAGCAAGGTGCTTGCCGTTGTGGCCGGCGCACTCGCGGTGCTGGCTCTAGGCGCCGCCGTGCTGTCGTTGTCCAATATGGATTCGCGGCTTGCGGTGTGGATCGCCGCGCTCGGCCTAATCGTCATCCTTGCGGTCGCCTGGGTGGCGGGTCAGCGGGCAAACCTACCTTGGCTGATCGTGGCCGGTGCAACCTTGCTAGCTTGGCGTTCGCTGGAACTGCTGGAAGGCGCCGTCAGCAGTGCGTTGCTCGCCGAGCCGCGTGGCGAGAGGGTCCTCATACGCGCGTTTTCGGTGATGCCACAAGGCTTTGACGCCGAGGCGGTGTTGCTCCCCGCCGCAACCGTGGCTGGCGTGCTCCTCATCGTCCTCGGCTGCCTCCCATTGCGAAGGACGACAACCTCTATATCGTCCCTGTAGACCGAGGAACCATGTACGCAACTCTGGTAACCATCGACAACGCTGAAGGCTTCAAGGGCGAGAAGTATGCGGGCGATCAGATAAGCCCGATCCTTGTCGAAGATTTGATCAATAAGCTCGATGGAGAGAAGCACACCTTGGTCACCCTCACTCCTGGCGGAGAAGAGCACATGGCCATAGGGGGTGACGCACGAGTTGGCCTCATCGTCTACGAGACCCCAGACAATCTCTCGTTTAACAATCTGCTGTCCAGCGAACCCGATAGCCATGAAACTGTGTCGCTCGTGATCGGCGGCCAGCCTGGCGAGTATCAACGTCGGTATCTGGTTGATGCGCGGCAGGCGATTGCCGCAGCCAAGGAGTATGCCATCGCCGGAACGTTGCCACCGGAGCTTCCATGGGAGCATGACGCCTGAACATGACCGAGGCTCCGGGAGTGCGATCCTGGAGCCTCGGAGCATTACCCCCTTTGATCCTCACCGTGATGTTGACGGAACCGTCTACATGGCTTGCGGATCAGTCGTCGTCCTTGTCGTTATCGCCACCCGTGTCACCGCCGCTGCCGTCGCCATCCTTTGCCGGGTCCGCTTCTGGCTCAGCCATCGCGAGCTTGGTCATCTCGTACCTCCTTTCCACGTAGGTGATTGGCAGCCGAACCAGAGGCTGCCATTTCGCGGTCTCGGGGTGTGCGCCAAACCGCATGGACTCTGCTGTCGCCTACGGCCCAGGCTGTCCCGGCTATCTGACCGCCCGATCGTCATGACCATATGGATGAGGACGATCCAAAGGCGACGATGTTGCAGAATGTTGCAACATCTGCCTGGCCAGATAGGATTGACGACCGAGACGCATCAATAGAACCTGTTGGAAATGCAACATGGTGCACATCGATTGACGGGAGATCAGCGATGCGACTTACGTTCCTGGGCAAGGAATCGGTACCCGACCAATCCCCGACGCTCTATGCAGGCGGCACCTCGTACGTCGTCCAGGGCTGGATCGTCACCGATCCCCGGGTGCTCACGCAGCTCGACATTGCCGATGACGAGACTGTGGTCGAGGTGCCGCCTCGCCTTATGGAACACCTCGCCAAGGATGATCTGTTCGGCGAGGTCAGCAACATGGTGCCACCGATCGTGTTCGTGCTCGAGAACGGCAACTATGTCATGAAGGGTAAGCGCGTCACCGACACTGAAGCCTTGTCGCAGATGAACATCCCGGACCATGAAACATGCATCGAAGTGTCGAAGACGGCGATGGCCGTGCTTGTCGGAGGCTAAATGGAAAGCGTTCCCTACGAACGGCTTCGTGAGCAGTTCAGCTCGTTTGAGCGTGAAGCACTTCATCTGGAGATGCGTGATGCCTACGGCACGGCGGCGGAGATCCCGCACCTCCGCCACTGGGCAGCCGGTGAGCCCGATGACGACAAGACTTGGCTCGAGCCGTGGTTCGACACCGTCCGCACCGGCACGGCAGCAGGGAAAGTCTTCCGCAGGGCCCGCGTGGTTTCGGAGCCGGTGTCGGACTACCAGCGCTGGGTGCTCAACGACACCCACTTGTTCGTCGAAGCCGGTGAGGACATCCGTTGGGTGCCACGCCGTCTGGTGTCGACCATTGCGTTGCCGGGCAACGACTTCTGGCTCTTTGACGACGAGGTGGTCATCTTCCTGATCTTCGCGGGCAACGGGTTGGTCGTTGATCGTCTGCTCACGACAGATCCGCATGCAGTTCACCTGTGCCGCCAAGCCTTTGAAGCCGTCTGGCAGCTATCGATTCGCCACAGTGACTACTACCCCGCCTAGCCCTGCCAAGCAGGCCCGGGAGGCCCTGGGAGTGCGCCTTCGTGAGATCCGCCAAGAGGCGGGTCTGACCGGTCGCACCCTCGCCAGCTATATAGGCTGGCACTACACCAAAGTCAGCCGGGTGGAGAACGGCGGCCAGACACCATCTGAGGAAGGCGTTAAAGCCTGGTGCACCGCCTGCAAGGCCAAGGGCCAGATCCCTGACCTTGTCGCCTCATTGCGGGCCATCGAATCCATGTACCTCGAATGGCGACGCCAAACTCGGGCAGGCATGAAACGCCTGATGCTTTCGCCGGTACCGCTCTACGAGCGCACCAAGCTGTTCCGGATCTACGAGCACAGCTCCATCCCAGGCTTGTTCCAGACGGCTGAATACTCGGCAGCCATCCTGCGGTATTTTATTGACTTTCTCGACATCCCCAATGACCTCGAAGCAGCGATCGAAGCACGCATGGAACGCCAACGCGTCATCTACTCCGGCGACCGCCGCTTCGCCGTGGTACTCGAAGAACGAGCGCTGCACGCATGCGTCGGCAGCGGCGAAACCATGGCCGGCCAACTCGACCGAATCCTGGCCATCATGTCGCTGCCTCGAGTGAGCCTCGGCATCATCCCGGCCACCGCGCCCCGCACCACCTTCGCCACGGTCAGCTTCTGGATCTATGACGACTCCGTGGTCGGTTTCGAGACGCCGACTGCGAAGATCGAGGTCACCCAGCCCAGAGAGCTCCAGCTATACGGCAAGATGTTTGGCCAGCTTAGGGAAATGGCGGTGTACGGCCCGGCAGCCAGGGAACTGATCACCTGCGCGATCGACTCGCTTGAGCGCGACACATGAAATGACTTGCCGTCCCCCTGCCGCATCTAATCTTGCACTTCATGCAGTCTCTAGTGTACTGATTCCTAAATGGCCTTACGCTTTGATGCGGGCGCAAGAATGCTATTGGCCGCCCGCGGGCGGGGCCGCAGGGCGTCGATCACTTAGGTGACGATCGACCAGATCGTGGAGTTAACTCTGCATGCGAAGTGGCCGTTCTGTGGGCAGGTGTTCTCGCCGGGCTCTCACAGCACGCGTGGCGGTTCCGCGCCGGCTGCATCGGTGCTGGAGCAGCCGGCAGGCAGACGTGGAAGTGGGGACATTCGCTCGGCCGCGGCGCGATGCCGCAGGCGTGGCCGCCCGGGGAGAGTGCGACAGTCAGAACGGTTGGAAATCGTCGAAGGGCGGCTCGAACAGAGCGTCGGGCAGACGGAATGCCCGGCAACGGGGCACGGACTCGGCGTGGGGGTCACGCCGGATGGGAATCAGCGTCCCACCGGTGAAGGCGTCAAGGATCGTGGTCCAGCCTAGGTTCTGCTCGTAGTAGTGCGCAGCGGTCCGTACTGACGGTGTCCAGTCGTCGTCAATGATGATCAGCCCGCCCGGCCGGACGATCTTGCGGAGGAAGTAGAAGTCGACGAAGACCTCGTGGAACCGGTGACTGCCGTCCACCAATGCAGCATCCGCGACGAAGCCATCGGTGACCAGTTGCGGCAACGCGATCGATGACGGAGCGAGGACAAGCGTTGCGATCGAGTCCAGTCCCGCGGAGCACAGCAGGTCCATCCCACGTTGGACCATCCGCTTTCCTGGAACGGGTCGATGATGACGTGTCGGGGGTCCGCTGGGTTGACAGTGACCAGCGCCTCTCCGATTGCCAGGGCTGAGCTGGCGTACGCGAGTCCAATCTCGACGACCGTCTCGGCCCCCTCCGAGATCAGCAGGTCGCGCAGCAGATCGCAATCGCTTTCGGGCAGGGTGACTGTCTCGAAGTCCCGCTCATGGCCGCGCGTCCATCCCGGTCCGTCCTGCGCCAACCGGCGACGTACGTTGTTGATCAATGTCCTACGTTCATTCGTCTTCACCAGGCGAGTGTCGGGTGGCTGCACCGCGCAAACAAGTCTTGTTTTTGCTGTTCAGCTCGTGATTAATTGGGTAGTGGGAGTTCCGCCTTCGGGCACATTGCAGCCTGGTCTAGCATCCGGCTGATCGACAAACGCTCTCTGCTTGACGGCACTTCGGCGGAGCGTATGAACGACCCCAGGGTCGACCGCTGGTGTTCTGTTTCAGTTTTGACCCGTCATTCGTCCCACCACGAGCCGCCATAGAGCTGAGGTCACGCATGGGCGTCCGACCCGCAACACCGCGCTGGTGAAGCCTAGACAAGCCGGCTCGTATAACCGGCGCCTACAAGCCTTTCGAACGCCGCCCGCACCGAAGCTGGCATCTCCTGCGGGACCGCGAACCCCCGCTCGGCGTACACATCAATGCGCTGAGTGTCCCCAACCAACATGTCGATGACCTTCTTCGCGTCCCCGATGCTCGCCACATAGTCGTCCAGCGACAGCGGATGGGACGTGCACTGCACCTCGACCTCCGGCCACATCTTGCGGCAGGTGGCGTATGCACGCCGCTGCTGGTACGGCCGAGACATCAACAGCACCGAGCCAACATCAATGCCCTGCTTCTCCAACAGAGCCCGGGAATTCTCGAGGTTCTCCGCGGTATTCGTGGCCTGAGAGTCGACCAAGACCGAGGAGCCGGGGACGCCATGCTCAACGGCGTACTCCCGATAGTGCACCGCCTCCCCCCGCGGAAACCGCTCAATCGTCGTCGGTGCGTTCGCACCAGTGAAGACGATGTACGGGAACAGACCCCGATGAAACAACTCCACCGCCACGATCGCCACCCCAAGATCGTGGCTACCCAGTCCGATCCCGACATCGCACGGCCGAGGCTTATGGTGCATGTCGTGGTACTCCCACAACGTCTCCACGTCCGCGCGCACGGCCTCCGGGATCACAGCTGCCACCGACATGTCTCCAATTGAACCAGGCGCCTACCGCCCGAACGGGGACGTGCCCACCGCGGCATCCACGATTCCTTCCCCGAGCGCAAGAGTCGGAGTCGCCACCAGCTGCGGCTCCGCCCGACGTTGATCAGCCTGCGATCTCGACCAGGCCAGTGTGCCGCCGGCGAGCAACTTTGCGTGCCGCCGACCCAGCCAGAGCGGGAATCGTCCCCGTGAACGGACATCCGGCCGGCTTGGGTCGGCGACAGGCTCCTCACAGGTTCACGCGATCCGGAGGTCGTCCAGTTGCGCTTCGAAGAGGCTCGCGGTGGCGATGTCGCCGGCTTCCACGAGGATGCGGACGCTGCGACCGGAGTACGCCGACAGGCTCACCGAAGCGCTCTGCCACGCTCCCGCGACCTCCGTTGCCGCGCCCAGCCGTTCGAACAAAGTGGTCACCGTCGTCCCATCCACGATCCTGACACGCAGATAGTCGGAGGTGCTGGAGTTGCTGCCGTGCGCGACCGAATACCGGAAGGTCAGAGTCGTTGCAGCAGAAGGCAACTGGATCGCCGCCGAGCGGATCGAGGTGAATCCGCCGTCGACATCATGAACGCCTGCCGACGAGCCGGCCAGCCGTCCGGTCACCAGACAACTGCTACCACTGGTCGTGGTACCCAACTGCTTGATCTGACTGGCCGACACCGTCTCCTCCGGGTCCCCGCGCTCGAAGAGGCCCGTAGTCGCGGTGTCCGTGCCCGACGCGTTGACTGTCCAGCCCTTGTCGGTTTCGAAGTCATCCGAAAACACCACGGTCGACGTCGACGGGGTGACCCGCACATCGTCAACCTGTGCTTCGAAGAGGCTTGCCGTACCGACGTCTGCGGCGACAACCTGCAGCCGGATAGTGCGACCGGCGAAGGCGGAAAGGTCCACAGTGGACGGTTTCCACGATCCGTCGACATCACTTGCCGCACCCAGCTTTTCGAACACCGTGGTGACAGCGGTCCCGTCGACGACCTGGACCCGGAAATAGTCGTTGCTGCCCGAATTGCTGCCATGAGCCACGTTGTATTGGAACGAAAGGCTCGTGCCACCGGCAGGCAAGGTGATTGCCGGTGAGCGGATCGAGGTTACCCCGCCGTCGACATCGTGAACGCCCGCCGATGAGCCCGCAAGTCGCCCGGTCACCAATGAGTTGACCCCACTGGTGGTGGTACCAAGTTGTTTGACCCCAGAAGAATCGGTGGCTTCCGGATCCCCGCGTTCGAAGAGTCCCGCCGTTGCGGTGTCGGTGCCGCCCGCGTTAACGGTCCAGCCTTTGTCAGTCTCGAAATCGTCGGCGAAGACATCACCGCCGCCGGTGGATTGCACGGTCAATTGCAGTGTGGCGGTTCGGGTCACCGCACCCGAGGTGCCGGTGATGGTGACCGTGCTTGTGCCTGTCGCCGCGGTGGCATTGGCCGACAACGTGAGCGTGGAGGTTCCCGGCGCGCTGACGCTGGCCGGCGCGAAGGAGGCGGTCACCCCGGACGGCAGCCCGGAGGCGGAAAGGCTTACCGCGCCTGCGAATCCGCCAGTGCTGGTGACGGAAACGGTTCCGGTGCCAGAGTTCCCCTGGGCGATGCTCAACGCACCTGGGCTCACTGTGACCCCGAAGTCGGGCTGGGTGGCGGCTCGCTTGCACGTCCCGGTCACCGTGTCGGTGTAGCTGCCACCGGCCACAGGCACGAAATCGGCCCGGTAGGTAGAAGCGGTCAGCGTCAATTTGCCCACGCCATAGGTGTCAGTGTTACCGGCCTCGAACGTGGCCGCCGAGGTGGAGTCGAAGTTGTAGTGGCTGCGGCCGCCGGTGCCGATGAGCAATTCACGTACCCCGTTGACGGTGTCTTTCACCCCGTCCGGGCGGGACATCGCGAAGCGCTGATAGTTGTGGTCGTGCCCGACCAGCACCAGATCAGCCTGATGGTCGTAGAGCGCTTGGTACAGCGGGCGAACGGAGGTGTCGTCGCCGTGACTCCCCCGGCTGAACAGCGGGTGATGCCAGAAGGCGGCCGTGCACGGTTTCGTGTTGGCGGTCAGGTCGCTTCGCAACCACTGCTCCTGCACCGATCCCGCGCCACGCGCGATGTTCGAGTTGAGCGCGACGAAGTGCCAGTCGCCGACATCGAAGCTGTAGTAACCCTTTCCGCGCTCGCCGGCCCGGCCGGTGTTGTTGCCGACCCCGTTGAAGTAGTCGAAATAGCCTGACGCGCCAGACGTCGCATACTCGTGATTGCCCGGCGCCGGGTAGCTGATGTTCTTGAACGGGCCGTAATGCGGGTGATAGTTGTTGTTGAATTCCGACAGCGTCCCGCTCTCGTAGGCCAGATCCCCGGGCATTACCAATGCATTCGGGTTCATCGCCGAGATGAGTGCGGCGGTCTGATTGCACGACGATCCGCAGATATCGGCCACTGCTGCCACGGTCACGGTCGTCTGTGCAAGATCTTCCTTTCCCGACTGGTACCGGTCAACGGCGTAACCGCTTCGAGGATCGGTCAGTCTGGGGTGGAGGTGGACGCAGTCACCGGCGAATGCCCGGGTGTGGAAAGCCTTGCCCGGCCAGTGTTTCGCGGTCAGCGTGAAGCTTCCCCCGGCCGACCCGGCCAGGTGCAGGCTGTCGGTGTCGTGCAGGGACAGCTTGGTGAAGCGAAGCCGAAGCCACTTCGCGCCCGGATGACAGATCGTTCGCGCCGTCGAGTCGGTGACGGCCGTCGCGGTGACCCGAGTGTCTCTTTCGGACAGTTGCGGTATCTCGGCGGGTTCGGCTGAGACCGCCTGCGCAGCGGAAAGCGTGCCCGCGACAAGCACGGCACCCAGAGTGAGTGCCAAAAGTGATCGTTGAGTCTGCATGCCGTACTGGGTACCGTCGATACGTTGGCAGAGGCCAGCATGGACATATCAACGACTGGATAAGTCTGGATGGACGTCGACTTCAGTACGGCGCTGCGCTCCGCGATCCGGCGCAGCGGTCTCAGCCTGGACGACATCGCGCGCCGATTACGCGACCACGGCACCCCGATGAGCGTCAGCTCGCTGAGCAATTGGCAGACCGGTGAGAACCTCCCCGAACGGCCGACATCAATGGCCGCGCTGCAGCACCTGGAGCGCCTGCTTGAGCTCTCCCCCGGCACCATGGCGCAAATGCTTCCGCCCCGGCGGCCACGAGGCCGCTGGCGCCCGCGCAGTGTCACCTCCTCGCGGCTTGAGCGCACCTGGAACACCCCGGTCACGCTGACCCGGATGCTGGCGAAGCTGGACGCTGTCCCCGACGATCTGAGCCGGCCGTCGAAGATCTCGCAACACGCCAGCTACCAGATCGACGCGCAGGGCCAGCAGCGCTCTGTCCGGGTGCGACGGACAATGCTCGCCGATCGGGACAACACCACCCGGTTACTCTATGCCACAAGGTATTTGACCCTGCCCCAGCTGCCCATCATCTCGCACGTCGAGGGGTGCTCGCTGGGTCGCTTCCGCGCCGATGCCGTCGCCTCCACCTGCCTCTTCGAATTCGTCTTCGATCGGCCGCTGGCGCGGGGTGAGTTGGCCATGGTGGAGTTCACCGTGCAACTCCCACCGGGACAACGTGACACCAAGGTGACCCTGCGGCCCGGCCCGGTCAGCCGCGAGTTGGCCATTCACGTGGAGTTCCACCCTGATCTGGTACCAGCCAGATGCTTTGGATATCACCAAGCCACCTTGACCGCACCGGTCCACGTCATCGACGACCGCCACGGACCTGAAATCGGGCCCGGTTTCCAACTGGTTCAGCTGGATCCGCCGCCCGGCATCGTCGGCGTGCGGTGGGAGTGGGCCAAATCTGCAAGTTGTGTTTAAACCCTTTGGCGACGGGTACCAGTTGCGCCATACCCGGCTTTCTTGCTGGTGGGGAAAGATGCCGAGGCCCTAAAGGGGTGGCCTCGGCGGCATAGGGCGGTCGCTGTCGGGCTGGTAGCGGCCGCCCTCCAATGTGCCCACGATCTGGCCATACAAAAGAGTGGCGAGATGGCTCGCCACTCTTTAACTGCCCAACCCGGGTTCGTCAATTGAAGAGGCTGACCCCACCGGGACCGACCGCCAGACCAACGATAATCAGCACTATTCCCCACAGCACCTGACTGCGGAACAGTGCGAAGATGCCGGACACCACGAGGATGACGGCGAGAACCCAGAGCAAAACATCCACGATGCACCTCCTGTAGGGGCCTGCCTAAGTAATCCCCGGATTCACGGCACTCCAAACCTGGCTAATTGTTCGGCGGCGCACCGCTGATGTCCGACAGCGCGGAGGACGGGTCGCGCTCGGTGGCCAGGTCGCCAAGCGTGATCACACCCATCACCTCATGCCGCTCATTGCACACCGGCAGCCGCCGCAGCGCGTGATCCCGCATCAGGCGCACCGCGTCCTCGGCCGGCTCGTCCGGACCGATGGCCACTGTGTTCGGGGTGGCGACCTCGGCCAGGCTGGTCTTGGCCGGGTCGAGGCCGGGGGCGATGGCACGTACGACGAGATCGCGATCGGTCACTATTCCGGCGAGCGCTGTCCCATCGGTAATGATCACATCGCCGATGTTGTTGGCCCGCATCAGTTCGGCTGCCTCGACGACTGTGGCCGAGGCGGGCAGGCAAACCGGATGCGGTGTCATGATTTCGCGGACCTTCTGGTCAAGCATCATGGACCTCCTTCTCACTGGAGGCGGTACCCGGGCTCACCTCAGCCAAACTCAGCCGCGAGCAGCACCTCGGTAGCGAAGGAAAGCAGGCACCGCCAGCGCGAGCGCCACGGTGGCAACGATCACCAGCAAACCTCCGCCCACGGTCGCGGCCGTCGCGCCGGCCGCTGACGCCGTCACGCCGTGCCCGAGGTCGGCCAGGCGCGGCCCGCCGGTCACCACGACCGTGTGCACGCCCTGCATCCGGCCGCGCATCTCGTCGGTGGCGGCCTCTTGCAGAATGGTTCCCCGGAACACCATCGACACCATGTCCGCCACTCCGGCCAGGGCGAGGAAGCCTACGGCGAGCCAGATGGAGCGGCTCAGTCCAAAGCCGACGATGGCCAGACCCCAGGCGCCCACTGCGAGCAGGACCATCAACCCGTGTCGGCGCACATGCGAGAAGGTCCCGGACAGCAATCCTCCGGCCAGCGCGCCGATCGGGATCGCGGCAAAGAGCAGCCCCAGTGCGAAGTCGTTGCCCACTCCGGCGTAGCCGCGAGCGGCCAACTCCGGAAACAGCGCTCTGGGCATGCCCAAGACCATCGCCACGATGTCGGCGCCGAAGGAGACCAGCAGCAGCGGATGGGTGGCCAGATAGCTGAACCCGGCGAAGACATCGCGGAACCCGGCCCGTCTCTGTTCACCGTTGAGCGGCGGGATCGGCGGCAGTCGCCAAACCGCCCACAGCGCAACGCAAAGCGCGAGCGCGTCCAACAGGTACAGCAACGGCAGCCCGGCCACCGGGATGAGAGCTCCGGCCAGTAGCGGCCCGACGATCCAGCCCGCCTGCATCACCGTGGAATTCAGGGCTACCGCAGCAGGGAGCTCGCCTATCGGCACGAGCCGTGACACCGATGCCGTGCGTGCCGGCATATTCATGCCGAAGAGGGCCTGTTGCACCGCCACCAGCACGAGCAGCAACGGGATCGAGCCGAGGTCGAGCGCGGACTGCAGCCAGAACACGATCAGCAGCAAGGCAATGCCGGTGTTGGTCGCGAGCATCAGCTTGCGACGGTCGACCGTGTCGGCGATCGCGCCGCCCCACAGTGCGAAGACGATCAGCGGCGCGAGACCCACCGCGCTGGCAATGCCCACCCACGCCGAGGATCCGGTCATGTCATAGATCTGTTTGGGTACCGCGACCGCGGTGAACTGACTGCCAACCGCGGTCACGATGGTCGAGGTCCACAGCCGGCGGTAGGGGGCGTGGCGCAGCGGCCGGGTGTCCAGCAGAATGCGCCGTCGGGGCGGTGCCGTCGTCACGCAGGCGACCTTAGCCGCTTCTCCAGTTCCGAGTCGATTTCGGCGCCCAGCAGGATCACATATGCGGACAGGTAGAGCCACAGCATCAGGATCATGACGGCGGCGAGGGTGCCATAGGTCTTGTTGTAGTTACCGAATTGGCTTACGTAGAGCGAAAACCCGAGGGAACCCAGCAGCCAGACGATCAGCGCCACCACCGCGCCGATGCTCACCCAACGCCGGCTGCGGCTCGGCCGGCTCGGCCCGATCCGATAGAAGATTGACAAAGCTGCGCCTATCAATGCGGCCAACAGCAACCAGCGCAAGCCCTCCGCGGCCACGCGGCCGATGCCGCCCAGGTTCAACGCGTCCACCAACGCCGGGAAGGCCGCCACCAGAAGCAGCGCCAGCACCACCACAATCACCGCACCCAGGGTGAGCCCCAGCGCCATCGCCTTCAGCTTGATGAAGCCTCGCTCCTCGGTCTCGCCGTAGACGGCGTTGATGCCGGTAATGAGTGCGCTCACGCCCCCGGAGGCCGCCCACAGCGCCGCCAAAACGCTGATCACGAGGCCAAAGGTCAAACTGCCGGAGCTCACGGATGACACCGCGGTCAGCTGACCCACCAGCAGCTGTGCGGCTTCTTGCGGCAGCACCGCGGTAACCGGCTCCACCTGCTCGGCCACGTTCGCCGGGTCGGCTACGAGGCCATAGACAGTCACCAGCGCAATCAGCGACGGGAAGAGAGCCAGCACGGCGTAGAAGGCGACGCCTGCCGCGAGCAGGCTGAGATTGTCGTCCTTCATTCGCGCCCAAACCCGCTTGGCCACCACCTCACGCCAGCTGCCGCTCATAGGCAGATGCCTACCCCGACGAGCAGGGCCACACACCACATATCGATGCTTACGTCGCGCCGCGGCGGGTATAGCACTGAGTGAGGTCCGGAAGGGAGGCCGAAGATGGCCGAGGTTTCGCAGTCGACCGCCGAATTGGTGCGTCAAGCGGCGGAGCAGATTTCCACCCTGGTTCGCGACGAACTGAAGCTGGCGCAGGCGGAGTTTGCCGAAAAGGGCCACCATGCGGCACTGGGTGCGGGCCTGTTCGGTGGCGCCGGCCTTACTGCCGCCTATGGATTGGGCGCACTCGTCGTCGCCGCGGGCCTGGGCCTAGCCCTGGTCGTGCCCGGCTGGGCCGCGGCCCTCATCGTCGCGGCGGTGCTGTTTCTGGTGGCCGGATTGCAGGTGCTCACCGGACGCCGTCATCTGCGGCAGATCACCCCCCTGACGCCACGGCGAACCATTCGCAGCGTGCGCGCCGACGTTGAGGCCGTCAGCAGCGCGGTCGAGGAAAGGAACCTGCGATGACCAACGCGCGAGAGAACGCGCCGGTCTCCGCCGAAGAACTCACCGAGGAGATCGAGAGCACTCGGGCCGCCCTGGGCGACACCGTCGCCGCGCTGGCGGCCAAGGCCGATGTGAAGGCTCGGCTGACCGACAGCGCCGTAGCGGCAAAGGAAATGATCGCGGAGACGGGCTCGGAAATCGCCACCGGGTTGTCCCATCGAGCCGGTCAGATGACCGGGGCGATGGAACGCTTGACCGGCCACATTCGCCGAAACCCGTTGCCCTGGCTCATTGGGACAGCTGTCGCCCTGGTCGCATTGATTGCCCGGAGGAGTCGCGGAAGATGATGAAGAAGGTGCTCTACAAACCCGTTGGCATGGTTGCCGGTGCCCTGGCCGGAGCAGTCGCAGGCGTGCTGTTCAAGCAGGTCTGGAAGCTCGTGGCCGATGAGGACGATGCACCGAACGCTACCGACCCGGACCGCGGCTGGAGCGAGATCCTGATCGCCGCGGCTCTGCAGGGCGCCATCTTCGCCATCGTGAAGGCCGCGGTGGACCGGGGCGGGGCCCAGGGCGTGCGCCAGCTAACAGGAAGCTGGCCCGGCTAAGTCAGTCCGCTAACTCAGTCTGCCAGCGCGGGGATGATCTCCGACGCGTAGAAGTCAATCATGTCAAGGTCGTAGCGGCCCACCGGCGCCACGTAGACCTCGTCAAAGCCGGCGTCGCGATACTTCTTCAGCCCCTCGAGGTGTTTGGCGGGGTCCGGCCCGCACACCATCTCCTTGCGCATCGCTTGCGGCTCAACCACTTTCGAGGCCTGCTCAAAGTGCTGCGGGGTGGGCAGCACCTGCGCCAGCTCGCCGGGCAAAGCCGAGCTGCGCCAACGCTCATACGCCATCTTGACGGCCTCATCCTCATCCTTGGCATAGCAAGCCTTGGCACCGCCCGTGATGGGCTTGCCGCCTCCGCCACTCTCCTGGAACAGCTTCACCAGCTTTTCGTCCGGCCGGGTCGAGATGTAGCCGTCGCCCATCCTCGCGGCCAGCCGTGTCGACTTAGGACCGAAGCCGGAGACAAATATCTTTGGAGGCTGCTGTGGCAATGTATAGATACGCGCATGATGGGTCGTGAAATGCTTTCCCGAATGCGTTACCACGTCACCACTCCAAAGCTCTCTAATGAGCTGTATCGCCTCGGCGAGCATTTCCAGCCGAATGTCGGTGGGCGGCCACACCTTCCCGGCGATGCTCTCGTTAAGAGCCTCTCCCGAGCCGAGACCGAGAATGAATTTCCCATTCGTCATGACCGCGCTTGTCGCGGCGGCCTGCGCGATGATCATCGGGTGGATGCGACCCGTCGGGCAGGTGGCCGCGGTGGTGATCGGCAAGTCGCTTACCTGGCTCAATGCGCCGATCATGGACCAAACGAAGGGACTCTGGCCCTGATCATCCAGCCATGGATGAAAGTGGTCCGAGATCCAATAGGCGTGAAATCCCCGACCAGCGGCCCGGCGCGCCTGGGCCAGCAGTTGCTCTGGTGAATATTCCTCGCAGGAAAGAAAGAGACCAATACGCATACCTTTGCAGGTACCCGGCCGATCGGGTGACAAACCGTCAACCTAAGGATTGAACCGGGTCCGATCCGGGTATTTGTTGAGCCTGTGAGGAATACAGCCACCAGAGACCGGCATGCCGGCTCGCCGGGGGTCGACGGCAACAGCCCCGACCTACCCGAGAAACAGCTTCGAATCGCCCTAGTCGCGCCGCCTTATTTCGATATTCCACCGAGCGCGTATGGAGGTGTCGAGGCGGTCGTGGCTGACCTCGCCGACGGTCTCGTAGCACTGGGCCACGACGTGACCCTGATCGGCGCGGGCCGGGACGGGACGAGAGCCCGCCTGCGCACCGTATGGGACAGCACCATTCCCGAACGGCTGGGCGATCCCTATGCCGAGGTGATGCACGCTGTACTGACTCGTCGCGCGGTCGAGGATCTGGCGGCCGCGCGGGAAATCGACGTAGTGCACGATCACACCTTCGCCGGGCCGCTCAACGCCCCGGTGTTCGCACCGCTCGGGCTGCCCGTCGTGGTCACCGTGCACGGCCCGGTCAACGCGGACCTGCGCAGGTTCTACCGGGCCCTGGGCACCGACATCTCGCTGGTGGCCATCAGCCACCGGCAGCGCGACCTGGCGCCCGAGCTCAATTGGCTCGCCACTGTGCACAACGGTCTTCGCCCGGCCGCCTGGCCCTATTCGGCGCAGAAGCAGGAGTATGCGCTCTTCCTGGGCCGGTATCACCCGGACAAGGGAGTGCATCTGGCGGTCGAGGCGGCTCACGCGGCCGGCCTGCCGCTGATCCTGGCCGGCAAGTGTGCTGAGCCGCTTGAGCAGAAGTACTTCGCCGACCAGGTCCAACCACGGTTGTCGCCCGCCGACACAGTGATCGGTGTAGCCGACGCCACCCGCAAACGCGAGCTGCTCGTCCATGCCACCTGCCTGCTCTGCCCGGTGCAATGGGAGGAACCGTTCGGCATGGTGATGATCGAAGCCATGATCTGCGGGACGCCTGTCGTCGCCCTGCGCGGCGGTGCCGTGCCGGAGATCGTCGAGCATGGCGTCACCGGGCTCATCTGCGACGAACCGAGCGAGCTGCCCGCGGCGATCCACGCTGTCAAGGAACTGTCCTCGGCGGCCTGCCGCAACCTCGTCGAGCGCCGGTTCAGCGCGGAACGGATGGCCAACGGCTACGCCCTGGCCTACCGCCGGGCAAAGGCGCAGAACATGCCTTCTGCCGTGACCGCAACCAGGCCGGTGACCACTGGACGATGATGGACGCATGACGACCGAAGCCACCCCGTTCAACACCGGGGAATCCGTGCCCGTCGCGCTGGCGGGCCGGGACCTGGTCACCATGGTGGAAGGCACCACTTTCTGTCTCTGTGCGGCAACCGGCGACATTGAACCTGGTACACCCCAGGGATTGTTCTTCCGAGACTCACGTCTGGTCTCTCGCTGGCAGTTGCGGCTCGACGGCCTTGCCCCGCAACCGTTGTCAGCGTCCAATCCGGACGGTTACCACGCTCGATTCGTGCTGCGCCGCCCGCCGGCGGCCGGGCATGCCGACTCCACTCTGCTGGTGGTGCGGCGGCGAACCGTCGGCGAGGGGATGAAGGAGGTCCTCACCCTGACCAACGTCGGCCGGGAAACGACAGTGGTGAAGGTGGATCTGCAGATCGCGGCGGACTTCGCGGATCTCTTCGCGGTCAAGGAGGGGCGCGGTGCCGCGGTCGACGCCTACACCGCCGCGTCTCCGGGAACTGATCTGATTTTCAGCCGGAGTGACGGCACCCGCGGCCTGTTCGTGCATGCCACCAAGGAGCCGCAAGCGAGCCCGGTCGGTCTGAGCTGGGAGGCGGTCATCCCGGCCCGGCACCAGTGGTCGGTGGAGATTCTGTGCCAGCCGGTGGTGGAGAGTCGTCCGGTCGAGCCTCGTTTCCGCGAGCTAAGCGGGATCGACCATACCTCGGGGAAGTCGGCCTGGCTGGGCCGGGTGACGTCGTTCAAGACCCACCATGCCGAGCTCGGTCTCGTTCTGCAGCAAGGCTTGCACGATCTCGATGCGCTCCGCATCGAGAGCCCGGCCGACCCGCATCGCGTCTTCATGGCTGCCGGAGCGCCATGGTTCATGACCCTGTTCGGTCGGGACAGCCTCATCACCGCGTGGATGGCGCTGCCGGTCGACCCGACGGTGGCGGTCGGCACGCTCTACACACTGGCTGCCTTGCAGGGCAAGGATTTCGACCCACAGACCGAGGAGGAGCCGGGCCGGATTCTGCACGAGTCACGGCTCGGCCCGGACAGTGTCGCCGTCCTCGGCGGGCGAAACTATTACGGCACCGTCGATGCCACCCCACTTTTCGTCGCTCTGCTCGGCGAAGCCTGGCGCTGGGGCGCTTCCGAGGCGGACATTCGCGCGCTGCTGCCCGCGGCGGATAGCGCACTGTCCTGGATGGAGCACTACGGCGACCGCGACGGCGACGGATTCCTTGAGTACCAGCGTGCCACCGACCGAGGGCTCACCAACCAGGGCTGGAAGGACAGTTGGGACGGCATCAACGACCTGTCCGGGCGCCTGGCCGAGCCTCCGATAGCCCTGTGCGAGGTACAGGGCTATGCCTACGCGGCTTGGCTGGCCCGAGCCGACCTGGCCGAGGCCTTCGGCGACCACGACCGGGCACACTCGTGCCGGGAGCGGGCCGGCAAACTCAAGCAGCTCTTCGCAGAACGCTTCTGGCTGCCCGAAAGCGGCTATATCGCACTGGCCCTCGACGGGCACAAGCGCCACGTCGATTCACTTACCAGCAACGCCGCACAGTGCCTGTGGAGCGGCATCGTCACCGACGAACACGCGGCCGAGCTTATTTTGCGCCTGTCTCGTAGCGACATGGACAGCGGCTTCGGCTTGCGGACGCTCTCCGAGCAGATGGCGGCCTACAACCCGATGAGCTATCACAACGGATCGGTGTGGCCGCACGACAATGCGCTGTGCATCGCCGGGCTCATGCGGTATTCACACCTACCCGGTGCCGTGGAGCTGGCCCACCAGCTCGCTGAAGGCCTGCTGCGGGCGGCTGTCTCCTTCGGCGCCCGGCTCCCGGAGCTCTTCTGCGGCTTCGCGGCGGAGGCCTTCGGATCGCCGATCCCCTACCCGACCTCGTGTTCGCCGCAGGCGTGGGCCAGTGCCACGCCCTTCATGCTGGTCCGCGCGTTTCTCGGGCTGGACCCGGACGTGCCGAAGCACACCATCGCCGTCAACCCACATCTCCCCGCCGATTGGGGCCAGCTGACCCTGGACCGGCTAACCCTTGCCGGGCACCGAATCAGATTCACCGCCGCGGGCGGGATGCTACAGGCGGCTCAGGTACCGGAAGGCTGGACTGTCCGGTAAGGAGGATCAGCTCTTGGGCCGTGCGAGCAGCGGGCCCACTCCGGTGACGTCGAGCACCTTGGCAACCCATTGCCGGGCCCCGTCCACGTAGAGGATGCCGCCCTGGCTCTGCGCCGACCGATAGGCCTGCACCAGCGACCTGATTCCGGTCGAGTCGAGAAATGTCACCTGGGAAAGGTCGACACAAACCTCGGACGCCACTGCGACAGCCTTCTCCAGCGCTTCGGTGAGCTTGTCCGCACTCGCGAGGTCGATGTCACCGGCCACCTTGACAGTCACCCGGTCGCCGTCGGCGACATTGTCCACGCTGAGCATGCCCCTAACGTACGCTGCCATCCCCCGCCGCGGACGATGGCGCCGCCATCTGACTCGGGATGTTGGCCGGCACTACCCAGACGGCGGTCCCGTACGCGCACACCTCATTCCACAGGTCGGTCACATTTCGGTGATCAAAACGCATCGCCACCACGGCGTTGGCACCAAATCCGCTGGCCTGACCGAGCATGCTGGTGATGGCTTCGAGACGGCAGGCGATTAGCAACTCGCGACGGTGATCCGGATCGACCCCATGACCGTCCGCCAGAGACTTGAGCCCCTCGACATAAGGACTCCTGGTGCGGGCGGCCACGCCCACCACCGGGCCCAGGATCTGCTCGATGTGGTAACCCGGCATTGTCTCGGTTGTCGTCACGAGCACCTGGGAAGCACTTACATGCAGCATTCCGCTCACCGCCTCTCTCTCGCGTGGGCGCACGTTCAGTACCCACATGCGACGGTGACCAAACAGGCGTTTGCCTCTGAGCAGGACGGGTACCGCATCAGGCAAGGCGTATTGAAGGGAGAGCATCGCGATGTTTGGAAAGCAGACGCACGACATCAATAGCGTTGCCAAGGAAGTCAACAGCGTGGCTAATGCCAAGTGGCATGAGCTTGTTGACAACCTCGGCTCCAGTGAGGCGGCTCGCCGCGCCACCAATGCCTGGGATGTACTGGCCGGACGGCCCACTCCGACACGGAGCTGGCCGATGATCCGGGCCGCCGCCTTCGGTGCCGCCGTGGGTTGGTTCGCCCACCAGATCTACCGGCGCCGCCAGGTGGAGATCGATCAGGCCGTGGACAAGGCCGTGGACAGGGTGGGTCACGATCTTCGCGAGGCGAAGCACACGATCGACGACCGCATCGCCAAGGCGAAGGCCACCCCTGGCACCCCGATGGAAAAAGCGAAGGCGGCGGTAAGTTCCAACGCGAACTCGGCGCCAGGCGTGATCAAGTAACCCATCAAGTCGTCCCGGGGTCGCCGGCTGGTCCGCCACGTAGCCGCCGGTGACTCCGGGGCCTTTTATGCCAGCTCCAGCCGGGTCACCAGGAGCAGAAATGCTTCCGCATAAGGCGATCCGCGTGTCTCGGCCCGGACCTGAACCCAGTTAATCTTCTCGCGCAACGAGCGGGCCATCTGCACCCCCGGCGCGAAGTCGCAGTAGTGCTGGTCGTAGGTAAGCAGCTTGTGCACCATCAGCTGGGTCGCTGAGAGCACCGGGAGACTGATCGGCCCGACGCTCATCATCGTGGCCTGATCGAGGGTTTCGTCGGTCACCGGGATGTCGATCGGACGGTAGATCAGGTCCACGAGTTGGTCCCCGTCGTAGGCCTTGACTAGCCAGTCCTCCGGCGGCTGCTCGATGCGGAAACCGGCCTCGGTCAGCGCGGGCAGGATGATCCCGAGATCCTGATGCTTGATGAGAAAATCGACGTCGTGATCGCTTGAGGCACCGCCATGCGCATAGGCGGCGAAACTGCCGGCCAGGGCGAAGGGGACGCCGGTCGACTTCAGCACGCTGCCCGCCCGCTTAAGCGTCAGGAGCAGCTCATCCGCATATGCCTGTTTCATTGAAGCTGGATACCCCCGGCGGCGCCCAACTACACCACCGAGGCATGTTTCGGGATCGGTATTCGCGGATATATCTGGGCTGCGCGGCGGTGGCCGCCCCCGAGATCGCCGGGTCCGCTGATGGTGGCGCAGAGCCAGAGCGGGCTCGGCCCCAGCTTCGCTGTGCCGGCTAACGTCCCCAGCCGGCACAGCGAAGCACTTTTCCAGCATCGGTGTGGGCCGACGGGCGAGAGCGCTCTCCGAAAGGTGTATTGCTTCTGACTGACGGGTGAGCTTCAATCCTGAGAGCGCTCTCTCATGGAGGAAACATTATGTCCGCTCCCCTTTCCCGGCGGCGCCTCATGGCCATTTCTGCGGGCACCGCCGCCGCGGTCACGGCCGCCCAGCTCGGCTTATCAAGCGCCGCTTCGGCCACCGGCTCGCACGGCGTCGTCGACCATCGGCTGCGTGGCCCGGCCGATCGCGCCTACCAGTACCTGAACGTCGTCATGGATGCCTATAAGCAAGGCGACGATCTGCGCCTACTGCAGAGCTACAACAACGAGTCCGGACTGATGACGACCGGCTTCATCTACGACAACGCCCTGGCCGCGATCGCCTACCTGTCCCGGCCGACCAGCGACAACGTGCGCCGGGCCAAGCTCATCGGCGACACTCTGCTTTGGATCCAGGCCAATGACGAGACCCACACCGATGGCCGGCTCCGCCAGGCCTACGCGGTCGGGCCGATGATTTTCTACGGCTGGTGGCCCGAGTTCCCCGGTCTCGTCCGAGCCGACGGCAAAGCAGCCTTCTTATGGCCCTTCGGTTTCAGCGGCACCTCGGTCGGCGACATGGGCTGGGCCGGGTTGGCTCTGGCGCAGCTCTTCGACCGCACCCGCAACCGCCGTTACCTCGACGGCGCGGTCGCCATCGGCGAATGGATCAAGGGCCGGCCCAGTCCCTTCCACTTCGGCGGCTACCACGGCGGAGTGCAGGCCGACGGAACAACCGCCCAGCGGTGGTGTTCAACCGAGCACAACATCGATGTCTACGCCCTCTTCCAGCTGCTCGGCCGGCACACCCGCAATCGCGACTGGTACCAGGACGCCAATGTGGCGCGCGACTTCGTCCGGTCGATGTGGAACCCGGCCGGCGGCTACTTCTGGACCGGTACCCAGGGCGGCAACCCCGGCGACGACCCGAATCTGATCAACAAGTCGATCCTGCCCGAGGACGTGAACACCTGGGCCTACCTGAGTCTGCGGGACCGGGCCCACGCCAGGGGAATCGATTGGACCGCGGCGAAGCTGGGCAACGTCGACGGTGGGCCGGAGTCTCAGCTGCCCGAAGGTGTGACCATCGCCGGGGTCACCTTCAGCGATCAGAGCAAAGTGTTGACCGGTACGGTACCCAACGGTGACCGGCCCAACGATCGCAACGCGGTATGGCTCGAGGGCAACGGCCACATGGCAGCGGCCCTGCTCGAGCGCAACCGCCACGGCGACCGGGGTCGCGCGGTGCACTATCTGCTCGAGACGGTGAAGGCTCAGGAGCTGCTCGGCGGGGGCCAGACCGTCGGGCTCACCAGTGATCCGATCAACGGCCGGTTGTCGAACCCGGGCGACGGCGGCAATTGGACCGGCACCGCGCTCCCCGCGCGCTCCGGCATCGTCTCGGCGACCAGTGCTTTCGACACCGGTTTCGGCTTCGGCTACTTCCAGCGCCAGCACGTCGGCGCCACGAGTTGGTTCCTGATGGGGGCGCAGGGGGTGAATCCGTACAACACGCTCTAGCGAGGGCCGGATTGGCTCGGCGCAGGCCCTTGCGGCCGTTGACGATGCGCGCGGGCTTGCCCACCACGCGCCCGTGATCCACATCCCCGTACGTCTCAAAGTCGGCCGCCGATTGAGACGTACGGGGATGTGGATCATCCAAAGAGCCTAAAGCGGACCGGAAGGCAGGTCGCGGTGGCGGCGGATCGGTCCAATTAGGAGGATAAGCGGTGCTGCGGCAACCGCAGCGGTCATCACCCACATGGTGGGCCGGATCCCAATCGCCTGGCCGAGTGCGCCGCCGAGCAGACCCCCGAGCGGGATGGTGCCGAAGTTGAGGAAGTGCATGCTCACAGTGACCCGGCCGAGCAGGGGACGCGGGGTGTAGGACTGCCGGAAGCTGCCCTTGATGACGTTGCCGGACACCACTCCCAGGCCGAGCATCGCACCGCCGGCTATCACGAAGCCCAGCTGCACGCCCGGCCCGGTGAGCGGGATCAGCAGCGCAAATGGTGACGTGGCAAGCAGACTGATGATCGTGCCGTGCGCCGTGCCGAAGCTCTTCGCGACTTGCGGCGCGCAAATCGCGCCGAGCAGGCCGCCCAGGCCCATCGCCATCATCAGCGCGCCGACCCCACCCGGGCTGACACCAACCTCGCGGACCAGGAAGAGCACCAGGATCGCCTGATAGCCGGTCAGCACCAGATTGCTCATCGAGCCGAAGACCGCGAAGACCCTCAGATAGCGGTCGCGTGCCACAAACCGCAAACCCTCGGCTATCTCCCGGCGCAGGGTGCTTTCGCTGACTTTCCGGCTGGTACCTTTTTCCCGCCCCCGAATCCGCAACAGGCAGAGCGTCGACACGAGGAAGGTGGCGGCGTCGACCAACAGTCCACTTAGGACTCCCAAGGATTGGGCGAGCAGTCCCGCAAACCCGGGCCCGGCAATGTGTGCTGCCGACTCCGCACCCTGCATCTTGGCGTTGCCTTCCACGAGCTGCTCACGCGGCAGCAGCGAAGGCAGCAGAACCTGATAGGCGGTCTGGAAGAAGACGTTGGCCGTGCCGGTCAGCAGTGCGGTGACTAGCAGCTGTTCGATGGTGAGCACGCCGAGCCACGCGGTGATTGGCACGCTGAGCATGAGCAGCATCGAGGTGATGTTGCAGATCAGCATCAGGGGGCGGCGCGGTAGCCGGTCCACCCAGGCGCCGGCCGGGAGCCCGACCAGCAACCAGGGCAGCCACGACGCGGCTACCAACAGTCCGACTTGGAAGGTCGAGGCCTGCAGCACCGTGATGGCGACCAGGGAGATGGCGACACCGCTGATGCTGCTGCCGAGCTTGCTCGTGGTCTCGCCGAGCCAGAGCAGCCGGAAGTCGTGATGCCGCCAAAGACTCTTCCGCGGTGGCTGGACCTTTTCAACAAATGGTGGGAGCTCGAGGACTGTCATGGCTTGGCCGGCATGCCGTAGGCGAAGACCATGACCGACTCGCGCTGTTGCCCGTCGTCGGGCACCTCGCGGTTGCCCCACTTGCGGAACAGTTCCCCGATTTCATCGCTTAGCTGGCGCAGCTCCTGCGGAGTCATCTGGAGCCACTTGTCGGCCGAGAACGCCCCGTCGCTCCAGCCTTCCCACTCGGCCTTGTCCGCCGCGAACCAGGCGCGGGCAACTCCGATGTGCTGCTCGAAGCCCAGCGACTGAACGGTCTCGGAGATCACGGCTCCGGCCGGGTCGTCCGCGAAGTCCGACGACGACCAGCGCAGGCTGCTCGAGACCAGTCGCCACCAGCGCTCGCGCTTGTCCTTGGCGAGCTCGGGCGCCTCTTCGATGAAGTTGCTGGCCCCCAGCACGCGCAGGTGGTGGCTGACGTTGGCGACGGCCTGGTCAGTGCGCTCGGCCAGCGTGCTCGCGGTCGCGGGTCCGTAGACCCGCAGCATGTCCATCAGCCTGCGGCGCAACGGATGCGCGAGGGCAGCCAGGGTGGTGGAGTCGGTGATCTTCCGAGTCTTGTCCCGTGTCATGCCCTAGATCCTGGCATGCACAAGACGAATTGCGCAATAGCTCTTGTGCAACTCTTCTTTTCTTTCTGATCCAGCGCACCAGCTCGGCAATTGCGGTGATCGACAGCGCTAAACCGAGCCCCAGCAGCAGCCCACGCAGCGGATCGTTTTCGAAAGCCATTCCACCGAAGTAGCCGATCAGGGCCGAATAGACCGCCCACGAGGTGGCGGCGAGCGCGTCGTACGCGACGAACTTGCGAAGCGGGTAGCCGACCGAGCCCATGGTCATCGTGATCGCCGTCCGCCCACCGGGGATGTAGCGCGCCGCCACCAGGATCAGTCCACCTCGGACAGACACCGCCTGCTTCGCCCACAACAGAGCCTTGTTGCGGCGATTGCGGCCCAATCCCCTGCCGATGGCGTAGGAGATGTGGTCACCGACGAACGCTCCGGCCGCCGCAACCCCAATCAGCGCAACGAGATTAGGCTTTCCGGTCGCGGCGAACACGCCCGCCGTGATGACCGAGGTCTCACTGGGCACGATCGGAAAGAACCCATCCACCACGGCCACGGCGAAGATCGCGATGTACACCCAGGGCGAGGTCATCGTCTGCTGGAGCAGCTCGACCACTTTGTCCATGATCGCCACTCTGCCGCCGTGACTACCGCAGAAACATCCGTGGACCGCGACCCCGGATCCCCCAACTATTTCGG
>DPJL01000274.1 GCA_003543035.1 Micromonosporaceae bacterium | reverse complement strand
CCGGCCACCGAGTGGCCGCCGATCCCGGCTCCCCCACCGGCCGAACCGATCCGGCCGCTGCCGCCGGTGCACAAACAGAGGCCCGATCCGGTTGTGCCGCCGCCGCCACCTCCACCGCCACCTCCCCTGCCACCGACGGAACCGCGCCGCGTCACCCCTATTCCACCGCTGCCGCCATCGGAACCGCGCCGCGTCACCCCTATTCCGCCGTTGCAGCCGCTTGACCAACGGCCCGTTTCGCCGCCATCGCTGCAACGACCGGTGTCACCGCCTCCACCTGCGCTACCGCCCAGCCGACACTCCGCCGTCCCGATCGACTCTGTGCCAAGGCGTGAGCCGCAATATCCGCCTACCGCCGGTACCGACCTACCAGGGCGCGGCGTCACTGGGTACCCCCCACAAACGACAGTGCCACCACTGGCTTCGGCGCCGCCCCTGGTGATCAGCACCCCGCCCGGCCCGGCTGCTCCCCCTGCGCCGCAGCCAAAGCGCGGCCGCGGCATGCTGATCGCCTCTCTTGCCGCCGCGGCAGTCGCAGTGGCCGCGGCCGGCGTCACCGTGTTTCTTGTGTTGGGGCCCAAGGGAAACGAGCCCAATCCGACTCCTACCGGTCCCGATGGCGCACCGACCGGGGTGGCATTGCTAGATCGTGGCGATCGGATCACCTTGACCTGGACCGATACTTCCAACGGCACTGCGCAGCCGATTGTGGTGGGTAACAGAGAGGACGAGGCGCTTCGCCGTTTGCAGGTGCCGGCCAAGGGCGCGACCGAGACCACGCTGCTTTCACTGAACAAGAACTATGAGTACTGCTTCAGCATCGTGCTGGCCTATTCGGTGGACGACCTTCGGCAATCAGAGCAGGTCTGCACAAATCGTAAGAAAGCCAGTCCCTCGCCTACTCGGTAGATGACCTATCGACTTTTACTTGTCACACCTAGGGCCTAGGATGGCGTCGGCTTTTCAGGGAGGAACGCTACGACGCGGGGGTCACTCCTCGCATCATTGGGGGAGGGCTGATCCCATGGTGGATCTGTCGCCAGGTGCCATATCGCGCAAGGCTCGCACCAAGGGTGGTCTGGTCACCATTCTGACCGTGCTCAGCCTGGTTGCCGCGATGGGGCTGACGTGGCTCGGGCTCAGTGCAAGCGACCACGTCGCGGCCAGCTACGATGCCGAGTCCTGGTTGTGGAGCAATGTGCAGGGCGAGCTCGCCCGGGTCAACGGCATAACCGGAAAGGTGGACACGCGACAGGCTGTCCCCAACTCCAAAGGGCATCCGGTGCAGCTGAGCCAATCCGACCGCTATCTCATCCTGCGGGATCTCTCCACCGGCAAGGTCAACGCGTTTGATCCGGCCACTCTGGCCGTGACCTCCACAATGGACACTCAGCAGGGCCTGGGCATCACCATCGCCCTGCACAATGACGCCGCCTTCGTCATCGACGCGGCGCAGGGCGTGGTCCGCCAGCTCAATCCGGCCACGCTGCAGCCGGTCGGCGAGGCGTTGCGGTTCCCGCCGGGCATCGCGGGCGGCTCGTTCGACGGCAAGGGCCGGCTCTGGATCGCCGTCCCCAGCGAGGGCACGGTCACCGCGATCACACCCGCCCCGTTGGCCAATGCCAATGGCGGCCAGGGTGGTGGCGGGCCGAGTCAGGTACGCACCGATCCTGTGGCCGAGCCGTGGCACGATCTCGCACTGTCCGCATTGGACGACGGGGTGGCGATTCTGGATCAGACCAACGGCAAGCTGGTCACCCTGCGCGGCGACAAGCTGACCACGGTCACGACCGACGCCGCGGGCGGCGAGCTGCCCTCGCGCTCGGGTGGCGACGTCGTCCCGGTCACCGTGGTGGAAGGGCGTCACGTCTACGTCATCTCCGGCAGCGGCAGCGATGTCAAGGTCACCGACTTCACCGTGCCGGGCGAGGGCAAGCTTCAGCCCGCGGTCGCCTGGGCGGGGCGCATCTACGTCGCCGACGAGAGCACCGGCAAGGTCTACGCACTTGACCGCGAAGGCAAGCTGGCCAACACCATCACCTTCAAGGTGCCCGGGGTGCTGCAGCTCGAGGTGCGAGAGAACCATCTGTTCATCAACTCCCCCGGCTCGTCCGTCGCGCACGTCATCAACGACAAGCACGAGGACAAAGAGGTCGACAAGTTCCGCAACGAGATCGTGGGCGGTGACCCGCCGGTCATCCTGCCCCCGCCGGATCCCAAGCCGATCATCACGAAGCCGGGCGCGCCAAAGAACATCAAGGCGGCCGCGGGTGACAACCAGGTCACGCTGACGTGGAGCAAGGCACCCGACAACGGCTCGAAGATCATCAAGTACATCGTCACCGGCAACAACCAGACGTTCGAAGTCGGCGCCAGTCAGCGCTCGCTCGTCATCCCCGGCCTGATCAACGGCACCGAATACGAGTTCCAGGTGCGTGCGGTCAACGGCCAGGGTGAAGGGCCCAATGGCAAGAGCAACAAGGTGATCCCGACGCGGGATGTGCCCGATCCGCCGACCGACATCAAGGCGACCGCGATGCCCAACGGCACCGTCGAGGTCACTTGGACCGCCGCCAACGGACAGGGCCGCAAGATCGTGCGGTACGAGGTGACCGCGATCTCGGCCGGGGCAGGTGCGCCGGCCGGGGCCAGCAATGGCGAGACCAAGCTCGTGATCCCCGACAAGGAGCTGGACTACGGCAAGCAGTATGCGTTCACCGTGGTCGCCGTCAACGACATCGGTGCGGGTTCCAAGGCGTCGTCGCCGGTCAGTGGTTCGGTGGTGCCGTTCAACAAGCCGGGCGCCGTGAAGAGCCTTCGTGGCGAGACCGTGGCCGGAGCCAAGGGAACGGTCCGGGTGCTGTGGGCGGCCGCCGACGAGAACGGGCGTCCTATCACCGGGTATGAGGTCACCGCCAAGGGCCAGACGCAGACGGTGACCGGGACCAACGCCACCATCAACGGCTTCGCCGACGGTGAGATCGTCTCGATCGACGTGGTGGCCGTCAACCAGGCCGGCAAGGGCCCGAAGGCGACCACCAGCGCCCGCACTATCACGGCTCCGACAGTGTCCAATGTGAACACTTCCTCGATCGGGCACAACAGCATGGTGGTGCGCTTCGCCTACAACGACGGCGCGGGCACGCCCACCTGCACGCTGACCATCAACGGTGCCGGTAACAACATCCCTTGCAGCTCGGGCGCGGGCGGGCACACCGTCGGCGGCCTGTGGCCGGACCGCCAATACAACTACACCGTCACGGTTGCCAATGCGGCGGGCAATGCCCAGTCCGGCAATGTCGGCGCGCACACGCCGTCGCTCGCGGGCACGGTGACCTGTATCAACACCAACGCCCACGGCGACCCGACCTACTGCAACGGCGGCATCGGCGTCTACACCAACTCGCGTCAGCAGAGCGGTGAAGGAGTGGGCGACGCCTACAACGGCCAGCGCTACCAGGTCTTCTGCAAGAAGGACGGCCTGCCGGGCAACCAGAGTGGGGGCCGTTCGGTGATCAACGCGGTGGCCTACAACAACTACAAATCCAGCGCCATGTGGATTCAGATCACCTACCGCGGCAACCAGCGCTACATCCCGTGGATCTGGATCAACCTGGATTCCGGCGACAACTACAACATGCTGCCCAACTGCTAGTGCAACGAGAACGACCACAAAGGACAGTTCCAGTGACCCAGCCACAACCGCTCACCCCCGCTCAGATCCGCGCTTTCGCGGAGCTGACCTCTCGCCTCGGCGGAGCCATCTCCACCGTGGTGCTCGGCAAGCCCGAGGTGGTGCGGCTGGCACTGGTGTGCATGTTCGCGCAGGGGCACATCCTGCTGGAGGATGTGCCCGGCACGGGCAAGACCACACTTGCTCGTGCGATTGCCGCATCGGTGCAGGGCGCGTGGCGGCGCATTCAGTTCACCCCCGACCTGCTGCCCTCGGATGTCAGCGGGGTCACCATCTTCAACCAGGGCACCAGGGGTTTCGAGTTCCACCCCGGCCCGATCTTCGCGAACATCGTCATCGGCGATGAGATCAACCGGGCTTCACCTAAGACGCAGTCGGCGCTGCTCGAGGTGATGGAAGAGCGCTTCGTGACCGTTGATGGCGTGCGTCATCCGGTGCCGCGGCCGTTCCTTGTGGTGGCCACACAGAACCCGGTCGAGATGGACGGTACCTATCGGCTGCCCGAAGCGCAGCTTGACCGGTTCCTGATGAAGCTGTCGGTGGGCTATCCGGATGAGCGGACCGAGATCGAGGTGTTGCGTGGCCACACGTTGCGCTCACCTGAGGCGATCCAGCCGGTGACCGACACCGCGACCATCGGCGAGGCGGTGGCGCTGGCTCAGCGGGCCCACATCGCGGACCCGTTATACGCCTATGCCGTGCGACTCGCCACAGCCACGCGCGAGCACAAGCACGTCCGCGTCGGCGTCAGCCCACGTGGTGTCATTTCGCTGACCCGGGCCGCGGCCGCCTACGCGCTCACCGAGGGACGCGGCTTCGTGCTGCCCGAGGACATGAAAGCGTTGCTGGAGCCCGTTTTCGCGCACCGTATCCTGCTCACCCCCGACGCTCAGTTGCGCGGCGTGACCTCCGCCGAGGTGCTGCGGGACGCGATCGAGGCGGTCCCGGTGCCACTGCCCGGCTCGGAAAAATGATTGTCACCTTACGTGGTTGGGGATTGATCGCTG
>DPJL01000225.1 GCA_003543035.1 Micromonosporaceae bacterium | reverse complement strand
ACCAGATGGCGGCGGTTCGCCGCTGTGGTGGTTCCCGCCACCATCGCCGTCTCCGCTCTTATGGGCGGGATCGCCAGTGGTTCGGTACCGGTAGCCATGAAGGTCTCTGGGCAGACCGCCATGCTTACCGCCGACAAGCTTGAGGCGAACGGGTTCGCCCAGTTCGGGGCCGTTGTCGTGGATAGGAACGGCAAAGTGATCCCGGTGGCGGCGTCCCAGATCAATGAAGCGAAGATCTACAACCTGTGCCAGTCGGTCAAAGTCCCCGGGACCGACATCGTCCTGTTCATCCGCGGTGGACGGGAGGCCGGCAAGCCGGTCATCGCCAAGAAGCTGCTGATCGGCATGGACCACCTCGCCGGTGACGCGGTGTTCACGAACATCGACATCGGTACAGCCGACTCGGCTCTGTCCAAGGGCGGCACCCCGCCCGTGGGCCTGGCCGGCAACTTCGGTCAGGAGGCTGACACCGCGGTCATCACCAATCTGCGGCAGCGCTTCTACAGCACCAGCGCCGGCGAGTTCCACCTCACCGGCATGAGCCTGAACCTCAAGTTCGACGGCTCCGAGTGCTTCACCACCATCACGCCGTAGTCCGACCTGCGTGCCGGGTGCGTTTGCCGCACCCGGCAACGTCTTCCCCTTGGAGGCATCCGTGACCGTGTGGCAACGCTTCCGGTCCTGGCGGCGTACCCGGCCATTCTGGGGCGGAGTGCTAACGGTGCTCGCCGGTCTGGAAATCGTCGTCACCATGAACCTCGAACTGCACGGAGGGACGATCTCCTTCGGCCCGGAGAAGTTCACCGGGTACCTGATCGCCTTCGTGTTGGTCCTTTGTGGACTGTTGGGCTGGTTCACCCCCGCGCAACGGCACTTCTACGGCCTGGTGGCCACTTTCGTGGCGATCTATTCGCTGCTCGGGGTCAACCTTGGCGGGTTCTTCGTCGGCATGCTTCTCGGCATCGCCGGTGGCGGCCTCATTTTCGCGTGGAACCCGGCACCTGACTCCTCTCCCTCAGACGATTCCGCTGAAGAGTCGCCGCGCCATGCCGCCATAATCGCTGTCCTGGCGTTGAGCGTCACCATGCTGACCGCAACACCGGGTAAGGCCATAGCCGGCCCGTGTGCGACGCCGAGCCCTAGCCCTTCGGCTAGCTCGGGCGGCGGGATCATCGGCGACATCATTGATTTCTTCGACAAGTTGTTCGGGGGCGGTGGCAAACCCTCTCCTACCCCGACGCCGACTCCCAAGCCGACTTCGACTGCGTGCCCAACGCCGACGCCCACCGGCTCGGCGTCTCCCGGCGATCCCGGGATACCAGGAATTCCCGGCGTCCCAGGGGTTCCCGGTCTGCCCGGCGTGCCGGGCCAGGCGAAGTTGCTCAAGCCGGTTGCCGGTCAGCCAAACGTAGGGAAGCGTCCGTCCCGGATGACCGGCACCCGGGTCACCATGCAAAACCTTGTCTTTCAAGGAGTCGTGGACCTGCCGACGACCGACGGCCCCATCCGGGTGCTGAAGTTCACCATGGCGCAGTCCGACACAAACGACTTCCTGCTTCACGTCTACGGCGACAAGGGCTGGGACACCGACCTGAAGAGCAGCAAGCTCACGGTCAGGGGTGGCACGGTCGACTTTTACACGAGTCGCTTCCGTGGCAACCTTTTTGGGCTCATCCCGGTGGACTTCACGCCCACGAGCCTTCCCCCGCCCATCCCACTGCCGCTGGTCTTCTTCACGAACCCGGACGTGCAACTGGTGTGGGTGAATTCGCCTGTGCTGGAAGCACCTAAGCTGCGCATCAATCTGGTGCGTGCGTCCTAAGTAGACGGAGGTCCCGCATCGGCGGGGCCTCCGTTTCGTTACGCCACAATGGTGTTCTCGTTACGCCACAATGGTGTCGAGCGCGATCTCCACCATCTGCGAGAAGGTCTGCTCCCGCTCCTGCGCGGTGGTCGCCTCGCCACGCTTGATGTGATCGCTGACCGTCAGGATTGTGAGCGCTCGCGCCTTAAACCGTGCCGCGATCGTGTATAGCGCCGCCGACTCCATCTCCACCGCGAGCACGCCATAGTCGGCGAGCTTGTCGTAAAGATCCGGCCGGTCCGTATAGAACGCATCCGCCGCCAGGACCGGGCCGACGTGCATCGTCACCCCGCGGCGCTCCGCCACGTCCACGGCTGTGCGCAGCAGACCGAAGTCGGCAACCGGGGCGTAGTCGATGAGACCGTCGAAGCGCACCCGGTTCATGTTCGAGTCCGTGCTCGAACCGCTGGCCGCCATGACATCGCGCAGATTCAGCGAGTCCGCCAGCGCGCCACACGAACCGACGCGGATCAACGTCTTCACGCCGTACTCGTTGATCAGCTCATGGGCGTAGATGGAGGCCGATGGCATGCCCATGCCCGATCCTTGAATCGAGACAGGCGTTCCTTGGTACGTGCCGGTGAAGCCGAACATGTTGCGCACCGTCGAGTAGCACTTGGCGCCCTCGAGGTAGTTCTCCGCGATCCACTTCGCCCGCAACGGATCTCCGGGCATCAGGACCCGCTCCGCGATCTCGCCGGGCTTCGCGCCGATATGCGTGCTCATGCGGCTGATCTTCCCACACACGCCGCGGGCCACTTTCCAGACCAAACCCCATTTGGCGAGTACCAGATCAAGGCGGGCTGGGCCTCGGAGTGGGTGCCTTGAGTTGCCGTCTAGCGGATAGACAGTAAAAATGTCTAGCGGCTAGACTGTATGGTCATGGGGAGGACTTTGACCGCGCGTGAGGTCGTCCGGCGCATCGAAGCTTTGGGCGGCTATCAAGTCCGTACCAGGGGTTCGCACGCAACATATGAGGCCGTTAAGACCAAAGAGGATGGTGAAATCGAAGTGCGCGCCAAGGCTCAGGTCCCGATGCACGGAGGGGACATCCCTCCTGGCACGCTGCGATCGATCCAGCGTCAGCTGCAGTCGGTGTTCGGAGAAGGGTGGTTGCTTTGATGGCACACGAAAGCGCCTATCGGGTTGTCGTACGCCGCGACCCTGAGGATGCTCGGTTCTGGCTTGCTGATGTTGAGGGACTCGATGGAGCTCACACCTACGCCCGGAGCTTGGGTGCACTCGATCGTTACGTCCGAGAGGTCATCGTTCTTGCCGCTGACCTACCTGACGAGGCGGAGGACGGGCTAACACTCGAGTGGGACTACCACACCGGCGACCCCGGTCTGGACGAGGAGGCCGCCCAGCTGCGTAGGCAGCGCGAAACCGTAGAGGCCGAGTCACGCAGGATCGCAGAGCAGACCGCCGAGTTGGCGCGCCGCATGGTGGCAGAAGGGCGATACTCGGTTCGCGATGCTGCAGCGTTACTAGCTGTCTCACCTGCCAGAGTTGGTCAGGTCGCATCACGTCGTGCTCTGCGCCGGCAACCACGCCCAGGACGAGCGGATAGATAGAAGGCACCCTGAACAACAAAGTTCAGGGTGCCTTCTATCTATCAATATCAATTGGCGGTGGCGGCGGGATTTGAACCCGCGGAGGGCTTGCACCCTCACACGCTTTCGAGGCGTGCTCCTTAGGCCACTCGGACACGCCACCGTCCGCGAGCCTACACGAAGCCTCAGCAGACCCCGAAGCCTGTATTGAACAGGCGATGCAGATACTCCACGTAGCCGGCGATCGCCTTTTGGACCGTCTTGCCGTCGTGCAGGAAGAGGTATCCGTACTCGCCCGAGGTGACGAGGATCCCGTCGAAGCGGTAGCTGCCTTTGGGTGCTTTGAGCTCGGTACCCGATGGATAGGCAGCTCGGACATCGGCAACCGGATCGTCGGTGGCAATGCCCTCGGGAGTTTGCAGCGGCGCGTCGAACCAGAGCAGGACCACGCGCTCGTCGTCGGTGAAGACCAGGCTGCCCTCGGTACGCCCACGTAGTTGTGAGTTGCAGCCCGGCAGATCGGTGTTCACATAGCTCGCTATCTCTGTCCGGTGGGCGCCGAAACGGATGCCATTGTGGCCGGTGACGTGGACAACATCATCTCGGGTGGGAGACGGCGCGGCAGCGGGTGGATTCGTGGCCGGGCCGCACGCCGCCAGCAGGAAGACCGCGCTGAGGGCGATTGCTTTGAGCATTTGTGGCTCCTGGGCAGAGAACACAAAGACCCCAGCCCAGGGGGATGGGGTCGTTAGCGCCCCCGTGCACCCGGTAGAGCCCGCTTATCCTTGCTGCCTTCCGGCCCTGGGGAGGTTCACAGGTTGCCGCCGCACGGGGGCAAGGCAACTGTACCTGGTTGTGCGAACCGTCGGGCAGGCCGCTATCCTTCTCGACGGAGGATTCGCCTAGAGGCCTAGGGCGCACGCTTGGAAAGCGTGTTGGGATAAAACCCTCACGAGTTCGAATCTCGTATCCTCCGCCACGTAAGCAGGAAAACGCCCGGCAACTGAGTTTCAGTTGGCCGGGCGTTGATCTTTACTCGGGTGGGACACTGAGCCTATGACCAGCGTCGACCGGCACGCGGTCGATG
>DPJL01000337.1 GCA_003543035.1 Micromonosporaceae bacterium | reverse complement strand
AGCACATGGCAAACCTAACCCGGGAGCTCATTCAGGAGGCCGCATTCGCGGTGGCCGGATCGCATGTGGTGACCCACGCCGACGGCACTGAATTCGACCTCGGTGGCGATTGGCGATCCATCACCGTGTTCGGTTCGCTTTCCGAGGCGCTGGGCGAGCAGGTGACAGTCGACACGCCATATGAACAACTCGTTAGTTTTGCGGAAAAGCACGATCTCGCGGTCGACCCGAAGTGGATTCCGGGAAAGCTCGCCGAAGAGCTCTTCGAGGAGCTCGTGGTACCAAACCTGCAGCAACCTACATTCGTGAAGGACTATCCCGAGGACACCTCGCCGCTGGTGCGAGCTCATCGCTCACAGCCGGGCCTGGTCGAGAAGTGGGATCTCTACGTTCGCGGATTCGAGCTTGGTACGGGTTATTCCGAGCTGGTCGATCCAGTCATTCAGCGCGAGCGTTTCGAGTTGCAGGCGAAGCTTGCGCAAAAGGGCGACGCCGATGCGATGCCGTTCGACGAGGACTATCTCCGGGCAATGGAGTTCGGTCTCGCCCCAACCGGCGGAGTGGGATTTGGAATCGATCGACTCATGATGGCGTTGACCGGGCTGGGAATTAGGGAAACGATATTGTTCCCTCTGGTACGACCGGAATAGCGTGGTCTATTCTATGGCGGTTCACTAAATAATGGAGGGAATCGCATGGCTCGGCGCGAAATCGTGGTCCTGCAGGATGACTTGGACGGCTCTGAGAAGGACGTCCGTGTGGTGAAGTTCGGCTTTGAGGGCGTGAATTACGAGATTGACCTCCGCCCGTCGAATTTTGACAAGCTTGCGCAGGCGCTCGCGCCCTACGTTGCGGTTGCCCGGAAGGATCAGTTGTCGCGCCGCTCGACCGGGCCTGCGAAGAGCTCGAAGGGCCTGTCCGCCGCCGAGCAGCGTGCCTTCAACCAGCGTGTTCGCGACTGGGCCAAGGGGCAGAAGCAGAAGGTCAGCGAGCGCGGCCGGGTGCCGGCGAAGTTGATCGAGGCGTATCACGCGGCAGGGCTGCGATAGAGGCTCGGTAGGGGCCGGTTTCGCTCTGCGCGTAGACGTCGGACATGCGGAACACGCGAGCAGGCGGCAAGGTTGGCTCTATCGCCCCCACTTCAGTGGTTAGGCGGGGTGTAACGCCCCGCTTTAACCTGTTTTGGTGGCAACGGACTGTGACTAGTCGGTTACCTGACGGTGGCCGGATGGCTGTTTTCCGAAAGCCGACTCTGTCAGGGTCTGGCGTTAGAGTGAGTGAAACAGCTTCGCTGGTGAGGAGCGGGAATGTTCGAGCGGTTCACCGACCGGGCACGTCGGGTTGTCGTCCTGGCCCAAGAAGAGGCCCGGATGCTCAACCACAACTACATCGGTACGGAGCACATCCTGCTCGGTCTCATCCACGAGGGTGAGGGCGTCGCAGCGAAGGCGCTGGAAAGTCTCGGCATTTCGCTGGAGGGTGTGCGCCAGCAGGTAGAGGAAATCATTGGCCAAGGCCAGCAGGCGCCGAGCGGGCACATCCCGTTCACGCCGCGGGCAAAGAAGGTGCTTGAGCTGTCGCTGCGTGAAGCGTTGCAGCTCGGCCACAACTACATCGGTACGGAGCACATCCTGCTCGGCCTCATTCGTGAGGGCGAGGGTGTTGCGGCTCAGGTGCTGGTGAAACTCGGCGCAGACCTTAACCGGGTGCGCCAGCAGGTCATCCAGCTGCTCTCGGGTTACCAGGGCAAGGAGCCCGCGGCAGCCGGCACCACCCCCGGCACGGGCGAGGGCGCACCCTCGACGAGCCTGGTGCTGGACCAGTTCGGTCGCAACCTGACCCAGTCGGCACGGGAGGGCAAGCTCGACCCCGTGATCGGCCGGGAGAAGGAGATCGAGCGGGTGATGCAGGTGCTCTCCCGGCGCACCAAGAACAACCCGGTGCTGATCGGCGAGCCCGGCGTCGGCAAGACGACCGTGGTGGAGGGCCTGGCTCAAAAAATCGTCAAGGGCGAGGTGCCCGAGACCCTCAAGGACAAGCAGCTCTACACGCTTGACCTCGGTGCTCTCGTGGCCGGCTCGCGCTACCGCGGTGACTTCGAAGAGCGCTTGAAGAAGGTGCTCAAGGAGATCCGCACGCGGGGCGACATCATCCTGTTTATTGACGAGATTCACACCCTGGTCGGGGCGGGCGCCGCAGAGGGCGCCATCGACGCCGCCAGCATCCTCAAGCCCATGTTGGCGCGAGGTGAGCTGCAGACCATCGGTGCGACCACCCTCGATGAATATCGCAAGCACCTGGAGAAGGACGCTGCGCTGGAGCGCCGCTTCCAGCCGATCCAGGTCGGCGAGCCCTCGGTGGCACACACCATCGAGATGCTCAAGGGCCTGCGTGACCGCTATGAGGCGCACCACCGGGTGACCATCACCGATGCTGCTCTGGTGGCCGCGGCCAACCTGGCCGACCGCTACATCTCCGACCGGTTCCTGCCGGACAAGGCGATCGACCTCATCGACGAGGCCGGGGCTCGGATGCGCATCCGCCGGATGACTGCTCCGCCAGACCTGCGCGAGTTCGATGAGAAGATCGCTCAGGTCCGCCGGGACAAGGAGTCGGCGATCGACGCACAGGACTTCGAGCGTGCTGCGCAGCTGCGCGACAAGGAGAAGACCCTGCTGGGTCAGAAGTCCGAGCGGGAGAAGCAGTGGAAGGCGGGCGACCTCGACGTCGTCAGCGAGGTGGATGACGAGCAGATCGCCGAGGTCTTGGCGAACTGGACCGGCATCCCGGTCTACAAGCTGACGGAGGAGGAAACCGCTCGGCTGCTGCGGATGGAGGACGAGCTGCACAAGCGGGTCGTCGGCCAGATCGACGCGGTCAAGGCAGTCTCCAAGGCGATCCGCCGGACCCGGGCCGGGCTCAAGGACCCGAAGCGGCCATCTGGTTCGTTTATCTTCGCTGGCCCGTCGGGCATCGGGAAGACCGAGCTGTCGAGGACTCTCGCCGAGTTCCTGTTCGGCAGCGAGGACGCGTTGATCCAGCTCGACATGTCCGAGTTCCACGACCGGTACACGGTTTCCCGGCTCGTCGGTGCCCCTCCGGGGTACGTCGGTTACGACGAGGGTGGCCAGCTGACCGAGAAGGTGCGGCGCAAGCCGTTCTCGGTGGTCCTCTTCGACGAGATCGAGAAGGCACACCCGGATGTGTTCAACACGCTGCTGCAGATCCTGGAGGACGGTCGGTTGACCGACGGCCAGGGCCGCATCGTGGACTTCAAGAACACGGTGATCATCCTGACCACCAACCTGGGCACGCGCGATGTGGCCAAGGCGGTGTCGCTGGGCTTCCAGAAGTCCGAGGACTCCGAGTCCAACTACGAGCGGATGAAGACAAAGGTCAACGACGAGCTGAAGCAGCACTTCCGCCCGGAGTTCCTGAACCGGATCGACGACACCATCGTCTTCCATCAGCTGGGCGAGCCCGAGATCCTGACCATCGTGGACATCATGATCAAGCGGATTGTCGAGCAGCTGCGGAACAAGGACATGGGTCTGGAGCTGACCGACAGCGCCAAGAAGTACCTGGCGACGAAGGGTTACGACCCGGTCCTCGGGGCGCGTCCGCTGCGTCGCACCATCCAGCGCGAGCTGGAGGACACGCTCAGCGAACGGATCTTGTTCCAGGAGCTTAAGCCCGGCCAGAATGTCCTGGTCGATTGCGAAGGCGATCCGGAGCAGATCGAGACTTCGAAGCTCACGTTCGTCGCCTCGCAGAAGCCACCTGTCGAGCCTGTCGCGGCCGCACCCGCTACGCCGGAAACCCCGGCGGAGCCGGTCGAAGCCGCCTGATAGATAGCTAAAGGATCGGGGCTTACGCCGCCGGCCTGGGGATGTAGTCCTCGAGCCGGGCGGGTGTAAGCCCCGATTCGTGCATTGCCTTGAGTGCGCCCAAGAGGTCGTCGGCCAGCGCGGGGCGGAAATGCATCAGCAGCACGTCGCCGGGCTTCACGATCTTCTGCGACGTCTGGTACCGGACGATCCCCTCATGGACCGTCTGCGTCCAGAAGAAGGACACTCGCATCCCACAGTCCCGCGCCGCCTTCAAGGTGACGTTGTCGTAGTTGCCGAAGGGCGGCCGGAATAGGTAGGGACGCTCGCCGAAGAGCTCCTCGAGCCGGTCCGCGCAGTCGCCGATTTCCTTGCGCTGGAAGTCGTACGACTGTCCCTTCAGGTTCCGGTGGGTGACGGTGTGATCGTGGATCTTCGCGCCGGTGTCCTGGATCGCCTTGAAGTAGGAGGTGTAGTTGCCTGCCGCGGGGGAGTTCAGGAAGAGGGATACCGGGATCTTCGCCCGCTTGATGAACTCGAGCGCCTCGTTCGTCCGGGACATGCCACCATCATCGATGGTGATGAATGCGACTTTGTGCGATGTCGGGACCCGGGACCACCAGGGCGTCGACGCTCCACCCGGGACACTCACCGCTTCGGGAGCGGGGGCCTTGGGGAACTTCGGCACCTGGGAGACGTACCAGTTAACCGTCTTGTTGGGCGGGGGAGGTGGTGGCGGCGGCGCGGTCGAGCTCGGCGGGGCCTCAACGGTGGGCGATGGGGTCGGCGACTCCGAAGGCGACGGTGAAGCACTCGGTGACGGGCGCGTGCCGTCGGAACGCCAGGTTGGCGCGTCACAGCCGGCTAGAAGGGCAGGGGCGGCCGCGAGAAGGGCCCGTCGGGGGAACATGTTCCGAGAGAATACTGAGGTTACTTTGAGGTTGGTAGCAGGAACACGTCAGCTGCGTGAGATTCCACCAAACCATCCGCGAGCAGACTCTCCAAAGCCCGCTCACGTTGCACCGGATCTGGCCAAACCAAGTCAAGTCGGTGCCGTGGCACGGGATCGGCCGACTCCCTCAAGACGGCGAGCAGCAGACCTCGCACCTGCCGATCGGTGCCGGCATAGCTCTGCGGCCGCCGGAAAGGCTTATCCGGTTGGGGTGAGCCGAGCGCTCGCCACGAGCACCGCGCCGCGACCGGGCATGCGACGCATCGAGGCGAGCGAGCCAAACACACCAATGCGCCCAGCTCCATCAGCGCGACGCTCGCCAACGCCGCCCCGGCATCATCGGGCGGCAGCAGCTCCTCGACTTCGACGAGCGGGATAGCTTGGTCCTCCACGCCGTGCTTCACCCGCGCGACAACCCGCCGCACATTGGTGTCCACCACCGGATGCCGCTGTCCAAACGCGAATGTGAGCACCGCACGCGCTGTGTAGTCGCCAACGCCAGGTAGCGCGAGCATTTGCTCGAGTTGCGTGGGCACCTCGCCGCCGTGCCGCTCCACCAACGCGACAGCGCAAGCGTGCAAACGCATGGCGCGCCTCGGATATCCCAGCCGCCCCCACGCACGGATCGCCTCACCGGCCGGAGTCGCCGCCAGGTCTGCCGGAGTCGGCCACCGCTGCGTCCACTCATGCCACGCGGGCAGCACCCGCGACACCGGGGTCTGCTGCAACATCACCTCACTGATCAGGATCGCCCATGCGCCGACGCCCTCGGCACGCCATGGCAGATCCCGGGCATTTTGCTGGTACCAGGCAGATGTCTGCTCCGCAAGAAAGGAGGGCATGGCGGGAGTCTAAGCTCACGAAGCGTGTCGGTCGTGCGTGTCGAGATCGTGGGCGTTAGCGTGAGGGCATCATGAGACTCGTCGTGGGTCCGTTGCCCGCTTCCGTTTACTGGAAACGTCGCGCCATGGTGCTCGGCGGGACGGTCCTGGCTGTTCTCATAGTGTTCTATTCCTGCAACGCCTCGGGTAAGACGAACCCGGGCGCGCAGTCCACTCCAACGCCCACGGCTTCGCCTTCCGCGTCGCCCAGTGCCGCAGCCGTGGTGGCTCCGGTGACCGAGGTGAGTCCGACTCCCACGTCGACGGTCCCCGTGGTCAACCCGCAGGCGTGCACCGATGCCGAGTTGAGCGTCACCGCCGTCCCCGCGAAAACGGCTCTGGCAAAGGGGACCGAGCTCCAAATCACCCTACTGATCAAGAACATCTCGAATCGGGCCTGTAACCGTGACATCGGTGCGGATCAGCAGGAGCTGAGGATCGTGCTCGGCACCGAGAAGATCTGGTCCTCTGACGACTGCGACGGGCCGACCGGCGCTGAGGATCGCAACTTCCCGGCCGGGCACGAGCGGTCCTATCAGGTGATCTGGAATGGCAAGTCCAGCTCAAGCTGTTCCAAGACGGCCAAGCGCACCCCGGACGGGCCTGTGCCAGCGGCAGGCGACTATCAACTCTTCGGGCGCGTGGGCACCGATCTGAGCGACGCCGTGGTCATCAAGCTTTCCTAGACGTAACGCTCCAAAATAGACGTTTCCGCGAGCCGGGAAAGTCCTTCGCGGACTCCGCGGGCGCGGGCATCGCCCACGCCCTCAACCGCTTGCAGGTCTTCGACTGTCGCCCCTAACAGGCGCTGCAGGCTGCCGAAGTGGCCCACGAGCCGGTCGACGATCGCACCTGGCAGTCGTGGCACGCGCGCGAGGAGCCGGAACCCGAGCGGGCTCACGGTGGCGTCCAAGGTTTCCGTGGTACTCGGATAGCCCATGGCTTTGGCCACTGACACCAGATCGATGAGCTCGTTGGCGGTCAGCAGATCCAGCTCGACCAGTGCCTCGTCCACACTGCGTGGGCGGCGCCCGCCCGCGAGTCTTCCGGTGGGCAGGTAGTCGCGGATCACGAGGGTCCGGTCGGAGTCCACGCCCGCCATCAGCTCGTCGAGTTGCAGGGAGAGCAGGCGTCCGTCGGTCCCGAGCTCGATGACGTACCCGGCAATCTCGTCGGAGATGCGCCGGACCATCTCCAGTCGCTGCACCACGGCCAGCGCATCGCGCACGGTCACGAGATCTTCGATCTCCAGGGCGGACAGCGTCCCGCTCACCTCATCGAGGCGAAGCTTGTAGCGCTCAAGCGTCGCGAGTGCCTGGTTGGCCCGGGAAAGGATCTGCCCGGAGTCGTCCAGCACGTGGCGCTGCCCGGCAACATAGACGCCGATGATGTTCATCGATTGCGAGACGGAGATCACCGGATAGCCGGTCTGCTTGGCCACGCGCTCGGCGGTGCGGTGCCTGGTCCCGGATTCGGCCGACGGGATCGAGGCATCGGGCATCAGCTGAACGGCGGCTCGCACAATCCGGTGCCCGTCAGCCGTGATGATGACCGCACCGTCCATTTTGCACAGCTCGCGCAACCGGGTGGCGGTGAACTCGACGTCGAGCGGAAAACCGCCCGTGCACATGGATTCCACGACTTTGTCGTAGCCAAGCACAATGAGCGCACCGGTCTTCCCGCGCAGGATTCGCTCCAGGCTGTCGCGCAGTGGAGTTCCCGGTGCGACCCGCGCGAGAGTTGCCCTCAGTGGATCAGCGCTGAGCACAGCGGGATTCCACACGGTGTCGCGATCGATCGGCACGGGCACAGTCTACGGTGACTCCGCCGAAAACCTTGCCGCCCAGTGCAGACCTTCACGTACTTGGTCCACCTCCACCACGCGCATGCCCAGCATCGTCACGCCGACATCGGACGCTCCGGACCCGGGCGGCACCAACGCGTACTTGAAGCCCAACCGCGCGGCCTCGGCCAAGCGCCGCTGGATCGCTCCCACGCGCCGCACCTCACCGGTGAGACCTACCTCACCGATGGCCGCCAAACGGGGCGTCAGCGCGAGATTTAGCCCCGCGGAGGCGACCGCGAGCGCGATTGCCAGATCTGCCGCGGGCTCGGTGACCCGGATCCCGCCCACTGTCGCCGCGAAGACCTCCTTGTCGTGCAAGGAAAGCCTTTCGGTCCGTCGCTGCAGCACAGCCAGGACCATGGCGAGCCGGGCCGAGTCGAGGCCGGAGACAGTCCTGCGTGGGGAACCCGCCACAGTTGCCCCGATCAGTGCCTGGACTTCGGTCACGAGTGCTCGGCGGCCTTCCATGGCCACCGTCACGCACGTGCCCGGCACGTTCTCCGCGTACCTGGTGAGGAAGAGACCCGAGGGATCGACAAGCGAGGCGATGCCGGTCTCGTGCATCTCAAAGCAGCCAACCTCGTCCGCCGCACCGAACCTGTTCTTCAACCCTCGAATCAGCCGGAGCGAGGAATGCTTGTCTCCCTCGAAATTCAGCACGACGTCGACGAGATGCTCGAGCACGCGTGGCCCGGCGACGTTGCCGTCCTTGGTTACGTGGCCCACCAGTACGGTGGCGATGTTGCGTTCCTTGGCAATGGACACCACCGCGGCCGTTACAGCGCGCACCTGGGTGACTCCACCGGCTACCCCATCAGTCCACGGCGAGGAGATTGTCTGTACCGAGTCGAGCACGAGCAGACCCGGCTTAACCGTGTCGAGATGCCCAAGCACCGCGGACAGATCCGTTTCGGCCGCCAGATAGAGATTGTCGTGCAGCGTCCCCATCCGCTCCGCGCGAAGGCGCACCTGACTCACCGACTCTTCGCCGCTGATCACCAGAGCGTTGCTGCCACTACCCACGGCCCACTGCTGCGCAACATCAAGCAGCAGGGTCGACTTGCCCACACCGGGCTCACCCGCGAGCAACACAACAGCCCCAGGCACGAGGCCGCCGCCGAGCACCCGGTCGAGCTCGCTGACCCCGGTGGCAATCGCCCGGGCCGGCTCGGCGCTGATCGTCGCGATTGGACGGGCCGGCTCGCTTGGCGCTCTTGGCGCGACATTGCGCATCGCTCCGATAGCCGGGCCGACGGTCGACTCCACAATGGAGCCCCACTCGCCGCACTCCGGGCAGCGCCC
>DPJL01000404.1 GCA_003543035.1 Micromonosporaceae bacterium | reverse complement strand
GAAGAGGAAGGGCTGCACGAGGTCTTCACCGCCGCCGGAGCCGAATGGCGTTTCGCCGGTTGCTCGATGTGCCTTGGCATGAACCCGGACACGCTCAAGCCAGGCGAGCGCGCGGCTTCGACCTCCAATCGGAACTTCGAAGGACGACAGGGCAAGGGCGGGCGAACACATCTGGTTTCTCCGGCGGTCGCGGCGGCAACCGCTGTCACCGGCAGGCTTACCGCCCCAGCGGATCTGTGAGGGGTTGATACAGATGGAGAAATTCACCAGCCATATTGGAACAGCTGTGCCATTGCGGCGATCCAACGTGGACACCGATCAGATCATTCCCGCGGTGTATTTGAAGCGCGTTACCCGCACCGGTTTCGAGGACGGGCTATTCAGCGCGTGGCGCGAGGATCCCGCCTTTGTCCTCAACGATCCCGCTTATGCGGGTGCCTCGATTCTCGTGGCGGGACCGGAGTTCGGCACCGGTTCGTCGCGCGAGCACGCCGTTTGGGCCCTGTCGGACTACGGCTTCCGGGTAGTCATCTCCCCCCGGTACGGCGACATCTTTCGGGGTAACTCGTTGAAGCAGGGTCTACTGACCGTCGAGTTGGCTCAAGATGCCGTGGACACGTTGTGGGATCTGGTGGAAGCCGACCCGGCGACGAAGGTCGAAGTGGATTTGGTCACTCGCGAAGTTCGATGCGCTAACCACCAATGGCCTTTCGCCCTAGACGATTTCAGCAGGTGGCGGCTGCTCGAAGGCCTTGACGACATTGGACTGACGCTGCGCCACGAGGATTCCATAACCGCCTTCGAAACCCAGCGCCCAAACTTCGGAGTGGTTCTCAGCTGAAAAATAGGGTATGAAAATGGTCGCGTCCCAAAGGAACCAAGGGGCGCGACCATCGTTTATTTCTGCGACACAACGACGTTTTTTAGCGTCCTAATGGCATCTTGGCGTTATAGGGCCTACTGTGCGCACAAGAATGGCTTGCTGGCATTGGTCCAGTGGGACACAACCGGAGGAAGAGATGAACAAGAGCGAACTCATCGATGCGATCGCCGCTCACCCCAACGTGGTCGACAAGAAGACGGCTGCGGCGGTGCTTGAGGCGACGCTCACCGAGATTCAGAACGCCGTTACCAAGGGCGACAAGGTTTCCCTGACGGGCTTCGGCGTTTTCGAGCGGCGCGCCCGCGCGGCCCGGATGGCCCGCAACCCGCGCACCGGCGAAGCGGTCAAGGTGAAGAAGACCACCGTTCCGGCATTCCGCCCGGGCGCTGGCTTCAAGGAGACGGTGGCGTCCGGCAAGGTGACCGGCACCGCCGCGGCGAAGAAGACCGCCGCCAAGAAGGCTCCGGCCAAGAAGGCTGCCGCGAAGTCGGCGCCGGCCAAGAAGGCCGCAGCCAAGACCGCCCCCGCGAAGAAGGCCGCGGTCAAGAAGACCGCCACCAAAGCCGCGACAAAGGCAACGGCCGCAAAGAAGACCGTGACGGCGAAGGCCGCACCGGTTCGCAAGACGGCTGCCAAGGCCGCCGCGAAGAAGGCGCCGGCCAAGAAAGCCGCCCGCCGCTAAGACTTTTCCCAAGTCTGGATGAACCCCGTCGACATCAGTCGACGGGGTTGTTCATTGCCCGCTGCATCTGCGAAGGCGTTGGCGCGGCGGGAAGCGCGCGGGCCTTGGGACAGCTGAACGCCTGAAGTAGGTACTCCACCAGCCTTTTCCAGGCGCGCGGGGCGGACTGAGCGGTACCACGCAAGACTCCCGCGTTTGCCATCAACAGCATCGGAAGATCCTCTGGGACGTAGTCGGCCCGCAGCGATCCATTGCGTTGAGCCCGATGCACCAACTCGAGATAGCCCTCAAACACGGCCGCACTGCGAGCCTCATCCGGGCCGTGGCAAGGGACCATGAGCATCTCGGCCAACCCGGGTTGCTTGGCCTGAATCTCGGTGACCGTGCGGACGAAGCTGCTGAAACCCTGCCATGGATCAGGATCGGCGAGCGCCTTGCGCAAAGCCCTTTCGTAGAGCTCGATCTGGCGGGACGCGACGGCATCGAGGAGATCTTCGCGGGTGGGGAAGCGGCGATAGAGCGTCGCGACGCCGACCCCGGCCTCTGCCGCGATCTCCTCGAGAGGAACATCCGGCCCGCGGCTGGCGAAGGCGTGACAGGCGGCATCGAGGATGAGTTCCCGATTTCGCAACGCGTCCGCCCGCATCATCATGATCAAAGGATAGCAGAAGTGGACGATAGCCTCCGCTTAGTGTTAGCGTCGCCATCGTTAAGTGGAGGAGATCCACCAGTTATCTGGAGTGAGCCATGAACATCGCGCTATGGATAGTGCAGGCACTGTTGGCCGCGGCGTTTGCCGGCGCCGGGCTGATGAAGGTGACCCAGCCCAAGGAAAAGCTCCAGCCGAACATGGCCTATGTAGAGGACTTCTCGCCCGGCACGGTGAAACTCATTGGCAGCGTAGAGCTGCTGGCCGCGCTGGGTCTGATCCTGCCGTGGGGCACCGGAATCGCAACCATCCTGACTCCGCTCGCGGCGGCCGGCTTGGTGCTCGTGATGGTGCTGGCGGCCGCAACCCACATCAGGCGCAAGGAATATCCGGCGATCGCCATCAACGCTGTCCTTGGCGGCCTCGCGCTATTTGTGGCGCTCGGCCGTTTTTAGCCGAGCTCGCGCCACACCGCTGGGACGGCGGAGCGCAACTGACGGATCGCCATCCGCTCGCGCTCGTAGAGCCGTCCCGCGGTGACCGCGAGCGCGGGGTCACCGGCGAATGAGAGCCAGGTATCGGCGGCCACAGCGGCGTCCTGGTGCTCTCCCAGCAGATCCTGAAGCCGGGCCAGGGTTTTGGCAAGTGGATCCTTGCGGCCCCGCAGAGCCTCGGCCGCATACCGCGCCCGCTTCACCTGAATCCGCAACTGGTGCCACTCCGTGTCGGGTCCGTTTTCCCTCGGTTGCGCCAACTCTGACGGCTCTTCGACATCGTCGGCGAGCGAGCCGGCCGGTCTCGCGGCCCGCTTGGTGAGCGGGATCTGTTGAGTGGCCTGGACGAGCGACTCGAGCAGGGCCAGGTACCGGTTGCTGCGCATCGCTTCGGCAAGCGACCCGAGCGCGGCTTGCTCTCGCTGAGCCAACGCGGCGTCGATGCGGTCGACCGCCGCGGTGTCCATCATGGTCAATGGGTCTGCGGTGGCGGTGTGCCGCAAGCGCATTCGCAGCACCTCGATGTCACGTGCGGCGCCGAGCAGATCGGCCAGCCAGCCCAGCTCATCGCGCAGGGGCTTGGCCCACTTGCGATTCAGCGCGCCGCCGAATGTCTTGAGGTCGGAGCGCAGTCGGCGGCAACCGACCCGCATCTGGTGCACCGGGGTGTCGCCGTTGGGCAACCGATCGCTCAGACGGACAAGGGGATCGTGGTCAAGCAAGCGCTTGACTCCACGCCTTACCGCTTCGGTGATGACCTCTCCGGCTGTCGTCGCCTCATCTCCGCTGGGGGGCATCACATCCGGCGGCAGTGCCGCGGGCTCTCCCAGCGCTCGTGCCAGTTTAGAGGTGAAGGCGCCCGGGCGAGCACCGGCAGCGAGCAGCTCGCCCTCCACAGTGGACAGCAGCTCGCTCGGACCTTCCTTGCGCTCCACCTCGATCTCACGGAAGCGTCGTGTCGGCGTGGAGACGCGGTCATCCGCTACTTCGGCCAGCACGACTCCGTGTGAATCGCAAAGGTCGTAGCGGCGGCGGCGGGAGCGAAGCACCGCAACAGGGGCCAGTGCGGCACCACGAGTCAGCGAGGCAACGAGCCAAGCGAGCTCATCCGGGATCTGCCGCGGCTTGCCCGCCAGCGAGATCTCTTGGCGTACGCCGGGGACGTCGGTGGCGAGCTTGACGGTCCACGGCAGATCGTCGCCCACCCTGTACCGCAGCGAGGCTCCCGAGCGCGCCAGGCGCAGATCGTCGGTGTCGTAATAGGTGGCGGTCAGCGTCTTGGGTGGTTTGGCGTCCACCGAAGCCACCACCGTGCTCAGATCGGGCAGCTTGAAGGAGGAGTCGACGTCATACTTGCGTTCTTCCTCAGCCGGCATTCGGTCAGCCTAGCCGCGGATCACCTGCTGCAGCAGAGTGAGTTGCAGATCGCTGAGTGGCGTCTCAGGTGTGGACACGCGCCGGGTCCAGGTGCCGTCCGGCCCGAGATCGAAGGCCTCCCGCTTGTCCGACATCGCGGCGGCTAGCAACTCGTCGAGCTCTTTTCGCGCGGTTGGGTCGATGACTTGAATCAGAGCCTCAACCCGGGCATCGAGATTGCGGTGCATCGGGTCGGCCGAGCCGATCCAGAACTCGGACTCGCCATTGTTGCCGAAGCGGAAAACCCGTGAGTGCTCAAGGAACCGGCCCAGAATCGAGCGGACTCTGATGTTTTCCGAAAGCCCGGGCACACCCGGCTTGAGGGTGCACATGCCACGGATGATGAGGTCCACCTTCACTCCGGCTTGAGAAGCGCGGTAAAGGGTGTCGACGACCTGCTCGTCGACGAGCGAGTTTGCCTTTATCTGCACCAGGGCCGGGTCACCGTTGCGGGCATGCTCCATCTCCCGCACGATCCGCTCGATGATGCCATCGCGGATGCCATGCGGGGCAACGAGCAGGCGGCGGTATGAGGTCTGCCGGCTGTAACCAGTGAGGGTGTTGAACAGATCGGTCAGATCCGCGCCGACTTCCGGATCGGCCGTAAGCAGACCCAGGTCTTCGTAGAGCCGTGCCGTCTTCGGGTGGTAGTTGCCGGTGCCGATGTGGCAATACCTTCTGATCTGGCCGCCCTCTTCCCGTACCACCAAAGCGGTCTTGCAATGGGTTTTGAGCCCCATGAGGCCGTAGACGACGTGGCACCCGGCACGCTCCAGCATGCGAGCCCAGCCGATGTTGGCCTCCTCGTCGAAGCGGGCCTTCACCTCGACCAGGACCACCACCTGCTTTCCCGCTTCGGCGGCGGCGATCAGGGCGTCCACGATGGGCGAGTCGCCGGAGGTGCGGTAGAGGGTTTGCTTGATGGCCAACACGTTCTTGTCGGCCGCCGCCTGTTCGATGAAGCGCTGCACGCTCGTCGAGAACGAGTGATAGGGGTGGTGCACCAGGATGTCGCCGTCGCGAAGGATGTTGAAGACGCTGCGCGACTTCTCGCCCTCGAGCAGTCGCGGATGGGTAGCCGGGACAAAGCTGGGGTCCTTGAGCTCGGGCCGGTCGATGGCGTGGATCTGCCAGAGCCCTGACAGGTCAAGCAACCCCGGCACGCGGAGCACGTCGTGACCATCCACGTCCAACTCTTCGACCAACGTCTCCAGCACGTGATCGGAGATCGTGGCGGCGACCTCGAGGCGCACCGGTGGGCCGAAGCGGCGCCGGGCCAACTCGCGCTCCATCGCCTCGATCAGGTCCTCGTCACGTTCCTCGTCGATCTCGAGGTCGGCGTTGCGGGTGACCCGGAAGAGGTGGTGCTCCACCACATTCATGCCGGAGAAGAGCTGGCCGAGGTGGTTGGCGATGAGTTCCTCGATCGGCAGGAAGCGGTAGTTGGCGAGGCTGACGAAGCGAGGGACGTTGTTGGGCACCTTGACCCGGGCGAAGAGCTCCTGCCCGGTGTGTGGGTCGCGGACCACGGCGGCCAGATTCAGGGACAGGCCCGAGATATAGGGAAACGGGTGCGCCGGGTCAACGGCCAACGGGGTCAGCACCGGGAAGATGCGATCGTGGAAATAGGCGCGCAGCTTCTCGCGCTCGCCATCGTCCAAATCGGACCAACTGAGAATCTTGATGCCGCGCTCTTCGATGGCCGGGCGAATCTTGTCGGCGAATAGAGCGGATTGCCGTGCCATCAGCTCAGCGCTGCGCTCGGCAATGATCTCGAGCTGAGCGCGCGGGGGCAGTTGATCCGCGCCGCGGGCGGGCAGACCGGTCTGCAGCCGGCGGTGCAGCCCGGCGATGCGGACCATGAAGAACTCGTCCAGATTGCTGGCGAAGATGGCAAGGAACTTGATTCTTTCGAGCAGCGGAACCCGCTCGTCTTCGGCAAGGGCAAGCACCCGGGCGTTGAAGTCCAGCCAGGAAAGCTCCCGGTTGAGGTACCGGTCGTCGGTCAAAGGCAGGGGCTCTTTCTTGCGGCGATTCGGACGGCGCGGTGCTGGGCTGCTCACCTGCTCATTCTCACTCAGAGCAAGGTAAACGCGAGGTGAACTAATGTCCCCCACCGAAATTAGAACGTGGGGATAGCGATCTTGTCGACCCTGCCATCCGGCCCGTGTTCAATCCGGACGCGCTGGCCAAGCCGCAGCAGACGCAGGCCGGACAGATCGAAAGCATCCGAGCCGAAGTCCACCGGGGTGCCGTCATCGAGCAGCAACGATCCGCTGCGGGTGGCCGGGTCAAACGTGGAGACGGTGCCCTGCATGGCTCCAGCCTAGTGCTTGCGCGGCCCTGAGGTCAGCCTCGGTGTCGACATCGCGGCGCAGGGTAGGCCAATCTCCGTGCAGCCTAAGGGCACCGGACGTCTCGTGCGCGGCGGCCGAGCCGACGCCGAAGTGAGGGTTCAGGTCGCCTTGCGGCGCAGCTAGCAGGACAGTGCCAGTGCCTTCGGCGTCGGCGACGAAACTGCGACGCTCGCTCAGAGATAGAGCCTGCGTCAGCTCCGCGGTTCGCAACGCCGGTAGATCGGCTGGGATCACCGCGACCGGCCCGCTGATGAGCCGCGCGGCCTCCCGCAACGCGTCGTTCAGATCGCTGTGCGGGTCGGGCAGCGAGTCAAAGTCCAAGGCCTCGTTGGTGATCACGATCAGCCGCCGAACCAACGGACTTGCCGTAGCCGCCTCGATTGTGGCCTGAGCCAGGGCCAGTACCAGGTCTTCGTGCCGCACTCCGGGCAGCGCTCCGCGCAGCCGGCTCTTAGCCGCGGACAGCGGCTTGAGCGGCACGAGAAGGGTCCAGCGCTGCGCAGACATCTGCTGATTCTGGCAGGCACAGTTTCCGCAGAGGCGCCTTGGGGTGACATGATGCACGCTGAAACACGACAGGAGGGCTTGTGGCGCGGCGCAGACTGGGATTCTGGGGACGGTTCGCCGTGTCGCTGGTCAAACCCGGTACGGCGATTTTCTCAAGGCCCGATTGGCGCGGCTGGGAACACATCCCCAAGACCACCGCTGTGATCATCGTGGTCAACCACATGTCGGACGCCGATCCGTTCATCATTGCCCGCTATGTCTACGAATCCGGTCGCTGGCCGCAGTTCCTGGGCAAGGAGAGCCTGTTCCGGCTCCCGGTCGCGGGCAAGATCCTGCATTGGGCCCGCCAGATCCCGGTGCGCCGCGGCACCACGGACGCAGCGAGCGCGCTCGATGCCGCCATCGAGGCGATCCGCCAGAACGGCTGCGTGGTCATCTATCCCGAGGGCACCATCACCCGCGAGCCCGATCTGTGGCCGATGCGTGGTAAGACCGGAGCCGCCAGGTTGGCGCTGCTTACCGGGGCCCCGGTGATCCCGGTGGCCATGTGGGGGCCGGAAAAGATCTATGACCGCCGCGATCGCAAGCTGCACCTGCGCCTTCGCACGCCGATTTCGGTCTGGGCCGGGCAGCCCGTGGACCTGGCAAAATGGGCAGGCGCTGAGCCGACGACGGCCACCCTCAACGAGATGACCGAAGCGATCATGCTGCGGATCAGGGATCTGCTTGCCGACATCCGCGGGGAGACTCCGCCGCCTCTGTGGAGCCCCTCAACCCGGAAGGAGACGACCGAGTGAAGACAGCGGTGCTGGGAGCGGGGTCCTGGGGGACCGCGTTCGCGAAGATCCTGGGCGACGCGGGAAATGACGTCGTGCTCTGGGCCCGCCGACCGGAAATCGCTGCCGCCATTCGAGCTACCGGCAAAAACCCCGAATATTTGACGGGTACCTATTTGGGCCAGCGCGTGACCGCGACGTCAGACGCATCTTCCGCCCTCGAGGGCGCCGAGATCGTGGTGCTGGCGGTGCCGTCGCAGACGGTGCGTGCCAACCTGGCCGATCTGGTGCCCAATCTCGACCCTGACACCACCCTCGTGTCGCTCATGAAGGGCATCGAGCTCGGGACGACCTTGCGGATGAGCCAGGTGATCACCGAAACCGCCGGGGTTTCCGCCGACCGGGTGGTCGTGGTCAGTGGGCCCAACCTGGCCGGGGAGATCGCAGCCGGTCAGCCCGCCGCGACCGTGGTCGCCTGCATCGACATGGACCGCGCTACCAAGGTCCAGGACGCGATCACGACTCAGTACTTCCGGCCCTACACCAACGACGACGTCATCGGCTGCGAGCTCGGTGGCGCGGTCAAGAACGTGATCGCGCTGGCCTTCGGCATCTCCCACGCCATCGGGCTGGGCGACAACACCAAGGCCACGCTCATCACCCGCGGTCTGGCCGAGACGGCACGGCTGGGAGTGGCGCTCGGCGCCGACCCGATGACCTTTGCGGGCCTGGCCGGTCTCGGCGACCTGGTCGGCACCTGTATGTCCCCGCTGTCGCGCAACCGCACCTTCGGTGAGGCGCTGGGCCAGGGGCAGACACTGGAGGAAGCACAGCGGACGACCCGATTCACCGCCGAAGGGGTCAAGAGCTGCCTGGCGATCAGGGACCTGGCCCGCGCCCACGGGGTCGACATGCCCATCACCGAACAGGTGGAGCGGGTGTGCCACGAAGGTGTGGATCCCAAGGTTGCTGTCAAGGCGCTCATGTCGCGTGCTACAAAGGCCGAATGAAGGACAGCACTCGCTGCGTCCACAGTGGACTGCCCCCGGTGTTCGTGGGCGATCCGCTGGTACCGGGGCCGGTCTTCGCGGCGCCTTATCACGTCTCACCCGACGGATTCGAGCCTGGTCAGAACGGCTACGGCCGGCCGGACAACCCGACCCGGGAGTTGCTCGAAGCGGCGATCGGTGAGCTTGAGGGTGGCGACTGCCTCGCTTTCGCGAGCGGCCAGGCCGCCATCACCGCAATGCTGATGACCGTGGTGCACCCGGGCGAAACCGTGATGCTCCCCGCCGATGGGTATTACCAGGTCCGCGTCTTCGCCGCATCCACCCTCGCGGCGCTGGGCGTGGACGTCATCGAGGTGCCGACGGCCGGGCCGTATCCCTCCTTTGAGGGCGTGCGGCTGGTGCTGGTGGAGTCGCCGGCCAACCCAGGCCTTGATGTGGCGGACATTCCCGCTGTAGTGCAGGAAGCTCACGCCGCGGGCGCGTTGGTGGCGGTGGACAACACGACCGCGACCCCGCTGAACCAGCGTCCGCTCGAGCTCGGCGCCGACATCGTGGTGGCCTCCGGCACCAAGGCACTGTCCGGTCATTCCGATCTGCTGCTGGGTTACGTGGCCACGAACGATCAGGCCCTGTTGGAAGGCATGCAACGCTGGCGCAATCTGACCGGTGGCATCCCTTCGCCTTTTGACTGCTGGCTTGCGCGGCGTTCAATGTCCACTTTGGCGCTTCGGCTGCGTCAGCAGGCCGCGAACGGCACGGCGATCGTGGAAGTTCTGCGCTCCCATCCGCTGGTCTTCGGTGTGCGGTGGGCCCCGATCAGCCCGGGCATCATCTCCTTCGAGCTGCCTTCCGTGCCGCATGTCGCCGCTTTCTTGCGCACCGCCAAGTTGGTGATGGCCGCGACGAGCTTCGGTGGCCTGCATACGACCGCCGACCGGCGACAACAGTGGGGGGACACCGTCCCGCCTGGCTTCGTCCGGCTCTCCTGCGGCATCGAGGACACCTCCGACCTTGTGTCAGACATATCGACCGCCCTTGACTCTTTGGAAACGCTGCCGTAATACTCCCTCCATGGAAACGCTCCCACGGGTAGTGGTGTCTCTGATGGTCGTCTGTGGATTGCTGGTGGCGGGCCCGGCTGCGGCCGACCCGCCGGAGCAGATAGTCAACGGCACCTTCGACTCCGGCCATGCCCCCTGGTGGGGCACCGGCAACCTCACCCTGGACTCCAGTAGCGGGCAGCTATGCGCCGACGTTCCGGGCGGGACGGTCAACCCGTGGGACGTCATCATCGGCCAGGACAACATCGCGCTCGTGGCCGGGGAGTCGTATCAGTTCGGCTTTGACGTCAGCAGTGGCGCCTTCGGAAAAGCCTTGATACAGCTGCCTGTTGATCCGTGGACGCAGTTCGTTTCGCTCACCCTGCCGGCCTCTTCGGGCACGTTCACCTCGCCGGTCGACCTGCCAAGCGCTCAGGTCGCGTTCCAGATCGGCGGCCGGGCGGAGCCGTGGCGCTTCTGCCTCGACAACGTATCGCTGCGTGGCGGGGCCGCTCCACCGGTCTACGTTCCCGACACCGGCCCGCGTGTTCGGGTGAATCAGGTCGGCTATCTGGCCTCTGGACCCAAGAACGCCACCCTGGTCACTTCGGCGACTTCTCCGGTGCCTTGGGAATTGCGCTCGGCGTCGGGCACTGTCGCGAGTGGACAGACGTCGCCTCACGGCATCGACTCCACTTCAGGGCAGAACGTTCACACCATCACGTTCTCGCCCTATCAAGAGACCGGGACGTTCACGCTCAGCGCCGATGGCGAAACCAGTCGCCCCTTCGACATCGGCGGCAACTTCTACGGCCAACTTCGCGATGATGCGCTGAAGTTCTATTACACCCAGCGCTCCGGCGTTGCCATCGAAGAAGGTTTACGGCCCGGATATGGCCGCCCCGCCGGACATGTCGGCGTCGCCCCGAACACCGGGGATCTGCTCGTGCCATGTCAGCCGGGCGTCTGCGACTATTCGCTGAATGTTCGCGGCGGCTGGTATGACGCCGGGGACCACGGCAAGTACGTTGTCAACGGCGGCATCTCGGTCTACCAGCTGATGAGCGCGTTCGAGCGGAACCGCTGGGCCTTCAGCGATGGTCAACTGTCCATTCCGGAGAGTGGCAACGGCGTCCCCGACATCCTCGACGAGTCCCGCTGGCAAATGGAGTTCCTGCTGAGCATGCAGGTCCCCGCCGGTAAACCGTTGGCGGGCATGGCTCACCACAAGATTCATGACGACTCGTGGACCGGCCTGCCGTTGCTGCCACATCTTGATCCCAAGCTGCGTCAGCTGCACCCGCCGTCGACCGCGGCAACACTGAACCTCGCGGCCACCGCCGCGCAGGCTGCTCGGCTCTTCGCGCCTTACGATCCCGCTTTCGCTTCTCGTGCGCTCATTGCCGCTCGCACCGCGTGGGCCGCCGCACTCGCGAATCCGGCGATCTACGCCTCACCCGCGGACGGCAACGGTGGCGGCACTTATGACGACACCGATGTGACGGACGAGTTCTATTGGGCTGCTGCTTCGCTCTTCCTCACCACCGGGGACGCTCAGTTCCGCGACTACGTTCTGGCCTCGCCTCACCACACCGGGGACATCTTCCGCCCCAAGGGATTCGACTGGCAGTGGGTGGCTCCGCTCGGGCGGCTCGATCTGGCGACGGTTCCCAACAACCTGCCGGGGCGGTCTTCGGTTCGCGAATCCGTGGTAGCCGCGGCATCCTCATACCTTGCTGCGCAAGCCGCGCACGGGTATGGGCTCACTTACACCCCGGCTGGGGGAGTCTTTGATTGGGGCTCGAATAACCTGGTACTCAACAATATTATGGTCTTGGCTTCTGCCTTTGACATCACCGGTGAATCACGCTTTCTGGCCGGTGCGCAGTCGGGGATGGACTATCTGTTGGGGCGCAACGCCTTGAACATCTCCTACATCACCGGCTATGGCGAAGTGAACTCACACAACCAGCACAGTCGTTGGTATGCCCATCAGCTCAACCCGGACCTGCCGAACCCACCACGCGGGACATTGGCCGGTGGACCCAACTCGTCCATCCAGGATCCGGTGGCGCAGCAGAAACTTCGCGGCTGTGTAGGCCAGTTCTGCTACCTCGACGACATCGAGTCGTGGTCCACCAACGAGTTGACGATTAACTGGAACTCCCCGCTCGCCTGGGTCGCATCTTTCCTCGCCGAGCCGCTCTCTCTGTCTGACGCATGCCGCGTGCGCTACACCCGGCATGCTCAATGGCCGGGCGGTTTCCTGGCTCAGGTGACCGTCACCAACACCGGATCCACTCCGATCGACGGCTGGCAGCTGCGTTGGTCATTCCTGAGTGGACAGTCCGCCGAGCAGGAGTGGGGCGCATCGCTCACGCAGTCGGGCGCGATGGTCACCGCCGTCAACGCCCCTTGGAACAAGCGCATTCAGCCCGGCCGGTCGGCGACCTTCGGCTTCCTCGGCAAGCCTGGCTCCGGCCCCAACCCCGCCCCCGAGTCCTTCACCCTCAACGGATCCCCCTGCTCCTAACCCACCCCGCCGCTTCCTGACCGCACAAGGGATGTGGATCACGATGCAGTAGGCGGAGCTTCGAGATCTTGGCCACAAAGGCAAAAGCATTGGTCGGATGCGCGCGGTGGTCAAGATCGCCCCTCCCGCGACGCCGTCCTGTCCGCGGTGGTCACCCTCCAAGATCGGCGGATGAGCGGCGAACCGCGAGCCGCGAGGTGGGGAACAAGCTGCATTCCCCGCACCACCGCGCTGCTCTAGGTCCGTCCCGGGTGACGATCTTGACCACCGCGGGCGTCCGACATGAGGGTTTTGATTTTGCGGTGGACTATCCACAAAGGAATGATGCCGAACACCCCGAACGAGATGTCGATGAGCTGCCACCAGAAAGGGATGCCGCGGATCGGGCCGGCGATCAGAGCCAACGGGATGACGGCAATGCAACAGAGCATCGCCCACTGGATGACCCAGATATTGCGAACGGGATCGCGATAGGGGCCGATGAAGGCGAGCCCGATCACGATGTGCGCGAAGGCGAGCCAGTCGGTGCCGTAGTGCAGAAACGGTGGTGCGGCTTCGAGACCGGCCTTGACGTGGTTGATCCATTCGGCGGCGAAGCCGGGCAGGGGCAGGGTGGCGACCCAGCGGACTTCGGCGACCAGGGGAAATGCGGTCACACCGCTGAGGAGAGACCGACCAGGAAGAGAGCGATCCAGAGCCGGATGCGTGCGAGAGGGTCACGCTGCGCGATGTTACGGCGTCCCAGGCGACCCGCGAGCATGCCCGCGAAACCTTCCCGGAACCCTCACAACTGGGCGCGGCAGCTCCGGTTGCCTTCACGCACCGCCACGCACGGTAGGGTCGGCCCGTGAGTGAAAAGATCCGCGTCGCCGTGGTTTTCGGCGGGCGCAGCACCGAACACGCGATTTCCTGTGTCAGCGCGGGCAGCATCCTCGGCGCTTTAGACCCGGCGGAATTCGAGGTGGTGCCGGTGGGCATCACACGTGCAGGCAGCTGGGTGCTCACCTCCGGCGACCCCGCGTCGCTGGCCATCGCGGGGCGGTCGCTGCCGGAAGTCACCTCCGGGACCGCCATCACACTCCCCGCCGACCCGACACGCCAGGAGCTGGTTGTTCTGGACCCGGCTGACGGCGTCTCTGCGCTCGCTGGTGTCGATGTGGTCTTCCCCGCCCTGCACGGCGCCTATGGCGAGGACGGCACGATTCAGGGTCTGCTGGAGATGGCCGGGATTCCCTATGTGGGAGCCAATGTTTTCGCCTCTGCCGCCGCGATGGACAAAGAGTTCACCAAGAAGCTGGCCGCCGCCGAGGGGATTCTGACCGGGCCCTATGCCGTGCTGCGAGCCGGGCAGGAGCTCTCCGATGCGGACAAGGAACGGCTCGGGCTGCCGGTCTTTGTGAAGCCGTCACGCGCCGGATCCTCTTACGGCATCAGCAAAGTCAAGGACTGGGCCGACCTGGACGCGGCCGTCGCCAAGGCGCGAGCGATCGACCCGAAGGTGCTCGTGGAGGCCGCGATCGTGGGCCGCGAAATCGAGTGCGGAGTGATTGAAGGCGAGGCCGGGGGGGCACCGGAGGCGAGCGTGCTCGCAGAGGTGCGAGTGGTGGCCGGGGGCCACGAGTTCTACGACTTCGAGGCGAAATATCTCGGCGAGGATTGCGAATACGACATCCCGGCGTCGCTGCCGGATCACGTGACCGCAAAGGTGCAGGAGCTCGCGACCCGGACCTTCACCGCGATCGACTGCGCCGGCCTTGCCAGGGTCGACTTCTTCGTCACCCCTTCACTGGACGTGTATCTCAACGAGATCAACACGATGCCCGGATTCACCTCGACGTCGATGTTCCCGCGGATGTGGGCCGCTAGCGGTCTGGACTACCCGAAACTGGTGTCTCGCTTGATTCGCACAGCTTTGCGACGCGGTTCAGGCCTGCATTAGCCCGCCGTCGATCTTGGAGTTGTGGTGGGGACGACACACTCAAATCCGGCGTGTCTTCCCACCACAACTCCAAGATCGACGGGGTTTAACGGCAGCCGCTGGGTTTGGTGGGGCTGGAAAGCACCGAAGCGGTGACGGTTGGGGAGAAGGCCCCTGCCCACTGTCCGCTGCCCGCCCCGGCCAGCTCGGCGGGCAGGGTGAGTGTGATCGGGACCTCGCGGTCCACCGTCGTCCACACGGTGCCGGCTTTGTTGGCGTGCCAGCAAACCCCGTTGATCGGATAGACAACGTCCGCTGGGTCGAAGCTTAGCGGGCTTCCACCGCAGGCAAGGGTGAGCGCGGGGTCGCCGAACGCGGCATTCTGCTCGTGGCCGCCGGTCACCTGACGGCGATCCAGCTCACGGACCCGCTCGGGCAGCTTCGACAGGAAGGCCCGGCACACGAGCGCCTGGCGTTCGTCGAGCTTGACCGCGGCGATCTCGACCGGCGCGGTGGTCATCACTCTTGGCGACGGGCTAGGGCTGGCAGTTGGGGCCGGCGCGGGTTTGAGGGTTTGGAACGCGATGAATCCGGCGACCACAGCAAGGGGCAACGCGACCGCCGTGGCCAGTCGCCTCGCCGAACGGGCTGCTTGATCGTTGTTCACAGGTGAATGATGGGGCAAGTCAGAGTGCGGGTGATGTTCGGGATCTGCTGTATCTGCGACAGCAACAGCTTCCCAAGGTCGTCCACGCTGCGCGCCTCAACCATGGCGATCACGTCATAAGGGCCGGTGACTGCGTCGACTCGGAGCACGCCTTCGATGGCACGAATCGCTCCGGCCACGTCGACGGAGCCGCCGACCGCGGTCTGAATCAAGATATAGGCGTGGACCACGTCGTTGAAAGTACCTCACCTCACCAGGGAGAGTCGTTGAGCATCTCGCAGACTGGCGAGTTTGAGCTGATCTCACGGGTCATCGCCAGGCTGGGCAGCCCCGGCCCGGCTGTTCTGTTGGGGCCGGGAGACGACGCCGCACTGGTCGCCGCCTCCAACGGCCGGGTGGTTGCCTCCACCGATGTTCTGGTCGAGGGGCGGCACTTCAGGCGGGATTGGGCCGAGGCTATCGACATCGGCCGGCGCGCTGCCGCGGCGAATATGGCCGACATCGCTGCCATGGGCGGCACGGCAACTGCGCTGCTGGTAGGTCTGTGCATCCCGCCGAATGTGACTGCCGGATGGGTGGAGCAGCTCGCCGAAGGGCTGGCCGCGGAGGCGAGCCTGGTGGGAGCCAGCGTGGTCGGCGGGGACATGACCGCGAGCCCCACCCTGACCATCGCGGTGACCGCGCTCGGCGATATGCAGGGCGTCGCCCCGGTGCTGCGCAAAGGCGCTCGCCCTGGCGATGTCGTCGCGCTCGCTGGGCGCACTGGATTTGCCGCGGCCGGATATACCGTGCTGTCACGAGGCTTCCGGACGCCTAAGATCCTCGTCGATGCGTATCGGAAGCCGGATGTCCCCTACGCCTACGGCCCTGCAGCCGCCCGGGCCGGAGCCACCTCAATGATCGATGTATCCGATGGGCTGCTCGGCGACCTCGGCCATCTCTGCACGGCCAGCCAGGTTGGCATTGACGTGCAAAAAGAGGCTTTCCTGGTACCAGAACAAATGCGCGACGCCGCCCTGGCCCTGGGCGTTGATCCTTATCAGTGGCTGCTCGCCGGTGGTGATGATCACGCACTCGCCGCGACCTTCCCACCGGACAAACCACTCCCGTCCGGTTGGCGCGTGATCGGGCGCGTGGCGCAAGGCAGTGACGTAACCGTCGATGGGCAACCCTGGGCCGGACCGCCCGGTTGGGATCACTTTAAGGTCTAGTGCGTGGAGATTGAGATCAAGCCGACGCGCTATGGCGCACCGGTGGCACAGCGGCTTATCGCCGATCTGATGGCCGACCTCAAAGAGCGCTATGGCGAGTCGGACGGCACCCCGATCGCGGCGGTGGAATTCGACCCGCCGGATGGTGGGTTCTTCGTGGCCTACCTGGATGGCGAGCCGTTGGCCTGTGCGGCCTGGCGCAGTCACCAGAAGTCTGAAGACATCGGCGAAGTCAAGCGGGTCTTTGTGGCGGAGAAGTCACGTGGCCTGGGGCTGGCCCGGCAGATCATGTCGGCTATCGAAGAAGATGCCCGAGCGCATGGGCGCCAGCGTTTGATTCTGGAAACTGGGATCGGTCAGCCGGAGGCGATCGCGCTGTATCAAGCCTTGGGCTATCAGCGGATCCCCGACTTCGGCCACTATCGGGATGAGTCCGGGGTGCGCAGCTTCGGCAAAGACCTATAGCCAAAAAAGCGGCGCTCCCAATGGGAGCGCCGCTTTTCGAAGACGCGATGTTAGGCGCG
>DPJL01000192.1 GCA_003543035.1 Micromonosporaceae bacterium | reverse complement strand
GTACGCCGCTGTAGACATCGAGGAATCTACTGCTATGGAAGGGTAATGTTGCGCACCCCGGCGGCCCATTCAATGCCGCTCGCTGCCCCAGTCGGACTAAAACGGCCAACGGCCAGGCGAAGGGACCAAATCAATCGAGTCTGATCTCTGCCTGGGAGGCGCTCGGTCTCGAAAACTACCCGCCGGCGCCAGCCAGCCTTCACACCGCGCGGGTTGAACGCCATCGTCTGGCCTTTGACGTTGTTCGATCCGGTGGTGGAGAGCTTGCCGTCGGCCTCCGTCAGTTTCATCGCGATCGTGGCGATGTGCGGATGCCGTCCAATGCGGGACACCTCGCCGTTGAGAACGGTGGCGTTGGTGCCGTATTTGTCGACGGTGAGTACCTCGTCGAGCTGGCTGATCGCGTCTGCGGTGCGCGGGTCGGACAGGTACACCAGGTCCTTCTCCATGGTTGGGTGGCCCCAGTCGTGGAAGTTGGTGTCGTCGATCATCAGACCGCGTAGCTTGGACAGTTGCCCCCACGTGACCCCACCCGCAGCGTTGATTTCGTTGTTGGTGTTGTCGACGATCCACGCGTGCCGCAAACCATCCTGAGCCAAATAGTGTTTGGTATCAGCGGGATCCGCGTCGTCGAGGTTGATGTTGCCAGTGCCAGCGTTGGTCGTGTCGCCGTTGACCACCAGTGAATCCGAGTAGTACTCCATCGACAGCCCGGCCTGACGGCGCAAGAAGGGCAAATACGGAATTATACTATCTTCTTCCATTTCGCCCGAGAAGATCTGGTGGATGATGAATTTGCTCGGAGTAAGCTGAATCCGCTGCGAGCCGGTCTTACTTGTCGTGTAGTCCGACGCCGTAGGCGACGTCGATTCACCGACGAACAACATCTCGGGAATGTCGACCTCGACCGGGATGTACGTGGTGTTCTCCGTCAGCTCGATCGAGTCGATGAGCCCGAACACCCGCGACTCCTTGCGTGCCGCCTCCCACAGCTCGCCGACATACTGTGCGCCGATGAGCTGCGAGCCGAACCCCGATTCGGCGGTGTCCATCGCACGGATGGCCCGCTCGTAGCCGACCTGGTCCAGCTTCCCGTCACGGCGCATCCGCTCCAGGGCGCGTTCGTCGTCGGCGCGGGCGAGCGCCGTCGACTGGTAGTGGCCTGACGAGATGGCCTCGAACGTCCGAGTCAGTTCCTCCGACGGGCCGCGCCTGTTGATGCCGGACTCCTGCGCAGCGGTCATGATGTTGTGCAGCAGTTCGATGTCGGTGCGGTCCAGGCCCATGCGGGCGTATTTGGTGCCGACTAGTTCGGCGGCCGTCTGTGCGCCCCACCGGACTTTGCGCACGTACTCGGCGCCGTCCGGCGACTGGAGGAATGTCTCCAGGTTGGTTTGGATCGAGCGGGTGAGTGCCTCGTCGGACAGGCGTTCGTTCTGCTCGTCCTGCATGGCGTCGAGGCGCTGCCGGATGTCTACCGCGAGCGCCTCAAGGGTGACCTGTTCGGTCATTTTTGCTCCCTCGTTGAGATAGCCACGGGCACCGGGCACGTAGCGTCGAGTGGTACCGCTGCGGGCGCAGGCGGTGTTGGTCCCGGCTTTGGCCTGGGAAGTGGGGAATGAATGAACCCCGTGTGGCTTGGGCCTCACGGGGTTGGTGGTTTCGCTGGTTGGGTTTTGGTGTTAGCGGTGGATGGCGAAGGCGCTGAGGATGGTTTGGGCGGCGTGTTCGTCCACTGTGGACAGTGTTGGCAAGAATCGGGTGGGTGCCGGGGTGTTGGGTTCTATGCCGTGGGCGCGGAGCAGTTCGGGAAGCTGGGAGCGGCGCACAAGATTCGTGTCGTCCGACTCTTCGTCCTCGTCTTCGTCCTTTTCGGACAGTTCGAGTTCGTCGTCGCCTTCGGTCTCAGCGTCGGAGACGTCGCCGCTGTATCCGTCCTTCTTGGTGGCCGCCGCGCGGATGTACCGCAGGTCCAGTCCCAGCCGTTCGCAGTAGTCGATGAGCGCACGGCGCAGTTCGGGTTCGGTTACGTCGGAGTCCCACCGCTCCTGAGCCTCATACAGATCGGTCAGGCCGGGATCCAGCGCCTGCAAGGCACGCCAGTTCCGTTCGGAAACGGCGTGCGGATCGGAAGGGACGTTGACGATGGACATCTCCGACAGGTCGTAGAACGCGTCCCTTGCCAGCGTTGGCAGGAAGGCACGTTTGTTATTGATCACCTCTCCGTCGGCTGTGACGAAATCCCAGTCGACGGAGCTGCCGCGAATGAACTTGCGCCTGACCTTCGATTCGACCGCCTTCGCGAAAGGGTCCTCCTGGTCGAAGACCACGCCGATGCGCAGGCGGCGCGTATCGGTCTTTCCCTCACCGGAGCCGATCGCGGGCATGTCGTGCTTGTGTGCCCACAGGACCGTGCCACCGGCACGGTGGTAGTTTTCGAGCTTCCAGCGCTCCGGGCGCAGGCTCATCCCGTCGCGGGCCAAGGTGGAGGTTGACGCGTTGAAGTAGATCCGCGTACCGAAGGCCTCGGCCATCAGGTCGTCCTTTGTGGACGTGTAGGCACGGGTATACATCGGCCCTCCTCGATGGATGCGGGCACAAAAAAAGAGGCCCGCGCGACAACGAGCTCCCAAAGAGTGTGAATGGGAGCCCGCGCCGTGCGGGCCTTAGGTATGCAATGAGGGCACCGCCTACGCGATGCCCTTACGTGTGGTCAGTTTGTGGCGCAGTTGCGGATCAGACGGGCGTTGGGGTGATTGGCCTAGTCCACGTCGGGGGGGAAGTTGAAGTCGGCGTCCGTGATGCCGTCAGCCTTGTCGGTGACGCCGTGGGTGACCCAGAAACCCTCGCCGGTCTCGGGGTTCTTCAGGTACACCGATGACGCGTCCCTGGGCTTGGGGACTCCCGGCGGGTTTTCGCTCATCTCCAAGGGCTTGAAGCCTTCAAGTTTGGGCATCTCACGCCTCCCTGTCGGTATCCAGTGATTCGAACTTCGCAAAGTCCATGACGATCCCGTCCGGGTTTTCGTCCGTGCCGAGGATGTCGTCAAGGTCGGCGTCGATCTTCATCACTGTCACTTCCATTGTACCGCCGCGCGCAATACTTGCAGCTGCTGCGCCTGCCCAGCGGTGGTGCCCATCGATCACGGCACCGTCGCGCGAGATGATCATGGTGCCGCCCGGTTTCCAGCCGTCCTCGCGCATGAACCCGTACAGCTTGGCGACCTTCGGCCCGGACAGTTCCGACTGCGACGCAACGAGTTTGCGCGGGTCGATGGTGCCGAACTCGAAGCCGACACCCTTGGCTTTCAGGAAGTCCATGAACTGGTCCATGTCGGCGCCGGTCTCGGTCGGCAGCTGCGGCATGGTTTCGCGGGGCCGGTCACGCAGGTGCCGCTGGAACAGGTTCCCGTTGCCCTTGCCGGACACATTCAGCCGAGCGAAGTTGAACAACTCGCCCGACTCTTTGATCCGCTCCATCAGATCGTCCATGATCGACGGGTCGGCGCGGACCTTCTCGCCTTTGAGCAACCGGTCATGGACTTGCGCCACATCGGTTGCCGGGGCGTCGAACCCGAACCCCTTCCGGCGGCCGTGGTCCTTCTGATTGTGGGTACCGTGCCGTTCAAACGCGGACAGCACCGACCGTGCCCCACTGGCGGGCACCGTGCGCTGCTGGCCCGGGAGGACGCCGAAGGACCGCAAAAGCTCGGGCAGTTCCTCAACTGTCACGAAGTCGTCGTCATTACGAGGCATGCCCCACCCCCTCAAGGAAAAAGGAACCGATCGGGGCAGGACAAGGCTTCAGAGACGGCGAAAGCCCGCACTAGGCGGGCTTCAAACACACTCATGGAACGCTGGTGTGACTCTATCATTCAACCGCAGGCCATCCAATATGGCACCCGCGGCACGCTGCGCTCAGCCAGGCCCGATCACTTTGCCACGTGGCGGCTTACCCGACTTGACGCGATGGATGTCGGACCCCGACGCGTACCCGAAGTGGTCGATGAACCAGCGGCTCGCAGTCAGCTTCGCGAGTACCTCGTTCCCGTCCATCTTCTCAAGCAGGAACCTGTACAGCGCCGTCCACGGCTTTGGTTTGGTAGCCCACTTACTCAAGCCCTCGGGCGTGTGGAGCGCCCAGTGCTTCAGCTCTTCCCCGCCCGGGTGGGTGTCTGTGCCCGCGGCCCGGGCGAACCTCACGATGTCCTCATAGGACGGATCCGCCGAGCCGCCACGGTCGAATGCGGCGAGCAGGGTCCGCACGGCGGATGTGCGGGTGAACGAAAGCGCGTCGAGCACAGCACGCGCCCCGACCAGTTCCCGCCCAGCAGTGTCGAGCTGTTCCGGTGTCGTTGGCGCAGCCACAGAAACACCTGCGGCGAGGAGCCGGGCTTTGAGGGTCGCCGGGTCGCCATCGGTCGGCAATCCCCGTTGTGCCAACAGCGCCCTTAGTTCCGCCTCGGACCAGCCGTCGAACTGGCCCAGTTCGGCACGCCTTGTGAGCACGTCGGCGAGGCTGCCCGCGACATCTATGACCGTTTGGCGGCCGTATGACCCGTAGCGGTCTTTCCCGAGTTCGTCGGCCAGCGCCCGCAGCTTGGCCGCCGCCGTCATCAGGTCGCCGCTCGCGTCGGCGCCGGCGAGGATCTGGTCGATTTGGGCCTTCTCACGCGGGCTGTTTCTAAGCCGGTCGAAGTCCTTTTCGAACTGCTTGCGGACCCTGTCGAGCGGTTGCGGGACACGCTGCCGGTAGTCCTGCTCCAACCGTGCGGCGGCGCCGAGCGCGAAGAGTTGCGATTCGTAGCTGCGGCCGTCGGCCAGGCCGTATTCGCGTAGCCGTGCGGCGGTTGCCAGGTCGCTGTCGGGGTCTTGGCCGCTTTGCAGGATTGCGAGGATTGCCTCCCGGTGCTCCGGGTCGAGGCGGGCAAGGCTACCCAGGCCCAAGCCATCGCTCCTGTATTGGCCTTCAAGCAGCGGCCCCCAGAGCCGTTCCGGTGTGCGCCGTTTGACCTCTGCCCGTTTGGCGGCGTCCTTCCAGACACTGTTCTTGTCGAGCTCGCGGTGCTCGCCGCGTAGCCGGAAAATCACCTCGGCGGCGTCTGCGCCATCAGGCGCGCGCCACTTGGTTAGGTCGGTGCCGGTGTTCCAGGGGATGCCCGAGTTTTCGAGGATCTCGGCGAGCTTTTTAGCGGCCGTTTGGGTCTGCAGGTCCGCCAAGGCCTTGGAAGTCTCCATCGTGCGCGGAATGCTGATGCGGTAGCCGCCGCGCGGGTCCTTGTGGACAACCAGTTGCCCGCGTGGCGACAGGACGCCCCATTTTGGTCCGGCGTCGTCCGGTACCTCGTCGGCGAGTTCCGGGTCGGCCTCAAGCCATGCAGTCAGCTCGCCGATGCCTTTGAACCCTTCACCGGCGTCGAGCCGACCGCGGATGGCAGCGATGGCGGCGGCTTGCCGGGCGGCAGGGCCCTGCGGCTCTTGGGTTTTGCCGCTGGTGGCGATTTCTGCTTTGAGTTGCGCATCGACGTGTTCGAAGCGGTCCCGTGCGGCTTTGAGTGCGTCGGTGTCGCGGAACGGTTTGCCGAGCCGGGACCGCAGCGATTCGATGTCTTGGCGGGTCTCGGCGACTCGGGCGACGTGCCGGGCGCGGAACCTTTCCATGTTGCCCAGTGGGGTCTGTAGCTTGCCGATGATGTCGCCGGACTGGATTTCGGACTTGCCGACGAGGATTGTCGCGCCGGGTACGCCAGCGAGCTCAACTTCGACACCGTCGTCCCACCGGGTAGCGCGTAGCGGGAACCCGGCGAACTCCCCGATCGTCTCCGGGTCCCTGTCCAAGCCGCGGGCTATGCGCCGCAGGTGTTGCCGCAGGCTTTCCTGTGCGTCGGGACGGCTGTCGTAGGCGATGTTGTCCAGGGTCATGTGGAAGTTGTCGCCGCGGGTGTCGACCCGCTTGGCGATGGCCTGGTCGAGGTTGGTGATGAGTTGTTGCGATCCGGTGATCTCGATCTCGCCGGTGGCGATCTGCCGGGCGATGTTGCGCTGATCCGCTTCATGGTTGTGCAGTGCGCGTTGCAGCCGGGTCAGGTCGGCTTTCGCGTCGGCGTGTTCGATGAGCCAACGGTTGCCCGTGCCCAACGCGGTTACCTCAGCCGCCGACAGGGCGAAGTCTCCGACGTCCTCCATTTCACGCACATCGGCCCGGCCGCGCATGATCTGGTTGATGAACATGCCCTTGGTGGTGATGGCCTGCCAAATGTAGGCGTCGAAGGACTGTTCGGTGACGTAGCGGATGATCTGAACTTCAGGGTTCTTGTTGCCCTGCCGGACGATGCGGCCCTCGCGCTGCTGCACGTCAGCCGGACGCCACGGGGCATCCAGGTGGTGCAGGGCGACCGCACGGTCCTGGACGTTGGTTCCGACGCCCATCTTGGCTGTGGAGCCGACCAGGACGGCGATCCGGCCGTCGCGGGCTGCGGCGAACAGTTCTGCTTTTTCCTGGTCGGTTTTCGCCTCGTGGATGAACCGGATTTTCTGCCGTGGGATGCCGCGGGCGACGAGTTTGTCGCGCAGCGCGTCGTAGGCGTTGAAGTCCGTCAGGTCCACGTCCTCGGGGAAGTAGCCCGTCTGGTCCTCGGTCAGCATCGGCTGTCCGCCGACGGCTTCGGCAGCCTTTCCCTTGGCCCGCTTCGCTTTCCTGCCGCCAGGTGTGCCGATGTCGGAGAACACGAGTTGCAGCGCGCCGGTGTCGCCGGACGGTTTGCCGTCGCGGTCGGTGTAGACGCGGTCCTTGTTGTCGGCATAAATGCCTGCGATCCGGTCAGCCGCCCTGTCCAGTTTCTGCGGCTCATGTGTGCTGCCGCCCAGCATCGCCAGGTCGAGTGCGGCGGCCCGCCCCTCGCCGGTGATCTTCAGCATGTTGTCGCCGCCCTTTTCGGGCGGGTACGGGATGTGCATGGCCCGCTCCACCAGGGAGGCCATGAGGTTCTTGAGTTCCTCGCTGGGTGGCGTGACATCGATTTCCGGCGACCGCGTCCGCCGGCCGTCGGCGTCAACCCGCTCGGCGAGCTCGGGGACCTTGACGATGCCTTTCAGGTCGTCGGCGGTTTTCACGTCGGAGGCGACCAGCCAGGCGCGTAGTAGCTCGGGGATGTTGACGAACCGGGCGAACCGCGAATGCTGCCGCAGCCCGCCTGTGGGTGCGACCTCCAGCCGGGACACCACCTCGCCGAAGTTCGCGGCGAAGTCGTCGAACGTGTCGATGCCCATGTCTTCGAGAAGGTCGGGCCGCACATAGCGCAGCATCGTGTAGGCCTCGGCCACCGAGTTCGCGATCGGTGTCGCCGTGGCGAGGGTCGCAACCCGGTCGTAGCGGGAGCGCAGCTGATGCAGCTTCATATGCAGGTCGGTGGCGATCTGGCTGCCGGGGATGCCCATGCCCTGAATCGAGGACTCTGTATGAAGGTTCTTGTACGTGTGTGCCTCATCCACGAACAGGTAGTCGATCCCGGTCTGCTCCCAGGTCAGGCCCGGATCCCGGTCGGCCTCCATCTTCCCGAGGTGCTCCGCTATCCGCTCCTCGGCCTTCTCGACCTGCCCCTCAAGCTCCTTGACGGTTTTGTCTTTGCCCAGCACCTCGAAGACGAGTTCGTTGATCTCCTTCTCGCTCATGCGTGCAGCCTCGGGCCGAGCGCGAATCTCCTGCTCGACCGCGGCCCGCCGTCTCGCGGCGGATCGGCGCAGGGGTTCCACCTGCGCCTCCAGGTAGTCCTTCTCGGTCTCGGCTGATACGGGGATCCGCTTGAACGCGCCCTGCGTGAGGATGACCGCATCCCAGTCGCCCGTGGCGGCCCGGGCGATGATCTCGCGCCGCTTGGAGCCATCCTTGTCGTTCTTCAGATCGTCGGAGCCGATCGCCAACACCCGAGCCTGCGGGTAGCGTTCCAGGAACTCGCCGGTGAACTGGTCGAGCATGTGGTTGGGCACGACATAGGCCGGCTTTTGCACCAGGCCAAGGCGGCGCATCTCCATCCCACCGATGATCATCACGGTGGTTTTTCCGGCACCCACCTCGTGCCACAGACCGACGGACGGCTCGTTGATGATGCGGGAGATGGCGGCGTACCGGTGCGGGTAAGGGTAGAAGCCTTCTCGTGACAGGCCGGGCAGCGACATTTCGGCGCCGTCGTAGGAGCGCAGGACCAGCGAGTTGAACAGCCGGTTGTAGGTGTCCTGAAGTTCCCGCGCTCGGGTGGGGTCTTCCCATGCCCACGTCTCGAACCGGTCGGCGATCTCGCGAGCCTTCGCCTGCGCCGCTTCGGTCTTCGCCTGGCTGAGCTTGTCGTCCACCGAGATCTGGATGGGCCGCTGCGACGGGATGTCCTCGGCCAGATCGACGGCGCCGCGTTCGCGGATACCCCACTCGGTGTTGGTGGCGGTGGTTCTCTTGCGGTCGGACTTCACCTCCCAGTTGGTGCCATGTTTGCGCCGCACTGTCAGTGTCGGGTCGCGAAGAATCTCGCGGAGGAACTGCTGCACATACTTCGGTTCGATCCACCCGGCGCCCATCTTGGCGCGGATCTCGGCCGGCGTCAGATCCGGCGGAAGCACTCGCGCAAGCGCTTCGACGTTCGCGTCGTATTTGGAGTCTTCGGCGGCGGCGAGCCGCGCGGCGTCCAACTTGTTCCGTACATTGCCCGACAGGTAGGCGGCCCGCGGCAAGATCCGGCCCGAGCCGGGTTCGTCGTAGACA
>DPJL01000043.1 GCA_003543035.1 Micromonosporaceae bacterium | reverse complement strand
CGTGGTAATACCTAGAAGGCTTCCTCGGGCACGTCCATGGCGTCGAGCGAAGCCAGCTCGATGATGCGGCGGTCCGAGCCGAGCCGGGGCAGCACCTCGCGCGAGAAGAACCGTGCGCTCGCCACAACCCCTGCGTAGAACGTGGAATCCTTCGACTCGGCACCCAATGCCTCTAGTGCCACCTGCGCCCGGCGCAGCAGCAGCCAGCCGACGACCAGGTCGCCGAGAGCCAGCAGCAGGCGACGCGAGTGCAGGCCGACCTTGTAGAGCGCCTTCGGGTCATCGCCCTGCGACTCGGCAAGCCAGCCGGTGATGGTGCCGAGCATGTTCTGCAGGTCGCCCAGGGCGAGGGCGAGCTGAGCCCGCTCCTCCTTGAGCAGACCGTCGGCGTCGGCGCCTTCACTCTGGTCGATGAACTCCTGAATCTGCCCGGCCACGGTCATGAGCGACCGGCCGTTGTCCCGCACGATCTTGCGGAAGAGCAGATCCAAGCTCTGGATCGCCGTGGTGCCCTCGTAGAGCGAGTCAATCTTGGCGTCCCGTACGTACTGCTCGATCGGGTAGTCCTGTAGGAAGCCGGAGCCGCCAAAGGTTTGCAGCGCTTCGGATCCGAGCAACTCGAACGCCCGCTCCGAGCCGCAGCCCTTGACGAGCGGCAGCAGCAGATCGTTGACCTTCGTCGCCGCCTTGGCGGCCTTCTCGTCACCCTCGGCCAGCGCCAGGTTGGCCTTGTCGTGCCAAAGTGCCGTGTAGACAACGAGTGCGCGCAGACCCTCCGAATAGGACTTCTGCAGCAGCAGCGAGCGGCGTACGTCAGGGTGATGCGTAATGGTGACCCGAGGCGCGGCCTTGTCCGTCATCTGCAACATGTCCGCGCCCTGCACGCGCTCCTTGGCGTAGTTCAGAGCGTTGAGGTAACCGGTCGACAGCGTGGCGATTGCCTTGGTACCAACCAGCATCCGCGCATTCTCGATGATGAGGAACATCTGCCGGATGCCCTCGTGCACGTCGCCGACAAGCCAGCCCTTGGCCGGTGTGCCGTGCCCGCCAAAGGTCATCTCGCAGGTGGTCGAAGCCTTGATGCCCATCTTGTGCTCGACGTTCGTGGCGAAGACGCCGTTGCGCTCACCGAGCTCGCCGGTCTTCGGGTCGAAGTGAACCTTCGGCACCACGAACAGAGACAATCCCTTGGTACCTGGCCCAGCGCCCTCGGGGCGGGCAAGCACGTAGTGGATGATGTTCTCGGTCATGTCGTGTTCACCCGAGGTGATGAAGCGCTTGACGCCCTCGATGTGCCATGAGCCGTCGGGTTGCGCGATCGCCCTGGTACGGCCGGCGCCCACATCCGAGCCTGCATCCGGCTCGGTCAGAACCATCGTGGAGCCCCACTTGCGCTCGACGAACAGCTTCGCCCACTCCTTCTGCTCCGGCGTGCCCTCAACGTGCAGCACGTGGGCGAAGGAAGGTCCCGAGCCGTACATCCAGACCGGCGCATTCGACCCGAGCACGAGCTCGGCGAAGGCCCAGATGAAGGCGTGCGGGGCGGGGGTGCCGCCGAGCTCACCGGGCAGGGCGAAACGCCAGAACTCCGCGTCCATCCAGGTGTGGTAGGACTGCTTGAAGCTCTCGGGCATGGTCACTTGGTAGGTGGCCGGGTCATAGACCGGGGGCCTGCGGTCGGCATCGGCAAAGCTCGCCGCCAGATCGGTGCGCGCCATCCGGTCGATCTCACCCAGCACACTGCGTGCGGTGTCAGCGTCGACGTCGGCGTAGGGGCCCGTGCCGAAAGGTATGTCGAAGACCTCGAACAGGTCAAACTCAAGGTCCCGCAGGTTGCTCTGGTAGTGCGTCATCTCTTCGCCTCCGCTGGTTACTACCCAGTAGTTTCGGACTCTATTACTGGCCAGTAACCTTCGCAAGCGGTTCAGCCTATTGAGTTGCTCACAGGCGGGCAAATCGGACAAAAGCAAGCCACCACGCCGTTTCGCGTTACCGACGGAGTTGACCTCTCGTTCTTTCGAGTGAACAGGCGTAACCCCCCGGCCTAGGAGACGACGATGATCGAGAAGCTGTACTCACTGTTCTTCGAACCCAGTTATCCGCAGCGCTATATCGGGCGCCATCGTGCCCGAACGCTGATGCCGATGATTACCGTCACAGTGCGCCGGCCCGGCAGCCTCTCCGCTTGAGGCGCTCAATTTCGGGGCTCAGGCGGTGCTGCCCACTTCCCAGCTGGGCATCGGCGTGGGCGACGGCTGGAGCGGTCCGGTGTACTCCATCAGGATCAGCGCGATGTCATCATCCAGCCGGTACTGCACCCATTCCTGAAGTGCCGCCTCCACCGAGGCGAGGCCGTCGCCGACGGTCCCGTGGCCTAGCAGTCGCCAAGCGCGGTCGGCGATCGGGAAGAAGGTCCCGTCGCGGCGAGCCTCGGCCAGGCCATCGGTGAGCATGAGCAGGCGGTCCCCCGGCTCCAGCCGCTCCACCCGAGTCCGGACCACGGGCATGAAACCCAGGGGCGGGGCAGGTGACGGCGGGTCGAGGGTGATGACCTCCCCGCGCCGCAGCAGGATCGGCGACGGATGGCCGCAGTTGACGATCGTCAAGGTGCCGCCACGTTCCTCGACAAGGCACGCGGTGACGAAGTCTTCCTCGCCCACGCTGCGGGCGACTGCCCGGTCGAGATCCGCGACCACGGCACGAAGGTCTGCCCGCTCATACGCGACATGGCGATATGAGCCGAGCACGATGCTGGCAGTGCGGACCGCGTCGAGCCCTTTACCGCGCACGTCTCCAATGATCATCCGCACGCCGTACGGCGTGTCGAGCGCTTCATAGAGATCACCGCCGATATCAGCGGCGGCGGTGGCGGAAATGTAGCGGCCGGCCACGGCGAGACTGCCTACTTTGGGGCCGAGCGGGCGCAGAACGGCCTGTTGCGCGATCCTCGCCAGCTTGGACAGCTCGGCTATTCGTTCCGCCTGACGTTGGCGCACCACAGCCACCGAGGCCGCGATCGCGGTGGCCAGGCCGATCGCGGTGACATTGATGTACGGGGAGAAGTCGCCGCTTTCCCCGAGGATCGCGAAGACCGTCCCCACCGCGGTGGCGAAAGCACCCGCGACGATCACTTCGCGCCATGACGTGAACACGGCGGCGAGGAATGGCACGGTCGCCATCAGGCCCACATACCTGACCGGAGACCCATCTGCCAGCTCTACTGCGCTGATCAGGCCGAGCAGCACAAAAGCCGCGCCGAGTCCGGCGCGGGAGCGAGGGCTACGCGGGCGTGCGCCCGTCAAGAGTCCGACCATTCGTACGGGAAACAGCATGCCTGATATAAGGTTCCGCACCGGTCAGATTGGCCTCTCGGTGGATCGCAATATGTCCACTCGGCTGGGTCGATGAAAATGGCTCGCTCGACCCGCACAGCTGGTGAAATTGACACCTATGTTGATCGACCATTGGCCGTTGCTCGACCTCCGGCTCACCACCCCCGATCTTGAGTTGCGCTTGCCTACCGGCGAGGAGTTGGCCACCCTTGCGGATGTGGCGGCTGCAGGTGTTCATGATCCTGAATTCATGCCCTTCGGGGTGCCGTGGACGGACGGGACGCCGCAGCAGGTGGCGCGCTCGGTGATACAGACTCCGGCGCTCACCACTCGCTACAGCGGTGGTGCGGGGAGGACAGCTTGTTCGATTTCACTTCTGGCGCATGGCCGGCGCTT
>DPJL01000179.1:4644-5341 GCA_003543035.1 Micromonosporaceae bacterium | reverse complement strand
TTCCCACATCAAACAGCGATATCTGAGTACCGGTTACCCGCCCCTGCTCGGTCGCATCCTGCCCGACGCCGATAAGCCGAGAGCTGCTGACCGGGTGCAGATAGGCGCTGTAGCCCGGGATCTTCAGCTCTCCCACGATCTTCGGGTTGCGGGGATCGCAGAGGTTGATCGTGTAGAGCGGGTCAACCTGGCGGTAGGTGACCACGAATCCCACCGGCCCGACGAAGCGCACCGCGTAGATCCGCTCCCCCTTGCCCAGCCCGCCAACCGAGCCGATCTGCTTCAACGTGCCGCCGTCGCGGCGCAGTGCGTACACCGTTGACGAGCTCTTCTCCGGGCTCTGCCAAGGAGCCGTGTTCGTGGTCGCGGCTCGCAGCACCCCATCGTGTTCGCTCAGCGAATACTGGTTGAGCAGCCAGCCCGGGAAACTTCCGCCTGCCACGTATGCGGGCTTCGGTGCCGTCACGTCGAACTGGAAGACCTCGGTCACGTCCTTGAGGGTTACGTCGCCGCCCCAAACCTCCGGGCCTCGCCAGCCACGCCAGCGCTGGTCGTGCGCGATGTAGAGATTGGGGCCGCTGCCGTAGACGGTGTCGCCATCGGCGAAGAGCGCGGTCGGGTCGCCCTCGCCGAGGGAGCCCTTGCCGAGGTCGAAGCTGAGCAGGGTCACCAATGAGCTGCCGCTGAACGTGTCCGG
>DPJL01000179.1:0-4244 GCA_003543035.1 Micromonosporaceae bacterium | reverse complement strand
GACGGCAGCCAACTCTCAATCGACGTCCTGTCGATGATGGCCCGGTTGTCGGCCAGTCGCTGCTCGTCCTTGGCGCCTTCGCGCCACTGAGGGAAGGCGATCTGCGGGGTGTTGCGCACGATCACCCGGGCCATCCCACCTACCTGACGGGCATCCACCAGACCGGCTTCGATCTTGAAGTCGCCGCTGATCTTCGGGGTGCCGTTGAGGTCGATCAGCTGAAGGTGGGTGGTGGGCTGGAACCAGCCGGGAGCGGACAGTCTGCTGTCACTCGGCGCATCAAACGGGATGATCTTGCTGTTGCCGTGGCTGAGCACAAGCGCCCGGTCGCCATGCAGAAGCAACTGGAAAGCGCCGGACTCCAGCGGCAGGCGGCTGGTCTCACGTCGCGTGGCCGCGTCAATGATGTGCAGCGAGTTGCCGATGACGACGACGATGCGCTTGCCGTCGGTCTTCACCAGATCGGGCTCATCGACGCCTGCGGTGTGGGTGTTGGTGCCGGAATAGTCCTGCCCCTGAACCGGGGCGCCCTTTCCGGCGGCCTCCGCGGGAGCGGCCGGAGCCACCGCGCGATTGTCTTCGATGCCACCGGAGAACCAGTGGCGACCACCATTGGTGAAGCCCCAGGGGCCGACACTCTTCTTGGCGGCCTCGCGAACACTCGACAACAGATCGTCACAGGAGCTGTAGGAAACCAACTTCAACGCGGGTGCTGGGCTGGTCGTATCGACACCCGTCTGGGTACAGCCCACCAGCGCAAACGCAGTGAGAAGAGCAACGGCAGGTTTCATGCGCGGTTGGACGCGGGGTAACGGTCCGTGGTTGCGTCAGTCGCCGAGCCGAGATAAGACGATCATGCTGCGGGTGGAGGTAATGAACGGCTCGGCCCGCAACCGCTCGAGCACCTGCTCGAGGTGCTGAATGTCGGCGGCGCGCAGGTGGACCAGGGCGTCGGCCTCGCCTGAGACCGTGTAGGCGCCGACCACCTCAGGGTGCCGCCGGGTGGCCATCGTGATCTGCGCCGGGGTGGTTCTTCCGGTGCAGAAAAGCTCGACGAACGCCTCGGTGGTCCAGCCGACCGCCTTCGGATCGACCACCGCGGTGAAGCCCTTGATCACGCCCACTGACCGCAGCCGGTCAACCCGCCGCTTCACCGCCGGAGCCGACAGCGACACCGCCAAGCCGATATCCGCATACGTGGTGCGGGCATCGCTCATCAAGGCGGCGATTATGCGCTGGTCAACGTCGTCAAGCTGCACGACGAGAAGAATAGACCTTAACCAAGCGTGGCCAGATCTCCGATGAGGACGTTTGACCAGATCGGGCCGTCGGGCCGGATCTGACGCAGATACCACTTCTGCTGCGGCGACCGGCCCTGGTTGAACTGCCAGTTGCCGCGCGGGCTGATCACCTGTCCCACATTCGGGATTTCCTGGTTGATCCGCAGCGGGCTGATCGAGTCGTCGCCGCAGAGGGCGATCGCGCCATCCAGCACGGCAGCGGCGTCGTAAGCGGCGACCGCGAAGGAGGTCGGCGAGCCCTGATGACGCGACTGGAACTGAGCCGAGAAGGCCCTGTTCGACGGGTTGTTCAGGTCGCTGGAGTATTGCGTGGCGGTGTAGAGGCCTTCCGCCGCCTTGAACTGATCGGCCGGCAGGGTCTCGGAGACCAGGCCCGGAGCGAAGACGTCCTGCTTACCGCCGGCCGCCCGCAATGCCTGCAGGAACGGCACTATGTAGCTGGTGGGCAGCGAGCAGAAGATCACATCAGGGGAGAGCTGGAGCAGCTCGTCGATCTTCGGTCGCAGGTTGGCCTGATCGGGCTTGGTTGTCGCCGCAATCCACACCGGGTCGGTGACGTTGCTGTGCTCCTTCTCCAGCCCGGCCATCACGTCCTTGGTGAAGTTGTCCTGCAGGCCGATGAGGCCGACCTTCTTGCCGCCGGGACGACTCTTCAGGTGCAGGCCGACCGCTCGCCCAGGCTCATTGTTGATGAAGGCCGTCCGCCAGATGTAGACGGCGCTACTCATGTCGGCCGAAGATCCGTGCGCGGCGAGCAGGGGGATCTGACTCTTCTCAATGGCATCACGAATGGAGGGCAGCAGATCCGGGTTGGCGACGCCGGTAATGGCCGCAACATTCTTCTCGTGCAACGCTTTCAGGGCGGCAGTGCCGGAGGCGATGGTGTCGCCCTCATCCTCGACCACCAGATCGATCAGGTGGCCGCTCATCTTGCCGCCGTTCATATCGAGGTAGAGCCGGAATCCCTTCTCCAGATCCGCCCCGATGGCCTTGTTCGCTCCCGTTGCCGGGACCAGCAAACCGAGCCGGACTGTGCTCTTCGGTGCCTCAGTGCCAGGGGTCGCGGTGCAGGCGGATAGTCCGCCGGTCAGCCCGGCCGCACCGACGCCGGCGAGCATCCCGAGGACGCGCCGACGATCAAGTCCGTCCACTCTGTCCAGTGCCACGCGTTCACCCTTCCCGGCAAAAGGCGAGCCGTCAATACGGCCACTGTGGCTGTCTACCGTGTCCAGGCCCCAACGTCAATGGGCTGCCCTCTCAGTAGGATGGGTGGGTGACCGAGCAGTCTGAGGAGAAAACCGTGGTCGTTGTCGGACCGGATGGCACGCCCATTGGTGCTGTAAGCGACCGCGACGATGATCCGTCTCGGCTGATCGAGCAGCCGGCCAAGGTCATGCGGATCGGCACGATGATCAAGCAGCTGCTTGAGGAGGTGCGCTCGGCGCCGCTGGATGAGAAGGGCCGCCAGCGCCTGGTGGAGATCCACCGCCGGTCGATCACCGAGCTCGAGGACGGGCTCGCTCCCGAGTTGCGCGACGAGCTCGAGCGGATCTCGATCGACTTCACCGAGGAGACCACGCCCAGCGAGTCCGAGTTGCGGATCGCGCATGCTCAGCTGGTCGGCTGGCTGGAAGGGCTCTTCCACGGCATCCAGGCAGCGCTGGTCGCGCAGCAGATGGCCGCCCGGATGCAGCTTGAGCAGATGCGCAGCCGTCCGGCGCTTCCACCCGGCCTCGGTGGCACGATCCCGGCCGAGTCCGGCAGGACTCCGGGTCAGTACCTCTAAGCCTGCTTGAGCATGTTGCTCAGGTAGACGGCGACTCCGTCGCGCTCGTTGGAGAGAGTTATCTCATCGGCGAGCGCCATCAGGGCCGGGTGGGCATTCTCCACCGCGACTCGTCGCCAGCCGGCCCACTTGAACATCGGGATGTCATTGGGCATGTCCCCGAAGACCAGCACCTCGGCCGGATCCACCCCAAGCTCGGCGGCAACGATCGCCAGACCCGTTCCTTTGTCCACATTGGGCGGTGTGATCTCGACCCAGCCCAGGCCGGAGTGGGTGAAGGCGACAACGTCGGCCGGAACGATGTCGATGGCCGCCGCCAGCAACGCATCGGCGTCGCTGTCTGAGGTACGGACGAAAGCCTTGATGACGTCGTGGGAGAGCGAGGTCGCCCGATCCTGGATCACGAGATCATCCGGGTAGGGCCAGTCGTCGACTTCGTCACCCCAGAGCGGTTCGCGCTCGCCGTCGAGTACCTCGAGCAGCAGCTTGATCGGGCCGAGCTGGTCTTCGAGTTTGGCGACCAGGCTCGCGATCACGCTGCCGGGGACACGGGCATCTCTGAGCACTCTGGGCGGGCCGGGCTCACGAAGATCAAGGACGCGACCGCCGCCACCGAGCACCAGCAGATCGGCGTGTGGAAGGTCGATCCGGCTGAGCGACTCCAGCCGGGGGCCGCGGCCGGTCGCCCCGACAATGGGGATCCCGGCCGCGCGCACCTGGTCAAAAACGGAGTGGGTGAACCCGCTGACCGTTTCGTCGGAGCGGACGATGGTGCCGTCCAGATCGGTGGCGATTAATTTAGGCAGGCTCAAGAACGTCACGTCCACCGAGGTAGGGCTGTAGCGCCTTGGGAATGCGCACCGAGCCGTCCGGCTGCTGGTGCTGTTCCAGGATCGCCACGATCATGCGGGTGGTCGCGAGAGTGCCGTTGAGCGTGGCAAGAATTTGTGGCTTCCCGTCAACTGAATCAATAGGGCGGTGGCGTACGTTCAGCCGCCGCGCCTGGAAGGTGGTGCAATTCGACGCCGAGGTGACCTCGCGATACTTGCCTTGCGACGGGACCCACGCTTCGATGTCGTATTTGCGGGCGGCCGACGAGCCGAGGTCTCCCGCGGCCACATCGATCACGCGATACGCCAGCTCGAGCTTGCCGAGCA
>DPJL01000236.1 GCA_003543035.1 Micromonosporaceae bacterium | reverse complement strand
GGGGTAGCGACTATCGGCTCGGTGACCGGCTCGGGCGCCGGACTGACTGGCGCAGGAGTGAACGGCGGCGGCGCGATGATCGGCTCGGGTGCGGGCAGCGTCACGGGCTGGCCCTGGATCGGTGCCGCCGCAGGTGCGCTCGGCCCAAGCCATGCCCGAGCCGCTTGCACCTGCTGCTGATCGAAGCCCGGGGCGCCGGGGCCGAATCGCGCGATCCTGGTGTAGTGCTTGCGCGCCTCATGCCTGTTGCCGAGCTCGTCAGCGATCTCGGCGAGGTCGAAGGAGATGGAGAGCAGCATCGGATGGTCGTCACCGTGCCGGTGCGACCCCGCGTAAAGGGCGTTCTCCAGGACTCGCCGCGCGCCGGACAGATCGCCGGCCTGGCGGTGCAGTTTGGCCAGCAGATGGGCGGTGATGAGCACCTCGGGGTGGTCTTCACCCGAGGTCATGGTGGCCGCTTCCAACGCCCTCTCCAGCAGGGCGCGGGCGCTGTTGAGGTCGCCGCGATCCCGCCGGGCTATGGCGTCGGCGCGGATAGACGAAAGCGAGGTGGAGGACGGCACCGCCACATCCTGCACCATCGCCGAAGGCGATGGCCACCCCACTTACTGTGCTATCGCTTCCGGCCGGGCTTCGCCCACCGGAAGTGGACAAACAACCGCCCGAAGTTCTTGGAGTCCTTCTCCACGCGATGGTAGAGCGCCTTGATCTCCTTCTGGTCCAGGAAACGCAGCACGTGCTTCTTCAACGCGCCGGATCCCTTACCCGGGATGATCTCGATCATGGGCGCCTTGGCGGCGACCGCTTGAGCGATGATGTCGTTTAGGGCCTTCTCGATATCGCGGCCCTTGTTGAATATCTCGTGCAGATCCAGTACCAGCTTCATCGCCGACGAGTTTACCTCCCATTAAAGACATTGATCGATTTATTGATATGACCATGAATTTGGTGCTGCGCTGAGAGCCTCCTCACACCCCCGAGGAGTACCCCCTAGGAGGCTCCGATGCGACGACCGAAAGTCGCAGTCCTCATCTCCGCCCTGGCGGTCGCGGCGGCGTTCGTGCTGGCCGGCCCGGCCACCAGCGCCCCTGGCGAGATCGATTCAGGATCAGCGCAGTACCGGGTCATCGGCCCCAAGACCTTCGCCGATCGCAACGCGGTCGCCCGGACCGGCGCGGCGATCGATTACAGCGAGCACGGCGTCCTGCACATCACCGCCACCCGGGCCGAGGCCAAGCAGATCACCGGGCTCGGCTTCACGCTCGAACTCGTCCCGCCGCCCGCGGCCGGGACGCAGGATGTTGTCATCAACGACTTCCCGCCGGCCGACTCGGGCTTCCACAACCACGCCGAGACGAATGCCGAGATCAACCAGATCGTGGCCGATCACGGCTCGATCGCGCAGCGATTCAGCATCGGCACCTCATATGAAGGCCGGACCATCTACGGCCTCAAGATCTCCGACAACGTGGCCACCGACGAGAACGAGCCGGAGATCCTGTTCAACGCCAACCAGCACGCGCGTGAGCATCTGACGACGGAGCAGGCTCTGTACCTGGCGAACATTCTCACCAATGAGTACGGATCCACGTCGCAGATCACGAATCTGGTGAACAGCCGGGAGTTCTGGATCATCCCGATGATCAACCCGGACGGCGTCGAATACGACATCGCGACCGGCTCCTACCGGTCGTGGCGTAAGAACCGCCAGCCCAACTCGGGCTCCACCAATGTGGGTACCGACCTGAACCGAAACTGGGCCTATCAATGGGGTTGCTGTGGCGGCTCCAGCGGCAGCACGGGTTCGGAGACCTACCGCGGCCCGTCGGCCTTCTCCGCCCCTGAGGCGGCCAGGCTGCGCGACTTCGTCCTAAGTAGACGAATCGGCGGCGTGCAGCAGATCAAGGTCAACGTGGACATCCACACCTACTCCGAGCTGATCCTGTGGCCCTACGGCTACAAGACGGCAGACACCGGCTCGGACATGACGGTGGATCAGCGCAACACCTTCGCCACCATCGGCCAGCAGATGGCCAACACCAACAACTACACGCCGGAGCAGGCCAGCGATCTGTATATCGCCGACGGTGTGATCATCGACTGGATGTTCAACAACCAGGGCATCTTCTCGTACACCTTTGAGCTTTTCCCGGCTGGTGGCAGCCCTGGCTTCTACCCGCCGGACGAGCAGATCGCGCCGCAGACCCAGCGCAATCGCGCCGCATTCCTGATGCTCTCCGAATACGCCGACTGCGTCTACCGCGCGATCGGCAAGGAGGCCCAGTACTGCGGTGGCACTCCGCCGACCACGGTCTGGTCCGACACCTTCGAAACCGCGACCGGCTGGACGGTCAACCCGAACGGCACCGACACCGCCACCACGGGCCAGTGGGAGCGCGGGGACCCGGAGGCCACCACGTCCAGTGGGGCCAAGCAGCTTGGTACCACGGTCAGCGGAGTCAATGACCTGGTGACCGGCCGGCTCGCCGGAACAGGTGCGGGTGCATTCGACATCGACGGCGGGACGACGAGCATCCGCTCGCCCGCGGTGACGTTGCCGGCCAGCGGCACGCTCAACGTCTCGATGTCCTGGTACCTGGCGCACGGCAGCAACTCGTCGAGCGCCGACTTCTTCCGGGTCAGCATCGTCCACAATGGAGGGACGACGGTGCTGTTCACTCAGGCGGGCGCGGCAACCAACCGCAACGGCGCCTGGGCCACCGGCACGTGGAACATATCGGCATACGCCGGTCAGTCCGTCCGCATTCTGGTTTCAGCCGCGGACGCCTCGGGCGCAAGCCTCGTCGAGGCCGGCGTCGATGACGTAAAGATCACTCGACAGTAGCGACGCGATTACAGGATGGTCATCTATAACAGATGACCATCCTGCGATCGTTAGGTATCTACATATTGAAATGACCATGAATTCGATGTTTTCCTGGTGGCGCTTACTCAACCCCCACCTGGGAGGCTCGCATGCGACGACAAGTCGCGATTCTCATCTCCGCGCTGGCGGTCGGTGCCGCGCTGGTCCTGACCGGACCGGCCACCGGTGCCCCCACTGATCCGGACGCGGCCGGCGCAACGTCAGCGCAATATCGGGTCGTCGGCCCGAAGACGTTCGCCGATCGCAACGCTGTAGCTCGCACCGGGGCGGCAATCGACTACAGCGAGCACGGAATGCTTTACATCAGCGCGACCCGTGCTGAGGTCAAGCAGATCCTCGGGCTCGGCTTCAAGGTCGAGCTGGTTCCGGCGCCGGCGGCAGTCGGCACGCAGGACGTCGTCATCAACGACTTCCCACCGGCTGATTCGATGTACCACAACGAGGCGGAGACCAACGCCGAGCTCAACCAGATCGTCGCCGACCACGGATCCATCGCCCAGAAGTTCAACATCGGCACCTCGTATGAGGGCCGGACCATCTGGGGCGTAAAGATTTCGGACAACGTGGCGACCGACGAGAACGAGCCGGAGATCCTCTTCTTCGCCAACCAGCACGCGCGTGAGCACCTGACCACCGAGCAGGCGCTGTACATCGCCAACCTGCTGACCAACTCCTACGGATCGGACTCGCGCATCACCAACCTGGTCAACGGCCGGGAGTTCTGGATCATCCCGATGTTCAACCCGGACGGTTCGTCCTATGACATCGCCACCGGCTCGTACCGGTCGTGGCGTAAGAACCGTCAGCCGAACGCGGGTTCGTCCAATGTGGGCACCGACCTCAACCGCAACTGGGCCTACCAGTGGGGTTGCTGCGGTGGTTCGAGTGGGAGCACCGGCTCGGAGACCTACCGCGGCCCGTCCGCCTTCTCGTCACCCGAGTTGCAGCGTCTGCGCGACTTCGTGCTCAGCCGAAGGGTCGGCGGGGTGCAGCAGATCAAGGTCGCCATTGACATCCACTCGTACTCCGAGTTGATTCTCTGGCCCTATGGCTACAAGACGGCCGACACTGGCGCGGACATGACCGTCGACGTGAACAACACGTTCAAGACGATCGGCCAGCAGATGGCCAACAACGCCGACGGCAACGACTACACGCCGGAGCAGGCCAGTGATCTTTACATCGCAGACGGTGTGAGCGTCGACTGGCTGTACAACAACCAGAACATCTTCGCCTACGTATTCGAGCTCTACCCGACCCAGTTCGGTGGCGGCGGTTTCTACCCGCCCGATGAGCAGATCGCCTCGCAAACCGCGCGCAACAAGGGTGCCATCCTGCTGCTGTCCGAGTACGCCGACTGCGTTTACCGCGCGATCGGCAAGGAGTCGCAGTATTGCGGCACCCCGGGTGCTCCGGTCGTGGCGAACCCGGGTAACCAGGCCAGCACGGTCGGGACAGCGGTCACGCTGAACAACAGCGCGAGCGGTGGCACGCCGCCGTACACCTGGTCGGCCTCGGGCCTGCCCGCTGGTCTGTCCATCAACTCCAGCACGGGTCAGGTCACTGGTACCCCCACCACCGCCGGCACGTCGAACGTGACGATCACGGCAACCGGTGCGGGTCTTTCCGGCTCGGCCAACTTCAGCTGGACGGTCAACCCGGTGGGCGGGTCGTGTTCCGGCACGAACGGCACCGACGTCGCCATTCCGGACAACACCACGGTGTTCAGCGACATCGTGATCGCCGGTTGCTCGGGTAACGGCACGTCGTCTTCCACGGTCGCGGTCAACATTGTGCACACGTACAAGGGCGACCTGATCGTGAACCTGATCGCTCCGGATGGCAGCGCCTACCTGCTGCACAACCGCAGTGGTGGCAGTGCCGACAACATCATCCAGACCTACACCGTGAACCTGTCGGGTGAGGTCGCCAACGGCAC
>DPJL01000340.1 GCA_003543035.1 Micromonosporaceae bacterium | reverse complement strand
GGGGGGGGGGCGGCGGCGGCCCCCCCCCCGCGGGCCCCCCCCGCCCGGCCGCCCTATGGGGAGGAGGCACAGGTCGTGTGCGCTTACCGCTTAAGACGCTTCCCCAAGCGTCACGGTTGCGGTCTGCGTCTCACCATTTCGGCTGAACTCCACCGTCACCTTCTGACCGACGGTGCCCGATTGGACCGCCGAAACCAAGTCGTCTGAGTCGTTGACTACCCGATCGCCGAACTTGGTGATGACGTCGCCTTCCTTCAGGCCTGCGGCCGCGGCAGGACTGTTCGGCGAGATGGTGCCGATCTTCGCGCCGCCGGTCTCCTCAGCCGTGACCGAAACACCGAGGAACGGGTGGCTTACCTTCTGCCCGTTGATCAGCTGTTCGGCTACCTGCTTGGCCTTGTTGCTCGGGATGGCGAATCCGACACCGATGTTGCCTTCTCCATTACCACTGGTGGCGATGGCGGTGTTGATGCCGATCACGTCACCGTTGGTGTTTACCAGCGCGCCACCGGAGTTGCCCGGGTTGATCGGCGCGTCGGTTTGCAGCAGGCCGGACAGTGACGTGGACGTCTGTCCAGCTTGGATGGTCCGATCCTTGGCGCTGATGATGCCACTGGTCACCGAGCCCTGCAGGCCGAGCGGGCTGCCGATGGCAAGCACAGTGTCACCAACCGCCACGCGGTTGCTGTCACCGAGTGTCGCCTTCGTCAGCCCAGTCGCGTCGGCCTTGATGACCGCCAGGTCGGTTCTCGGATCGGTGCCGACGACTTTCGCTTTTACCTTCTTGCCATTCGAGAGCGTGACGGTCACGGTGCCGCCGGATGCTGACTCGACGACATGGTTGTTGGTAAGGATGTAGCCGTCCTCGGTGAGGATGACGCCGGAGCCCTCGCCTTGACCAGACGCGATGTTCACCACGCTGGGCTGAGTTTTGGCCGCGACGCCGGAGAGCGTGGAACGGTCGACTATCGGTGCGGTGTCGGTGGAAACCGGCAAAGAGAAGGAGCCCTTGTCGGCGATGGCGGTAGCCAGCACCGCGCCGGTCACTCCGGAGCAGAGAGCCAGCAACACCGCCGCCACGCCACCGGCCACAAATTTCACCGCGGTGGGCACCTTTTTCGGGTTACTCGCGGGTGGTGTCCAAGCCTGTCCTGTGGGGGGTACCGCATAAGGCCCGGCCTGTCCGGCGACATAGCCCGGATACACCGGCTGCTCTGACTGGATTCGCGTGACCGGCTCGCCATCACCTCCGCTCGGCGTCCCCGCTGCGCCCGGCCCACCGGCAGCGCCAACTGGCGTGGCCGTCGCACTGCCTGACACCGCCGCCTCTTCCGGGCGCTGCCAAGCCGTGCGCTCGTTGGCCCCAGCCGGGCTGCCGGTCGTCGCCTGTTGATAGGCCCGGGCCGCGTCGTCACTCGCGGACGCTGCGTATGCCTCAGCCGGCACATTGCTTGCCGGCGCATTGAAAACGCCCGCCGGATCGCCGGTCGCGGGCCGCTCATAGGCCGCCGACGATTCGTCAGACCGGTGCTCGGCGGCCGGGGAGGAGGCCGCCGCGCCGGGCGATGCTGTGGGATCGCCCGCCGGCTGCCAGACCGGTGCCGCGCTTGTCCCAGACCATGGCGTGCCTTCAGCTGAGGCAGGCGCCGCATCTGCTGGCTTGCCGCTCTCGTCTGGAGACTGATTCGCTGGCTTATCGATCTCGCTCATGTCCCTAAGTCTTCCCTGGATTGCTTACTTCAATCTGCGTTTGGTCTGTAAGTCGCCTGTGAGTCGTGGATCACGATGATCAAGGTGCGTCGATGGGCTCTTCGGGGGCGAGTGGGAGCCGCACGCGGAAGGTCGCTCCCTCGCCCGGAACACTATCCACTTCAACGGTCCCTTCATGCGCGGCCACCAAAGCTGCCACGATGGCGAGGCCTAAACCTGTGCTCACGTGACCGTCGGCACGCCGGGTGCGCACCGAATCGGCTCGATAGAAACGTTCAAATACTCGCTCTGATTGATCCGGCGCGAGCCCTGGACCGCGATCAGCGACCTCGAGCACAGCCTCGTGACCCTCACGGCGAAGCCGAAGCTCGATCGGAGACCCGGCCGGGGTGTGCGCCAACGCATTCCCCATCAGGTTGTTGATGATTTGGCGCAGCCTTTCGTCATCGCCAACTACGACGAGCTCGCCCGAATCTTGGGCCACTATCAGGTCGATGCGCCGATCGGGCGCGAGCACCTGAGCCGCTTGCACCGCTTCGATTGCCAGCACTCGCAACTCCACCGGCATCGGCCGCAGGGGCCGCTCCTGATCCATCCGTGCGAGCAACAGCAGATCCTCGACGAGCAGGCCCATCCGCCGGGCCTCGTCCTCGATCCGTTTCACGAGCGAGGCCGTCTCCTCCGTGGAACGCACAGCTCCTTGCCTATACAGCTCGGCGAAGCCGCGGATCGTGGTCAACGGCGTACGCAACTCGTGCGACGCATCCGCCACGAATTGGCGCATCTTCTCTTCGGACCGGCGCGCGCGGGCTTCGGAGACCTGGGCCGCCTCCGCCGCGTCGCGAGCCGCCAACTCGGCGGAGCGGGCCGCGGTTTCCGACGCCGCCTGGGCGGTGAAGGCGTGCTCGATCTGGGCGAGCATCGTGTTCAGCGAGCGGGCGAGCGAGCCGACCTCGGTCTTCGGCTCGGGCTCGGCGGCTTCTGGATCCGGTACTCGTCTGGTCAAATCTCCTCCAGCGATGGCGCCGGCGGTCTTTTCGATCATCGTGAGTGGACGGAGACTGCGCCGCACCAGCTCGGTGCCGAGAGTGGCGGCGAGGACGAGAACGGACAGCCCGCCGTAGACTGTGGTCCAGAAAACGCGATTCTTCACACCCTCCACATCGGACAGACTCTTCGCGACAAGGAAGACTTGACCGCCGGGCAGCGCGGAGATGATCACCCGCCAGCTGTGCTTGCCGTCTTGCGCCCGAACGGTGCGATATTGACCAACCGAATTCTTCAGCTCGTCGGTCTTCTCAACGAAGACCGGCAGAGCGTCCTTCGGGAGCTTGAAGTAGCTCATGGCGGGCCACAGATCGTCGTCCGTCGGCAGGATCACCACGTAGTCGCTCGGTAGCGGGAGCTGCTGCGGATTGAGCTGTGGCAACGTCTCCTGCAGCTCTTTGGCTGCACCGGCCAGGTCGGCATCGACCTTGCCGGTGAGATACGTACTCATCGCCAGATTGCTTGCCACGCCAATAAGAGCGATGGCAAAAGTGAGGAGGAGCAGCACCAGCGCCACGAGCTTGACGCGAAGCGGCTGGTGGCTCAGCTTCATGAGACCGGCTTGCGGAGCACGTAGCCCACGCCGCGCAGAGTCTGGATCAGTCGTGGTTGGACATTGTCCACCTTGCGCCGCAGATAGGAGATGTAGCTCTCGACGATGTTGTCATCGCCGCGGAAGTCGTAATTCCATACGTGGTCGAGGATTTGCGCCTTGCTGAGCACCCTGTTCGGGTTGTGCATGAGGTAGCGCAACAGCTTGAACTCGGTCGGCGAAAGCTGGACCAGGTTGCCGCCGCGATGCACCTCGTGCGTCTCCTCGTCGAGCTCCAGATCGGCGAAGGCGAGCTTTGGCGTCGCGGCCTCGCCGGTGGTCCGGCGCAGCACGGCGCGAATGCGAGCGGTCAGCTCCTCGAGACTGAATGGCTTGGTGACATAGTCGTCTCCGCCGAGGGTCAGACCTCTGATCTTGTCGTCTGTCCCGTCGCGAGCGGTCAGGAAGACCACCGGCACCCGATCACCATCGGCCCGCAGTCGCTTGATCACCTCGAAGCCGTCCACGTCGGGCAGCATCACATCGAGCACCACAAGATCGGGCCGCCGCTCCAGGGCCGCCGCCAATGCCGCGCTGCCGCTGGTGGCCGCCCTAACCTCGAACCCAGCGAAACGCAGGCTCGCCGACAGCAGCTCCAAGATATTCGGGTCGTCCTCGACCACAAGCAGGTTCGCCTCAGCCATGCCCTCCATCTAACCCCGGCCGGCTTCCGGTTTGCTGTGCCTTGGCTGAATGCTTCCTGATAGTTGCTGAGCTGGGCTTACACACGAAAGTAGTACACGTCACACAATTTGTGTGGGCACCCCCACAAGCATCTGCCTAGATTCGTCAAATGCTTTCCCCCGGAGCACATCGTCGACGACGTCGTAATAGTCATGGCCGACATAGGATCACCGCCAGATCGGCGGGCCACTTACCCAGGCTGCTCCTCGCGGCCAGCCTTGTCGGCAGTGCCGCGATACTGACTACCAGCGGACTTGCTTCCCCCATCGAAACCCCCACCACCACCGATCTGGCCGGTATGGAAGATCGATCCCTGTCCGAGCAGGAGCTCAGCCGCTCCCTGGATCGGACCACCGCGAGCCCATCGGCCTCGCCATCGCCCTCCCCCAGCCCCACACCCACCGGGCCACCGGCTCCGGTGGCGGGCCTCAGCGTGGTGCAGATGAATAATGCCGCGATCATCGTCGAGGTTGGCCGGTCGCTCGGGCTGCCCAAGCGAGCGCTGATCATTGGCGTGGCTACCGCGATGCAAGAGAGCAATCTGCACAACAACGCCAGCCAGGCGGTGCCGGAGTCACTGAAATACCCACATGAGGGCACCAGCGTCGACCACGATTCGGTCGGCGTCTTCCAGCAACGGCCCAGCTCAGGCTGGGGTACGGTGGCGAATCTGATGCGCCCGGCCTACCAGGCCGAGAAGTTCTTCGCCAAGCTCATAAAGCTCGACTGGGAGAACATGTCGCTGACCGCGGCGGCACAAGCCGTCCAGATCTCGGCCTATCCGAACGCGTATGCCAAGCACGAGTCACGCGCGACCACGGTCGTGAACGCGTTCGAGCCGCTTGGATAAACCCGTGTTGCCCAAGACCTCCCCCCGTTTGGTGGAGGTCTTGGGGCATGAGTTACGGGTTAGGAGTTCTTCCAGGCGCTACAGCCGTTGTTGGCCTCGCAGATCCTGAAGCTCGTCACCCACGATCCGCCGACGGCGTCCTCGGTCCAGCAGCCTCCACCGCTGCCGTCTGCATCTCCGATATGGTCCACGGCACCTGCGGCGGTCCGATACTCGACCCTCACGCCGTTCCCATCGGCTTCCCGATCACAGACACCGACCTGCCGGTGGTTGTTAGCGAGCCAGCCCCAGTCTTCGCCATGGCTGACAGTGACGAAGTGCGCGCTGGCCGAGGTGGCCGTCAGAGCGATGGCGAATACCGCAGCTCCGGCCACCGTTGCCACACGGCCTACTTTCCTTGCTACCTTCACATTTCCTCCATTCATCCGGATTCATTCCCTTGTCCGCGAGACATGGATAGTTTGTGAGGCTTGACCGTGTGTTCCAATCTGTGGTTGGAAAGGTTTGGAAACGCGTGGATCAGCTTGGGGAGGCTGCGTTGGCCACAGATTCACACTCGGCAAAGCCAAGGTCCCTTGCCGACATCGAGGCCATCTCCTCCCCACGTCAGCTGGGCGCATGGCTGAAAAGCCACATCAGGAGTCAGGGTTTGAACGTCACCAAACTCGCCGCGAAGATCGGCGTGGCTCCCGCGACGTTGTATTACTGGCTTAAGGGCGAGCACCTTCCGCAGCTCGCCAGCAGCTCGGCAGAAGACGACTCCTATGAGGATAAGTTCTATGCGCTTCTAGCTCTTACGGAGATGAACCTGCCGGAGGTACACCGGCATGCGCTGGATGACGTCCGGGTGCTCCTCACCGAGGGCCGCGAAGAACCGCGACTGCCTCTACGGGGTCTACCAGGAAATGTCCGGCACTTCACCGGGCGAGCCGAGGCGCTGTCCAGATTGGATGCGCAGCTAAGAGCTCATCGCCGCGCCTCAACCGTGGTGATCTCCGCGGTCTCCGGGACGGGTGGTGTCGGCAAGACAGCTCTGGCCGTGCACTGGGCACACTCCGCGAAGGCCCGCCGCGCATTTGAAGACGGATACTTGTACGTCAACCTCCATGGCTTCTCTCCTGAGCATCCGCTGACGACCACCATGGCGTTGAACAAACTGTTGCTCAACCTCGGCGTTGACCCATCGCAGATCCCGGCGGACGCCGACGCTCTGGCGGCGATGTATCAGGAGCACCTGAATGGACGCGCCATCCTGATCGTTCTTGACAATGCGCTTGACGAGCCCCAAGTGAGGCCACTCCTGCCTGGCTTTCCCGGCTGTATGGCGGTCGTGACCAGTCGCAACAGCCTTGCCGGCTTGATGGCCAGTGACGGTGCGGTGCCTATCCAACTCGACCGGCTGCCAGGTAAAGAAGCGGTCGCTTTGCTCAGTAGCTTTCTCGGCGGTGCCGCCCTCAACGCCGACGGCTCTGGACTATCCGAGCTCGCAAAGGAATGTGCCTATCTGCCACTGACCCTGCGCATCGCCGCTGCATCGTTCCTCTGCGTGCATCGCGGAAAGTTGAACGACTTCACGAACGCGCTCAGAGCCAACCGGCTCGAGGCCCTCAAGACCAGCGATAGTGACGACCTGACCGCGATCAAGGCTGTGATGTCTTGGTCATACAAGCACCTCACCCCGGCCGCCGCACAAGCGTTTCGGTTGCTCGGCCTGCATCCAGGCGACGAGCAGGACATCTACGCGGCCGCGGCTCTGCTCGGCGCCGATCTGAAGACCACCGAGAAGTTGATGAGCGAACTCTGCGAGGCCAGCCTGCTCGAGCTGAGTGACCCCGCCGAGAACCGATTTGGCATGCATGACTTGCTGCGCGATTATGCCCGCAGCCTGGCTGACGACGATCGAGCGCTGCCCCGCCTCTACGCGCAGTACCAATACACAGCGTCGGTGGCGATGGACATGCTTTATCCGGCTGAGAAGAGCCGCAGGCCTTCCTTTCCGCCGCCTGAGACGGTTCACCGCTCCTTCGCCGACTTCACGGCGGCCAAGGCCTGGCTGGCAACCGAGCGGCCGAACCTGTTGGCTTGCGCTGCCCACTCCGTGTCCGCTTCGCCCACCTGCGCGAGAGATCTATCACGGACTTTGTTCCGGTACCTGGAGGCCACCGGACACAACGGCGACGCGCTGTTGCTTCATGCTAATGCGATTCGCGAGTGCCAGGCCATGGGCGATCTTGCGGGCGAGGCCACCGCACTCAACTATCTAGGAGCAAACTGGTGGCTGCTAGGCAATTCCAGCGCGGCCCTCGATCACTATCAGCAAGCCCGGAAACTGTTCAGCCAGCTCGGTGATCGCGCCGGCGAGGCCCGCAGCAGGGGCAACATAGGTGTGATCTGCGAGCGGACGGGTCAGTATGACGAGGCCCTCGAACACTGCCAATACGTTCTCGAATTCTTCCGCGAGAACGGCGACCGCCTGGCTGAGGCCCGGACCCTTGGCAATCTGGGCCTCGTCCTTTGGCGTAAGGGTCAGTACGAGCCCGCTATCGATCATTACCGGCGCGCCCGCTTCTTAGCCCACGAGCTTGGCGATCTCGTTCTGGAGTGTCTCAGCCTGAACAATCTCGGGGAGGGTTATCGACTCACCGGAAACCTCGAAGCCGCACTGGACCACCATGAACGAGCCCTCGCCATCGCGCGGAGGATCGGCGACCGCACCGGTGAGGCACGCATCCTGAGCAATCTCGGCGAAAATCATCGGATCTCTGGAAACCTAAAGGCCGCGCTGGACCACCATCAGCAGGCCCTTGTGATCTCCCGCGAAACCCGGCATCGATATACCGAGGGACTCGTACTCAACAACCTGGGCCTGCTCAGCCAAACTGAAGGACGTCTCGATGACGCGATCCGCTCCTATCAGGACGCCCTGGAGGTTGCTCGCGACACGAAGGACCCGAACCTAAGATCGATGATCCTCAACGGTCTCGGTGAGACCGCTCGACTCAGCGGCGACTTCGCGGTCGCCGTCAATCACCATGAACGTGCTCTTGCCATCGCAGCGGACATGACAGAGAAGGCTCGCGCCGACATTGGTCTTAACCGCGCCAGAGCAGATCTTGGCTAGCGCCCGCCCAGTGCCACGAGGCGTTTGGGTGAGAGGCGTAAGGCCAGCTGACGCCGCCCGGCGTCGGCTCGTTGCGGCTCGTCCACGAGGACGGTGACGCTCAGCCCGCGCACCCGAAGCACCCGGCGCAGGGACTGAAGCAGGTTCTCACCTTCCACGAAGGCGGCCGCGGCAGTACTGAACAACAGCGTGAACCGTTGCACTGGCGCCTGCGCGTCGACGGCGGCCTGCAGGAATGCGGGCCGCCAACGCGCTGGGTGCGCCCCACATGTCGTCGTCCCCTCAGGAAAAACCTGTACCAGGTCACCCTTGCGCAACGCCGCGGTCACCTCGGCCACAGTGCCGGGCAGTGAACGCGGCCGGGAGCGGTCGACGAAGATCGTGCCGGAGGCGCGGGCCATCCGCCCGATCACCGGCCAGTCGCCCACCTCGACCTTGGACACCAACCGGATCCGGTCATCGATCGCCATCATCACCACAATGTCCAACCACGACACATGGTTTCCGGCGAGCAGTGACCCTGGCCGCAGTGGGGCTCCGACGACACTCCACCGGATCCCCATGGCTCGCAGCAGCGACCGGGCCAGCCGCCCCGAACCGGCCGGGCGCAACGTTCCCAGCAGCAGCACACCCGCCGCGCTGAGCGCCCGGCCCAGCGCGGTGAACGCTCCGACCTGAGCCGGCGCGGCGTGCAGACAGCGCACGTCACACGGGCACGGCGGCCGCCAAAGCGAAGTCATTTGCTCAAGAAGTGTTGTAGGTACTTGGGGTTGATGCGGTCAAGGCCGAGCAGCACGAAGAAGTCGGCGCAGCCGAAGGCCGGGTCGTAGGCGGGCTCGCCACATACCCAGGCACCCAGACGCAGGTAGCCACGCAGGAGTGACGGGACATCTGTCAACGATCCGGGCTTGTCCGGAGTCGGTGCCGCCCAGGGAAGGTGCGGCTTGACCCGAAGCTCGGGCGGCGACAAGTGCTTGCGGGACACCAGATCCCAGACCGCCGCGGCCTGCGTGCCGCCATCGGCGAGCGACACCGACGCGCAGCCACCAAGCCAGCGGTAACCGAAGCGCTCGAGGTACTTGGCGATCCCCGCCCACATCAGGTTGATCACGGCGCCGGTGCGGTGATCCGGGTGTACGCAGCTGCGCCCGGCTTCCACTAGCTGGTCCCGCAGCACGGTCAGGGCGCTCAGATCGAACTCCCCGTCCCCGTAACGGCGGCCGAGCCAGATGGCCCGCTGAGGCGAGAGAAGGCGATAGGTGCCCACGACCTCACCGGTGCGGTCCTCACGAACGATGAGGTGATCGCAGTAGGCATCGAAGTCGTCGACATCGATGCCGGAAGGGTCGAGCTGTGCGCCGAGTTCTTGGGCGAACACTCGATAGCGGAGCCGCTGTGCGGCCTCGACGAGGAGGGCATCTCCCGCGATCAGCGCGGAGTAGCCGGTAGGGGCTTTGGTCAGCAACATCGTGCTCATGGCGCGAGGGTGACGGCCGGACTTGTACGGTTCGTGAAATGCTTTGGCCGTGCAGCCCAACAA
>DPJL01000219.1 GCA_003543035.1 Micromonosporaceae bacterium | reverse complement strand
TCGCTGGTGTCGACGACGTTGGGCCACACGGGAACTCGGTCGCAACCGAAGTAAGTTGCGGTCGAAGATCTGGATCTGCGACGCTCCTGGCGTGGACATGCATGCCAACCAGCTGACCGTGTCTCTCGAAATGGTGGGTGAATTGGTGAGCGAGCAGTTCCCCGAGTGGCAATGGCTGCCCATTAGACGTGTCGCATCGCAGGGGACAGTCAACGCTATCTTCCGCATTGGCAACCAGTTCGCAGCTCGGTTCGCTCTAGAATCTAGGGACGCCGGGGCAGCCCGGCGGTGGCTCGAGTCCGAGGCGGAAGCAGCCCGCGAGCTGGCAGGCCGGACCCGGTTTCCCACGCCCGAGCCAGTCGCGATAGGTGAACCTGGGGCGGGCTATCCCCTTCCGTGGTCGGTGCTAACCTGGCTGCCCGGGGTTGTGGCCACAGAGGAGGATCCAGGCGAATCCGTCGCGTTTGCGCACGACCTCGCTGAGTTCATCCACGATGTGCGCGCAATCGACACGCGCGGGCGGACGTTTAAGGGGAAAGGTCGCGGAGGCGACCTGCAAGCCCACGATGCGTGGATGGAGACTTGCTTCGAGCAGAGCGAACATCTCTTGGATGTTGCGCGGCTTCGCCGGACTTGGGCAGTCATGCGGGGGCTGCCGCGCAGCGCAGCCGCCGGTGACGTGATGACCCATGGTGACCTAATACCAGGCAACGTGCTCGTGTCCCATGGCCGCCTGGCGGGGATCATCGACGTTGGCGGCCTGGGACCGGCTGACCCTGCTTTGGATCTCGTGGGTGCCTGGCATCTGTTCGAGGCTGGACCGCGCCAGCTGCTCCACGACGGCCTTGGGTGCGACGACCTCGAGTGGGAGCGCGGCAAGGCGTGGGCCTTCGAGCAGGCGATGGGCGCAGTCTGGTACTACGCCGAAAGCAACCCGGCCATGAGCCGCATGGGCCAACGCACCCTGGAACGCATCATGGCGGACACATCGTCAACCTGAGTCTGTCCACGGCCGACTCATACGGTGTCTGAGTCACTCACTCATCTGACTAGGGCTTCTTTGAGAACGTCGCGTCGTACGACATAGCCGAGCAGGTCACCGATGGTGTCCGGGTCGATCGAGACGTCCTGTCGCCGTTTGGGCGACAGACCCGCCTCCCCTCCCCCGACGGCGACTTTCATTCCGCCGCCACCTCAGGCGCCGCCGACGGGCAAGGCACGACAGTTGAGGCGACCCGCGCGGCCTCCACGCAGACCAGGTCCCGGTATTCCGCGCTGAGCCTGAAGATCGAAGGCATGATGCGGCATTCGTCGAAGGTCTTGTCGCCATAGGGGAGTGCCAGGCCTGCCAGTGGGAGCACCTCGATCGTTGAGCCGTCGTCGAACAGCGCCCGAATGTCGGGGTCGAGCACGCGCTGGCGAGCCTCTATGACGGCACCGACGATGAGCATGTCGAGGCCGTTGGCTTTGCCGTAAGCGATGCCGAGTGTGTGATCTGGTGTGACCGCGGCCGCGGTCACTTGCCGCTGGGCTTCGGCGTACCGGATGTTCGCCTGCTCCCAGCCGAAGGTGCTGGAGAGCTCGGTTCCGAGAGTCGGCCATTTGGCCAGGAAGTATCGGCTGTTGGAGGTGTGACTGTCGGACTCGGCCGCGGTGTCACGTGCGTGGGGCATATGCAGGCCGTATACGTTTTCCCCCGGTACCAGAGGTGTGCCGGTCGCGTGGATTCGGTATCCCCACTCCTGATCTTCCAGCCCCCAGCCGCGGAAGCCCTCGTCGAAGGTGAGATCGTTGTCGCGCAGGGTGGCCGTGGGCAGCGCCGCGAGTCCTGACCAGCACAGTGTCCACGGCAGCGGGACGCTGGCCAGGACAAAGCGGTCGTCGGCCCACACACCCCCTGATGTCTCCAGGTCCGCGATGGCATCGCGGTAGTGGCTGTAGGGAAGTCGCTCGCCACCGCTGTCAACCCCTCGGGCGTGCCCGTGCTCGACGACGCAGCTGTATCCAATGGCCTGACCGAGTACGCACAGGTTCTGGCCGTCGGCGAAGTAGCGGTCGTACAGGTTCTGCAATAAGTGGGGGGGCAGGACCATGTCGGCGTCAAGGAAGACTGTGACCTCGCCGGAGGCCTGGCGCAGGGCGAGGTTTCTGGCGCGGCTGACATTCCAGGGCTCCGCCGAAAGTACAGAGACGACGGTGATGCGGTCGGTGAATTCGTGGCACGCCGCGACATAGTCCTCGGCGTATTCCATGGCGCCGACGACGACTTCGAACTGCGAAGGATCCATCGTCTGATCGGCCAGCGAGGCGAACACCGTCCTGATGTTGTGCAGTCGCTGCTTGTATGGGATTACCACGCTTGCCTTCAGGCCTGTCATTGGTTCTCCAACCCGTTCATGAAACCTGCCTCGAGCAGCTCGGATGTCTTGGTCGAGTAGGTCGCCAGCAGCGACATGAGCAGCGATGTCCAGCCGATCCCGCCGGCTGCGATGGTCCTCAGGCCCGCGCATATCAATCCCGGATCTCTCGTGCGAGCCGTTCCGGACAGTTGGCGCACGGGTACCTCGCGCGCGCGGACCACGGTGCCCATGAGGAAGGCTGTGAGCCACAGTGAGAATGTGAAGAGGTCGCCATGGTCGTCACCGGCATTGTGCAGGCGGGGGGCTTCCTGAGACCAGACGCATAGGAGCTTCGCAGATCCGCGGCGTCAAGCTCGAAGGGCGCGATCATGTCCGTCCAAGGGCCAAGACCGCATTGGGAAACAGGCGTGTGCCTGAGGTCACCCGCCGCAGGAACCGGTCGGACAACTCGACGTCGTCCTGGACGACCAGGTGGTGGTCACGTCGGAACACCACTTTGTGGGTGAGCAACGCCTCGCGTATGCGTGCGACGGTCTCGTTGCTCACCGGGCCGCTGGCGTCCACTCCGCCGATCTCAGCGCCAATGTTGCCCGCGGGCCGGGTGACCGTAACAGCGGTGGAAGACGAGAGAGTATCGGTCATGATGCGCGCCTCTTTCACTGTTGCCCGCAGGTTCAGATCAGATATTGCCATCAGTTGCCAGACTTGGCAACTATTGGCAATGCATAGGGCTACCTAAGGGCGGATGCTCCGGCTTCAACTGCTGCAGCGCCTTACGCATGGCCTGCTGAGTCAGGAGGCTGTCGATGGCGTCAGTGGGCTCGGGCAAGACCCGCAGGTCGTCCACGATGATGCATCGAAGTACGAAGTAAGACAGGAACAGGTCTTCGCGGATTTCGGCATGGGCTTGGAGATCGTGACCGCGGTCGCGCCGCTGCTTGCCGTCGACCGTTGGAAAGACAGGACATGCATTGTTCCGAGTACCTGACGAGCCCAACCGTGAACACGGAACGTGCCCTGACGCGACTCGGCGAGGCGATCGCGCGGCTGGGCAGGGCACGACCGACCGAGACCGGGCTTGAGCGCGTAACAATGGCGGAGCAGGTGGACCGGTACCGTGAAAGTCTCCATGACCTGACCAAGGTGCTGCCGCCGTCGTTGCTCCGCCACCTGAGCGGTGTCACGGTCGCCCACTCGGAAGACCGTGTGGTGCACGGCGATCCGAGTCCAGAGAACTTCATCGACACCGCCGGGGCCGGCGTGCTCATCGATTGGGAAAGGGTCCACATTGGACCGTACGGGCCGGACCTCGCCCGCGCCCTTCTCACGGCTGAGCTGACCCTTCCCGGAGGCGGAGTCGCCGTCCTACGCGGTGCCGGCCACAATGGCCCCCTTCCGATCGGTTGGCTCTCGTTGGCGGGTGTGCACTTGGCCGCTTGGCGTCACTGCAACCGTGATCGAGCCACGACCCCGCCGTGGAGCCGGTGGTGCGGCTTCTGATCACCCATTCGGAGCAGGAGAGTCGTTGTGCTGGTTGAAGTGTGCGGGGTGGACGGCTCCGGGAAGAGCACCCTGATCGACACCTTGCGCCGCACCATGAACGGCACTGGAGCCAGGGCCTACGAGCGAGTGGTTCGCAGCGAGTCGCGCAACCTCCTGGAGAGCGTTGCGATGTTGCAACCCGAGGCCGGGTTCGGCGTCCGCGACCACACGCTCGCCGTGCTGCTGGACACGATCCGGCAGTAACGACCAGGTACAACGGGACCGACAGCTCCAAGTCACCACGCCTTCGGAAATTTGGCACATCCCCTGCCGCCACGGTGCCGCCACACGAAGACGCCTCGATTCCCATCGATGGGATCGAGGCGTTTGTGCTGCTAGATTGGTGGAGCTGAGGGGACTCGAACCCCTGACCCCACTGCCAGGGCGGGTATCGCCAAGTTGACCTACGCTGCGACCCTCCAATCAGCACTATCGCGCGTGAAGTGACCGCCACTCCCCCACATTCCCCGGAGATCACCAACCTGTCTGGCACGAATCTGGCACGCCACACTCATGATCACATCGTCAGATCCTTTCACTTACATCTATCTATATATTGCGAGCAGGGGCTGAAACATTGGGGACGCTCTCAGTGTTTCAGCATTGGTTGTGCCCAGCGCGAACCACGATCGCGAGCACCGCAGGCCGAAGGCCTGCCGGAAATGAGTCTGCGCCAGCAGGCCTCTTTTCAGGTCCTTTTACGGCGAGGACATTGGGGACAGCATGATCGCGTTGGTGTCCCCGGTGTTTTCGCAGGTGGCAGGCAGAACGGGGACACCAGGGACAGTGGGGACACTCAGCAGCGTTAGGGCTGGACGATATACCGAGAAAGGTATATCGTGGGGCAGGTGCCGGATCGCTACGTGATCGAGCTGGAGCCCGAGGTTAGGGATTGGTTAGAGACACTCACGCTGAAGGAGTACGTGACAGTCGAAGCGATGGCCGACATTCTTGCCGAGCATGCCGAGACGCTGGGCGAGCCATATTCGCGGCAGCTGTCAGGCAAGACGCGTGAGCTGCGGTTTCATTTGGAGCGCAGCGCCGTGCGGATCAGCTATTGGCTTGCGCCCGGTGCTCGGGTGGTCTTGCTGACGGTGTTTCGCAAGACCCGGCAGATCGAGCGTGCCGAGGTGGATCGGGCGATCGCGGCGCAGCAGACATGCGCGGCGGGGCACGAAGCGCATGCACCGGCGAATGAGGCGTACGAGCGAAAGTGGTTGTGAAGCCGATGGAAAGGGTGAGGGCGATGACAAGACGACACGTCCGTTGGGAACGGACGGGTGCCGATGAGCACGCCGCCGCCTACGAGGAGGCACGTGCAGCGTTGCTGCTCGGTCAGATGGTGCACGACCGCCGTGTCGAGCTTGGGCTGACTCAGGCCGAACTCGCCGAACGCGCTGGTATGACGCAGCCGCAGCTTTCACGCCTGGAGTCAGGCGGAGCGACGCCGACTGTCCCGCTGCTCGCGAGACTGGCGGCAGCGCTGAAAGCAGACCTCGACATCAAATTCCGGCCGCACACCTCGCTCGCTGCCTGACCTGGCCGGATGAATAGCCCCGTGTTTGGTGAGGGATGGCTGATCGGATGAACGCTCAATACCGCGTCCTGGCCGCCCACCGTCCACATGAGACAGAGAGAAGTGAAAACGGGTATGGCGTGTTTCTCTGCCCGGTTGGCCTGAATCGGGTGATGCAGGTCCTTCCACATAGGCTGTCAGGCGTGCCGGGAGCGTCTGAAGAGTATGGTTCCGGGGACGGCGAGTGCGGCTACGGGTACGACCGGGATGGCGAGCAGTAGCCCGATGAGGACCCTCAGCGCGGTGACTCGGTCGCCGGGTAGAAGTAGCAGTGCGGCAAGCCATAGCAGCACGACGAGCCATATGGCCATCACGACCACCCGTACTTTGCCTTTCAACGGTCTGCGCCTACTGGCCGCGGCGATGTCTCGGGCAGCGGCGAATACTGCAAAGGCGACGAACAGGACTTCAGCAACGGTCCACATGAGAGGGCTGCTGACCGGAAGCACAGCAGGAAGTAGTTGCTTACCAGCACCAGGGCATACAAGAACGCAGAAGCGACTACCAGCCGCCACCAGATGCGTGGACGCTGGCGTTGCACGGGTTCCTGATCACGGAGATGCCGGAATCTTCACCTTTCCATGTTCCCCCGTGGCGATGGTATCGATATGAGCCTCGCGCCTGACCGGCGACGGTACCCGGGGGAGTTCGGGTCGTCTGTCAGGACTGCGGAGCATGTCTTTGTAGGTGCTTTCCCAGCGGCTATAGACGCGTTGGTGGCTGTGTCGTCGTCATCTGGGTCGTCGTCGGCGACGTACCACTCGAGGCCGGGCTTGGCTGTAAAGACCGTCACACGATCGCGGAGAGCATCGTTGTAGCCAACCTGCGGAGTTCCGAGAGCGCCACCGATGGCTACGGTGCGTCCGAGATAGGTATCGCCGCCGCCGGTGAGCCAAAGTATGGAATCTTCCAGCTTGACGTCGGTGCCTGCTGGTTTAACTTCCCAGATGAGGATTTCTGGGCCGCAGTCCCAGCAGATGATGTGGGTCTGCCGAGAACAGTGCGGTGGCGTCACTTGGCTCAGGCTATGGAAGACTCAGCCGCGATGGATCTTTCCCCTGATGTCCAAGCCATCATCAGGCGCCGGCTGGCGCCGGAGATTGCGGACAGCTTCCTTGCCCTGGCGCGGTCGTCGGTTGGATTTACCGTACGGACCGAAGGGTTAGCGAGCGGGAGCGTGATCGGCGGCACGCCAAGGACCCGCCCGTTCGCGTGGCCTGTCTACCGGGAAGCGCCGATGCTGTTGCTCGCGCAAGTGGATTGCGCGCAGATGGCACCGATCCTAGGCGCGGAGTGGCCGTTCCCACGCCAGGGGTACCTGCTGTTCTTCCACGACGACGAGTTCTCCGCGACCTACGACTACGAGCACGGCGACGACGGTTGCCAGGTGCTGCACCTGCCCGCCGGATCCGGAGCAGGAGCGGTCGCCACCATCCCCGCCCGGACAGTGGAGGCCGCCCCGATGCCGTCTCTACCCAACCTGCGGGATGACGCCGACAAGGCGCTGGGCATCCACATCGTCGAGCTGATCGATCTGTTGGAGGAGCTTCGGCCGTTGTTGCCTGCACCCCGGCATCGTCTGCTCGGCTACTGCGACACCGATACGTCCCACCCGCCAGGGCACCGCCCCCTTCTGCAGGTGGAGGCGGAACCGGGTACGGCGTGGGGCGAGATCGTCAACGTCTCCTTCTGGATTCCAGACGCCGACCTGCGCGCTGGCCGGCTGGACCGCGTACGCCGCTGCTACGAAGTGGCCTGAGCCGTCGCCCATCGGCCTGCGGCAGCCTCGACGGCTGGTTCGCAGCTGGCGTCTGTCCGGTGCTGAGCCGACCCATGATCACATGCACTGATTGCCGCGATCCCCGTCGGCAGTCCGTACGACCGATCGCCGACCAGGAAACCCTCGGTCGTAACCGTGCGTAGCGTCGGCATGTCGGCGATGCCTGCTGATCCCGGTGGGCCTTTCGCGCTCGTGCGAATCCCAGAGGCGAAAGCGTGGGGCCAGAGATGGCGCGTAGAGGGGCCATCGTCCACCAACGGAGCCACGCTGAGCCCAGAGCGTCCGGACGAGTATGCCCAAACTCTCAACCGGCTGCGTACGCAGATGTCCCTGGTTGGGCCACCGGCACTCGGTGCCCGACGAGGGCATCTGCAGACCACCAACCACCACCGAGGCATACGGACCGACCACGCATAGGCTTACCGGCCGGTACTGGCCGTGTGCGGAGCGAACACGATGCTCCACGGGCGTGCCGCGTCCGCCCGCGGGACGGCCATCGGCTCCGGGGTCGCCTCTTCCAGCGTCGCCGCGGCGACGTCCGCGAACCGCTCCGCCGCCGGGTGCGGTGACTGCGCCGGCCAGGCGGCGGACGCGGTCCGGTGCAGCGGGTTACCGGCGAGGGGGCGCCAGATCACGCGCGGCTCGCGGCGGGCGGTGCTTTCCGGTTCGAACGCGACGCCGTGTTCCGCGAGCAGGAGTCCCAGCAGGAACTCGGGATTGCGGGCGTGGCGGATCCGCGCCGGAGCGAAGGCGTGTTGCCGGCACACGTCAAGGATGTGGTCGTGCCAGCCCGGCGCGGTGGCGCGCGGCGCCATGACAAGATCGTGACCGACGAGGTCGGCCAGCGCCAGTTCGGTTCGCCGGGCCAGCGGCGACGCGCGCGGCAGGACCACCCCAAGCCTGATCCGGACGGCCGGACCGAACCGCAGATCAAGGGCGTCGACCGGGTGGTGGACCAGCCCGACGTCGAGCCGGGCGTCGGCGAGCATCCGCAGCTGCTCGCCGGTGGTCAACTCCTGGAGGTCGATGTCGAGCCCGGGTAGCTGATCGGCGAGGCGCCGCAGGAGGGCTTGGAGGGTGACGGCGGGCGTCTCTGGTGGTACGCCGGCGCGCAGCGTACCCAACGTGCCGTCGCGGGCCATGCGCATGACCGCGCGCATCCGCTCCTCACCGGCGAGCACCCCGCGGGCTTCGTCGAGCAGCAGCCGGCCGGCCGGGGTGAGTTCGACCTGGCGCCGGGAGCGGTCGAACAGTTCGACGCCCAGTTCCCGTTCCAGCCGCTGGATTGACTGGCTCAGCGGGGGCTGTGCGATACCGAGCACCTCGGCGGCGCGGCCGAAATGCAGCACTTCCGCCACCGCCACGAAGTAGCGCAGGTGCCGGAAGAGATCCATGTCCTGACGGTACGCGATGCGCTCTGGCTACCCTGGCGGCGTGTGGTCAGCAGAGATCTTCGACAAGGTGGGTGTTGACGCGCGCCTTCACGTGGTCGACGTGGACACCGGTCGTGAGGTCGGGATGCGCGCGGACGAGCAGGTTGTGATCGCGTCCGTGTTGAAGATCCTGCTGGTACTGGAGTTCGCGCGGCAGGCCGTGGCCGGGCAACTCGACCCCACCGAACGGGTCATGGTCCGCGCCACCGACCGGCTGGGCGGCTGGGGCACAGCCGGGTGCGCCGACGACGTGGAGCTGTCGCTGCGCGACCTGGCGTACTTTGCCATATCGGTCAGCGACAACACCGCCGCTGACCTGCTGATGCGCCGGATAGGCCCGGACGTCGTACCGCTGCTCACGGCGGAGTTGGGGCTCATCCGCACCCGGGTGCTGGGCGGGCCACGGCAGGTACTGGAGTCAATGTTCGCCGACGTCGGTGCCCGGGACGCCACCGAGTTCGCCCGGACCTTCGCCGCCCTGCCCGAGGACCGGATACGAAGCCTGCGCGTCTTCGACCCTGCACACACCACCTCCAGTACCGCGCGGGAGATCACCCGGCTGCTGACCTTGATCTGGCGGGACGAGGCCGGCCCGCCGGCCGCCTGCGCGATGGTCCGGGACCTGATGGCGCGGCAGATGTTCTGGACCCGGCTGCCCTCCGGCTTCCCGCCCGACGTGCGGGTGTCGGCCAAGACCGGCACCCTACCGGGGCTGCACATCGAGGCCGGCGTGGCGGAGTACCCGGACGGCGGCCGGTACGCGATCGCGGTCTTCGCGCAGACCCAGCGGTTGAATACCCGCCGGATCGACGTCGACCTCGCGATGGGTGAGGCAGCCCGGGAGGCGATCGAAGCGCTACGCGCGATGTGAGCAATATCGCAGTCGACGCCCGCACGGACCCTCGCTGAGCAGGACCGATACGCGCCCGGATATGGAAGCCGCGGCCGGATCGTCTTGGACGCACCGCACCGGGCGGTGCTTGGCTTTCGCGCCATGAGCAATTCACGACTTGGCCGCCGCCGGTTCCTGGGCACCGCCGCCAGCGCGGCCGTGGCAACCGTGGCCACCACCTCCGCGATCCCATCCGCCGTATCCGCTGCCCCGGCCGCGTCGCGCCGCCGTGAGCCGGGCGGACCCGCCGCCTTCCGCTGGTTGGGCACCTCCGGCTGGCGCATCGACATCGGCGCCAAGACCGTGCTGGTGGATCCGTACCTGAGCCGCTTCAGCACTGGCCTGTTCACCGGTGCGTTCAACCCGGCCACCAAGTTGACCGTCGACGCCACGCGCATCGCCGGCCACCCCGGCACCCCGCATACGATCCTCGTCACGCACACCCATTGGGATCACTACAACGACGTACCTCACATCGCGAAGCAGTCGGGCGCCCGGGTCTTCGGCACACTCACCGCGTACCACCTCGGGCTCGCGTACGGCCTGCCCACCACTCAACTCAGCCCGGTCAAGGGCGGCGAGGTGCTCGACTTCGGCGACTACACCGTCGAAGTGGTGGCCTCGCTGCACAGCCGCAACGGCTCGTACTCGATGGCCTTCCCCGGCGTCCGTCCCGCAGTCCCGACCAAGCCGGAGACGATAGCCGACCTGCCGGAAGGCGATACGCTCGCCTTCCAGGTGACTCCGCGCGGCGGGCCGTCAGTGTTCTTCATGGGCGCGAGCGACTTCGTGGAGCGCAACCTCGCCGGGCTGGCCCCCGACGTCGCGATGATCGCGGTGCCGAACACCGACGCCTCCCACGAGTACGTACCACGCCTGCTGGCGGCGCTCGACCGGCCTGCCACCGTGGTACCAGTGCACTGGGACAACTTTGAGACGACGTTGACGAACCCGCCCCCGGTCACCACGAACGACCAGGCCCGACTGGACAAGTTCCTCGCCGCCGTGCGCGACTTCGCGCCGCGCACCCAAATCCTGCTACCGCAGTACCTGACGCCGTACACCTTCGCGTAGCGCTCCTCGGACGGCGGGCATCGCGCATCCAGAAGGTCCGCGATGCCCGCCGTGAAAGGACCACCTCATGCACCGCCCTGGCGGCAAACCCCAGAACGAACCGGTAGCGTCGATCTTGCACAATCGCCGGATGCACGTGATACCCGTTGCCGGCATCGTCGTGGCATCCGCCACGCTCATCCTGCTCGCGGGCTGCACCGACGAGGCGACGCCCACGCCGCACCCGACACCGCCAGTCCGATGTGCCTGTCGCCCGGCGTCACGCTCACGGCCGGGCAGGTGGACGCCGCCATGGGGCTGCAAGCGATGCGGGTCGAGATGATGAACTGCGGCAGCCAGCCATACACAGCCAACGGCGACCCAGCGCTGCAAGTACTCGACGCCGACCGCAAGCCGCTCGACGTCACGGTCTTCCAAGGAACGGCCCGGATCTCGTCGATCACGGGCCGCCGCAGCCGGCGACGCTTGCCCCCGGCGCCCGCGCGCGGCGGTCGTGGTGTGGCGGAACACTGTCACCGACACCACCCGTGCCCGCGACCACGGGCACCCCAGTCAGCGTCGCCACCAGCCAATTTCAATACGTCCGCCCGAGCACCTCCGAACCTGGCTATTCGACTACGCCAGTCGTCATGATCGGCCAATCAGCTCCGTAGTGGTGGAAGCCGTGGAGGAGTTCAGGCTCGGCGCGAACCCGAAGAGGAGAACGCCGAGATGCGAGCCGTCACCACCGAGCACGCGAAAGAGTACCTGCGAACCGCATTTGCACATCACTTCATGAGACCAGATCAGATGGCATAGGCACCTATCTGGTTTCCCGATATCGAGTACGGCTCCGATGGAACCTTGTCGCCTGACACGAAAGTCAGAGGTACCGGGCACCTCATCCGAGTTCTGCGCGAAAACGGCTATCTCATCAAGCTGAGCCAAGGCATGGACCCGCATACCGCACTGCACCAGGTTTTGTGGGATCAGTGGACCAAAGAGTAAGCCGGAAACGGACGCTTTACCGGCCGCCTGTTCGATGACAACGGCCGGATTTACCGAGCATGCACCGCCGTCGAAGCGGCCGGCCACACCGTGGAACGGCTGGCGGCCCTGGGCGGCACAATGCGCATGTACACAATTCAGGAGGACGGCCCGCAGAAATGATCTCCGCGCCCAGCCAGCCGCCTCCCGGGAGCGCAAAGGCTTGGCGAGATCTGCTCGGGCAGGCCGCCCTCTTCTGCCGCCAACATTTCAGTGACGATCAAGACGCGCGATGCAAGTATGGTTGGCACCTCACTGGTCCCAAGCCACACTGGTTTACGAAGGTGTGGAGGCGTTGCACGAACATCGGCCCACTGCGGCGAGCAAAGCAGCCGATGACGACGCAGTACGGGAACTGCTGCGCGATCGCGCTGGCGAATTCGCGAAGCTACTAACTGGCCTCGGACCAGACCGAGACCTGGCTGACAAAGCCGATCCTCTGGTCCACGACGATTGGCCGGGATGGCGCTTGATGACCGAACTGCGGAGCATCCGGGGCGTAGGTGTCACGATCGGCACGAAACTGTTAGCACGCAAACGCCCTCGGCTACGCCCGATCTGGGACGACATCGTCGCCGAGTTGATCCAGGCGCCCCGGATGTGGGAGCCACTGCGCCCGCACCTACGAGCCGACCAGTGCGCACTGCACCACCGCCTACTGCGTCTACGACGAGACGCCGGACTACCAGAAAAAATCAGCGCAAAATGAATCTTCGACGTCATCGCCTGCGTGAAGGCAAAGATCAGCGCATAGCAGAAGGGAACAGGCGCTAACATGTTGTTCTGCTGTCCTATTTGGATCATCTGGATTGGTCCTCTTGACCTGCCGCACGTTGCATCTCAGCAGCATGCCAAGGGGCAGTAACATGATATCGACGTTCGCGGCTGAGGTGATGGTTGTTGCGCGGTGCAGCGGGTGCGTCGCCTGGAGAACGTCCACATTGGGAGGAGTGGCGCAATGCGGTGGTTCAAGGCTTTGTCGGCCTCGGAGAGGGCTCTGCGTGGGCGAGCCAAGGAACTCCTTCGCGAACAGGAACGTGCAGAGCTGATCCGTTTTGATACCCGGCTAAAGAGTGCAGCCGGCATAGGCATGATGACCGTCGTTTGCCATTCGCACACGTTTGACTACATCGAAAGAACCGGGAAGGCGCACCACAGCTGGGTTCCGACCGACCCTGAGCGAGTTCAGTGGCTGGAAGACGACCTAGTACGTTTCCCCTTGTCAGGCCCGCAGATCGTGGTATTGCTGTCGGAACTGATGATGCGCGGTGACATAGCCGTGTCCAGGGCAACGGTGAGTTTCGCTGATCAGGCGATGTGCACCAGGCTCTATCACCTGTTAGGAGCGGCGGTGGATTCGGTATCGCCATCGGCTGGCTCAGCGCCGCCAGCATTGGTGATCGCTGACATGGTATCCGCAGACCTGGACCCACAAGATTGATGCTGACCGATCCCGTTTAATGGCAGATGGACCCGTTCACCGGGACCCAGTCATGTTGCAACCGGCGACCTGCGACAACGGCCCAGGCGCAGCCGACGCAAGAGGCGTGACCATGAGTGAAGCTTGTATGGTCCTTCGCTTATTCCGCTGGTGATGGATGAGCAGCCAAAAGACCGCCAGCAGAAGCGGAAGATCGTCGATGCGCTCCTGCTACAGGATCTGGCTGACGAGATAGCCGACGAGTGCGCCGCTGCGGGTGGCTCACCGGATCATTTGTGGCAGTGGATACCTGAGCACTGGACCGAGGATCTCCGTGCGGCGCCTGCAACGGGCCTTTCCGTGCGATGCTGCACGATCGGCACTCAACAGCGGCACCAGGTGTTTGTTTATGGCCGGACGCACTTTACGTACCCATCGGTGCGCGTCAGAACGGGTTCGGATTCTGCCACCTTTAGTTCCACACGCCAGACAGGTGGCTGAATCCGAACCACATAAGACCAGCTCAACCGCTTCATGAATGAAGCGGTTCGAGCCTCCTTGAATTGTGGAGCTGAGGGGACTCGAACCCCTGACCCCCACACTGCCAGTTCTGCAACGGTTCGGTCACGGAAGATCGCCAGCCTCCGCACACGGCCGCCACCAGCACAAACACGGGCTCACCAATCGCGGGACGGAGCCACCCGAAGTCGCACGAGGACCATTATTGATCTTGCCTGTGACCACTCATGTGACCACGGAAAGTGTGAACTCCGCTTGTGCCAACTACTTCGGGCGCATCGTCGTCCGAGGATCTTCACGCCCGGCCAGCGGAACCGTTCGCATCACTCATTTCCACCGAGGACATGCCCGCCTCGTGCTCCACGAGATTGGCTTCGATCTGGTTGAACAGTCGCATTGCTGCCCATGGGTAGATATCACAGCCCGGGGCCAGTCCATCCCTCGAACCTCGGGCTAACGTGCGATGGCGGAGAATGTCGTAGGTCGCTAACTTGCTCTCAACTCTCTGACTGACGACACCAGGATCACGATGAATATTCGCGAGAGGGCGATAGCCCCGCTGATGGAGCGATGGGGCCGAGACATCACGTCGAAGGCTTTGATCGAGGAGTCAGGCAAGTGGCTTCCACTTGAGGGGCGGCTCGAAAGTGGCGAGATCCAATGGGTCACGGTCGCTGGTTGGGTAAAGAAGCCAAAGATTCGCCGGGTGCAGTTCTATGCAACCGACCGATGTTTCTATGTCCTCCCCCTCAAAGGTGAGCGACAACTTCGATACCAGCGGCAAGGATGGCGACGCATATGTTCAGTACGACTGGATCTTTGACTTTCGCCCGGTGTCCGCAAATCTGGATTTTGAGATGTGGGTCAACGAGGACCAAGATCCGACGCAGTGCGATGTAATCGAATTGCACTTCGATAAAAACACCGAGCAGTCGTTTGATTTCCTCGGGACGCTATATGTCGCACTTGACCGACATGGCGGCGCACGGAAGGGCGGCCTGGAATAGATGATGATGTGGGGAGAGATGCAGGGAGTGACCCTGGTCCGCATTGGCTCCTTCCTGGGGCTTCCCGACGCCTCGAAGCCGTCCGTCCAGTCGTCGGCCCGATTGAATCACTTACAGCTATTTAGCTGGCTAAACGACCCTCAGCTTGGGTTGATGCGTTACTGAGTCGCTGGTGAGAACGCCGCCAGCTCTAGCACACTGACACAGTGGTGTGCACCCATGTCGTGTGGCAGCAATCCGCAAATGGCACTAGACCGAGACCGCATGGACAAGGCGCGTCCATATCGACGGCATCCCATGGGCACTGTTCGGCCCACTCGGGGCTCACTACTTCAGCAGTACCAGCGAGCTTGTAGTCGGTTTTCCACGAGTAGTAGCGGTGTTCACTCAAGTCGACCGCAACGAGCCAGGGCTTGCCAGTCTGAAGGATGAACTCCTGGATGGCTTGTGAGAGCTCCATCCGCTCCGGTTCGAGAACCAGCGACCATGACCATCCGCCAATCCTCAGATCGAATACGGTGGGCGTACCGTCTTCCGACCGAACGAGATCAGCGTTGGTCATCGCCTTGGGGTTGATCGTCGTGTACCCCGCACGGTGCCACCGCGCCGCGAGCCACTTGGTGGCAAAGATGGACATTTACCCCCGTTGTTGGTTCACCAGCTGACGTGCCGGAGCTGGTAGTCGCCGGGGGTGTGCCGCGTTGCGTGACTACGTTTGGGCCGACACGATATTGACGGCCAGTATAAGAGGCGTCACGGACGGTTTGGCAAGCCCGAATCCGCAGGTGAGCGTGCTTTCGCCTGCCCACGCGCTGGCCGCTGGACGCGTATGGGTGTCCTGGACCAATCAGCGGTGACCACGCGCACGGTGTCCAAGCCCTCAGGGAGTCCAGCCTGTCAGCCTTCGTGGACGCCAATACCTCGTGCCTACGGCCGGGGTTCAGAGGCTGTAGCCGCGCTCGTCCGCGGCAGTCTCGTGGTGATGGTGCACACGTCTGCTTGCCGCTTGCTGATCTCGTGGTCGGGTTGCCGCCCGTGCCAGCGATTGCCTGATCGTCAACGCGAACGCGGCGGCGGGGTTGGCCGCCGGTGATTCGCCCGCACGATCGCGTCGAGTGTTAACAGCTGCGGGTGTAGCTGGTTTGCGGGGGTTGCCGAACGGGTCAAGGCCGCGGCGGCGTAGTTCGTCGACGGCCCGTTTGGCGCCTTGGCGTAGCGGCTCTGTGTGGGTATGCCACGCGGTGCGGGCTTGATCCATGGCAGTGAGGTCGGCGGCGATCCTCTCGTGGTCGAGACCTTGGGCAGATAGCTGGATGGCGGCATGACGTTGTCGGGCTTGGTGGCGCGGGTCGGCCTCAACGTGTGCTTGCGCCGCAAGGAGTTGAGCTTCCTGGGTTTTGATGCGGCCGGACTCGGCATGCTGCCGGAGCGGCTGGGCACCCCAGTCCGGCGCCCACCGGCGGGCCCGATCGTAGGCCACCACAGCGGCCACGAGTTCGGCGGTGGGCATGGCGGTCTCGGCGGTCAGATCCGTTGGCCGGCCCAGCGCCCGCCACGCGGCGAACCATGCGGCACGCGCGTCCGGTAGTGCGGGTGGCGGGCAGCCGCCGATGGGATGGCGGTCGTCGCCTGCCTGATACTGCTCGCGATAGCCGGCGACAACCCCGGCACGGCGAATCCACTCCGATTGACGCGCGATATCGCGTGGAAGGCGGCCGAGCCAACGAAGCGTCCATTGTGGAGGGTCAATGGCGAGTTGCCGTCCAAGTTCAAGGCACCGTTGGTCCATCGCCTGCGCGAGCGCCGTCGCGTAATGGCTGACCGGATCAGTGCCGCGGGGTGTGCGGGCGGCCCACGTGTCACCTTGCGGTGTCCGATGTCGCGGTACATCTTCAGTACCGCCCGGCGGATCTAAACGGTCTTCATCGTCCAAGGTGACGGACACGTTCAAAGCCGGGATCTAGCTGAGGGTTAGCCGTGGCGCTCCCTTCCTGCCATTGCGGCAGGTGCGATTCGAGCTCGGCGCTGGCGTTTGTCTGCGAGTCGACATAGTAGTGTAGGATCCTGATGCGGGCGGTGGTTTCGTGAGCGACCAGTGCGCCATTGTGTCCAATCGCGACGGTCAGCTCATCCTCGAAAAGGCGTAAGGCGTTCAGCGATTCGTCTTCCGGGAGCTGTCCGTCATTGAAACGCTGGTATGGGACCGCGACCGGCACGTGCAGGTCGAACCGGGGCCATCGGGCCGAACGAAGCGGCGACGCGGCCGCGGCCAGAATTGGCGTTCCGTCACGGTTTTCGCCCTGCATGAGGACCCAGCAGTCATCGGTAGCGACGGCAGCGACCGCGTGGCGCAGATCCTGCGGAGTCTTCGGATTCGCTGGCTCCACGGCGGTCCAGCCGATCTCGCCGATCCAGATTTCCACGCCATCCTCGCCGACCGCCCAATCGAGGGTCAGGAACGTTATCTGGCCTTGCACATTGTCGGGCAGGCTAGCGAACGCAGGGTGATAGCACGTGACGTCGACTTGATGGCTTTCCTGGTTCACACTGATGGCATAACGGACCTGCGCGAGCTCCACCTTTTGCTCATCAATCACCATGGTGGACTCGAACACCGACGGATCGGCTAGCCGTTGCGACTGGTAGGACCAGGTTGCGTCGGCTGGTGGAGCCGCTGCTAGCCAGCGGGAAGCTACGGCCCGCAAGTCAGCGTCGCCGCCTGATGTGACGACCAGGGCATGGGCCGAAGACGTCCCGCGGGTCAGCTCCCATTGCAGGTTTGCGTGGATCGCATCGACGTGACGTGCAAGACCGGATGTGAACCGATTGACAGTCCCCGCAGGAATCGCCGCGGCTACATCGTCGCGAACAGTGCCCCACCAAAGCCAAAACTCGGCAATAGTCTCCGCGTCGGGACGTTTCTTCTTCCGGAACAGGCCCATGGCCGGGCAGTCTAAACCAGCCAGCACCTCCGGTGGGATGACGTCGGAGCCGTGCCTGGCCCAGTGCCCTCGGTGGCCGACTCCAGACGGACCTCTTATGTCCCACCAAAACCATCCAGAGGGATACCTGCATTGTGAGTGCAGGCCACCGCCGGAACCCGAGACGTGCACCCTGCTTCACTACGCCCATCGGGGAACCCTAGGGCACCTGAGGGCCGTGACACGGGACGCGCCGCGCCGCGCCGCGGCGGCCGAGCTGGTACACGTACCGGAAATCGTCCATGAGCGCCGTCAACGGGTATGGCCACGACCGAAAGCGCTTTCCGTTCCCACTGAGGAACATCGACGCATCGCGATCACCTATTTCGATCTCTCCCGTACGGCGACAGCACATCGACATCAAACAATGTCCTATTAACTAGTCCGCCTCGGTGCCGTCGCTGGGTTGTCGACATGCCACTAGCCGCGCCAAGAAGTCTTCAAAGGAGCTCGCGATTCGCCTGGGCGCGCGGTCCTCGTCGATGTAGGCGACGGCCGGCTCACCCTCAGCGCCGCATTCGGAGTAGTCGAGCATTACCGTGTCGTGACCGGCAGAAGGCGTGTCGCAAACAACGACACCTATTTGTGGGTAGCCCCATTCGGCGATCATGTCGGCGTTGCCTAGCCCGGTCGTGGAGTCAATTCCCCACTCACCGCCAATCCCACGGACAGCGCTGATCTCGATATGGTCTGGCGCCCACGAAGTGGGGAAGTCCGTTGGAAGACACCGCAGCCGAGGTACCCCGCCGTTGCGCCGATGTAGTAGTTCAACATATGCACGAGGTAGCCGAACACCTAGTACGGCAGGTCCGGTT
>DPJL01000217.1 GCA_003543035.1 Micromonosporaceae bacterium | reverse complement strand
GCAGATGGAGCCGGTGCGGGTGGAGATCGCGGCCAGGCTGCTGGATATGAGCGACAAGACGGTCCGCGCGTGGGCCAAGGAGGGCGTGCTGACCCCGGCCGTGAAGGAGCCGCGGCTCCTCCTGGATCCGACGCGCCTGCATGAGGTCCTGCACCTGGTGAGGGACTTGAAGGCAGCCGGGAAGAACCGCAATCTGCTGGACCTGATCTGGTATCGGCTCAGCGATCAGGCACTGCTCGACCGCGATGACCTACAAGAGAGTCTGGCTCAAATGGCCCGCGGCGAATATGCGCCGCTCGACTTTGAGCAATTTGGACAGTCTACAAAGGAGCCTTAGTAAACCGACGGAGATTCCTAGAGCCGGGATACCAGTCGGTGGCCGGTGACCTCGTATGCTCCGTCTCGGAGCTCGTGCATGGTCACCATGCCATCAATCTCTTCGGTCTCTGCATCGCCGCGAACGATCCAGTAGTGCGGAATGCCTAGCGCGGCATAGGCGTCGAACTTCGCGACAGCGTCGTTCTCTTCGCTCCGATCGGAGACCGCCTCGACGACGACATGGATATTGGCTGCGTCGTGGGTGCTGTCTTTGAGCTGCGGGCGATGACCCTGGACGAATACGACGCCATCGGCGACAAAGTTGTTCCTGCCGGTGCCGCCACGGACGAAGCCGCTCTCCGCCACATACTGCTCGCCAGCAACTATGTGCCCGAGCCGCTGCCAGTAGCCCAGAACCATCATGATGATCTGCCAATGCCAAACAGTGACGAGCGTATGGACAAGTTCCAATCTTCCGTCGCGCAGCTCCCAGGCCCAGCTTTCCGCAGGTTTCGGCAGCCCGTCAAAAGTGGAGCGCGTGATAATCCCGTCACGAGGTAGATCAATCACGTAGCTCCCTAAAGGTATGTGCGTTATCCCGCATAACGCTATGACGTTACGGTGTCCTAGTGGCAAGAAACGTGTACGTGACCAGCCTGGAGCCGGGCGGGGGGAAGTCGGCGATCGCGCTTGGCGTGGCCGAGGTGCTCAGCCGTCGAGTGCGCCGGCTGGGAGTGTTCCGGCCTTTCGTGCGAGCCGGTTCCGATCCGGTCGTCGAGCTGCTCCAACGGCGCTACGGGACGCGGCACGGCGTCGGCCCGAGCTATGAGCACGCGGCGGAGTTGCTCGGCGAGGGACGCAAAGACGAGCTGATCGCCGAGGTGCTGGAGGCCTATCACGCGCTCGAGCGCGACTGCGACGCCATCATCATCGTCGGCACCGACTACGGCCACGATCTCGCCGGGCGCGACGAGCCGAGCCTGCCGGACGAGCTGAGCCTGAATCTGCGCCTGGCCGCCGAGGTTGGTGCTGCGGTGCTTCCGGTCGTTCGCGGGGATGGCCGATCTGCCGCCGACGTGGCCGATGCTGTGCGAGCCGCTTACTACGCATGCGAAGAGCTTCCCGTCCTTGCGGTCATCGCCAACCGGACCGAAGCGGAGCTCAGCCTCAGCCTGCCCGCCGGAGTGCCCGCCTACGCCATCCCCCGGCTCGCCGCGATCGCGGCGCCTACGATGGCGGAAGTGGCTGCGGCGCTTCAGGCCGCACCCGTGCACGGGGCGACCGACGCGGCCATGTCGCGGGATGTGGTTGATGCCATGGTCGGGGCGGCGTCGGTACCCTCCTTTTTGGACAATCTGCGAGACAACTGCCTTGTCGTCACACCGGGCGACCGCGCTGACCTGATCGTGGCGGCGGTGGCGGCACACCACACCGGCCAGGCGGCGATCGCCGGGCTGCTGCTAACCCTTGGTATCCAACCGGATCCGCGAGTCATCGCGTTGGTCAGCAAGTTCAAGGTGGAGCTGCCCATCTTCCTGGTCGGGCTGGACAGCTATGACACGGTTGCCGCCCTGACCGGCCTCGAAGGCAGACTGCGGCCGGACAACCCGCGCAAAGTGATGGCAGCGCTTGGGCTTTTCGAGTCGCATGTGGACTCAGCGGAGCTGGCAGCGCGGCTGGACCTGGCTCGCTCTGATCGTCAGACCCCGCTGATGTTCGAATACGAGCTCATCGAGCGAGCCCGCGCCGACCGCCGGCACGTCGTGCTCCCCGAAGGCAGCGAAGAACGGATCCTGCGCGCGGCCGAATCGCTTACCAGGCGCGGGGTTTGCGACCTGACCCTGCTCGGCAACGTCCACGACATCGAGCAGCGGGCCCGCGAGCTGGGCCTTGATTTGGGCAGCGCCCGGATCGTTGATCCCGTTACACAGGACCGCTGGCGGCGTGAATTCGCCGACGAATACGCGAGACTGCGGGCACACAAGGGGATGACGCGCGATCTCGCTCACGACCTGATGAGCGACGTCAACTACTTCGGCACCATGATGGTCCACACCGGACGTGCGGACGCGATGGTCTCCGGCAGCGTGCACCCCACCGCCGACACGATCCGGCCCGCCTTTGAGATCATCAAGACCGGTTCCGAGGTACAAGTAGCAAGCAGTGTGTTCTTCATGTGTTTGCCGGATCATGTGCTGGTCTATGGCGATTGCGCGATCAACCCGGACCCGAATCCGGAGCAGCTGGCCGACATCGCAATCTCCTCGGCCGAGACGGCGGCGCGATTCGGCGTCACCCCAAGGATCGCAATGCTCTCCTACTCGACCGGCGTCAGTGGCCACGGCTCAGAGGTCGACAAGGTCGCGATGGCCACGAAGATCGTGCAGGAACGCCGGCCCGATCTGCCGGTGGAAGGGCCGATCCAATACGACGCGGCCGTCGACCTCAGCGTCGCCGCCACCAAGCTCCCCGACAGCGAGGTGGCAGGCCGGGCGACGGTCCTGATCTTCCCGGACCTGAACACTGGCAACAACACCTACAAGGCCGTGCAACGCTCGGCCGGGGCTGTCGCCATCGGCCCGGTGCTGCAGGGCCTACGCAAGCCGGTCAACGACCTCTCCCGTGGAGCGACCGTGCGCGACATCATCTCGACGGTCGCCATCACCGCCATTCAGTCCCAAGTGGACTGAGTCACCAGTCCTTGGCCCACTCTGGCGGCGCGTGCACCTCAAGATCCGGCTCGCCTGCGATCGGCTCGAACGCGTAGACGATTTGCAGGACACCGTTGTCGGCCGCATCCGGGTCGGTGCAGACCCGGCCATGGCTTCCATCCCGCGTGACGAGGATCCAGTAGTCCGGATAGTCACTGCCGTCGTCGACCAGCGCCCGGCAACCCAGTGCGGTGCAGACTCGCCGTGCGATTTCGATCTCGTCGCCACCGGTGGCCTTCAGAAGCTCCTCGCCGCCGTCAAGTTCCACGCCGAACCCGGCACCCTCCGCGGGGTGGATGAGCACGAGCAGATCTGGACCCGTGTACCCGGCCAGCCCCTCCGGCGGCATGACATAGACCTGATCGGGGTTGAGGCCGTAGAGCCGCACGAGAGCATTGCGCACCGCCTCGGGCGAGGTCGTGCTCTCGAAGTAGATGCCGTTCACCTAGACGGAAGACTCAAGGAAATAGTCCAGACCCGGGTTGAGGTTGGTCTCGAGCCAATCGCCAACCAGCCGCAGCGACTCACCCTCGAGCTGATAGACGTTCACGAGATCGGTGTCGTCCCCGGCCTCAAGAAGGCTCCGGAGTTGCCCGATGCGTCCAGCGTCCAGCTCAACCTCAGCGGCGAAGGCTTCTTCGTCGTCGCTGCCATATCCGATGATCTCGCGTCGCATTTCTCTCCTTGTCGCAATCGGCTACGGGTCAACGCTACGGGTCGAATCCGGTCCCTTGTTTTGGCCACCGGTCTCGGGGTTGAACTCGCCCTGATGTTTACCGCGCTTGTCGTATTTCTCCAGGGCGCCATGCTGGCTGTCCCACTCGTAAATGTTGCCATCCTTGTCGGTCCAGCGCTTACGAAGCCCTCCACCGCCCTGAACGGAGGTCTTTGGTCGCGCTCGGCGCAAACCGGGGATGCCCGGAATACTTGATGGCGCGGGCTTGTAGCTCGGGATGCCCTTGCGAGGCGTTGGGGGGTCCGGGGTGACGTCATCGACCTTCTTGCCGTCCTTGAGGACGTTTTTTAGCGGCTTCATTACACCTTTGGCCGCGGCGCCGCCGGCCTTTTTGCCGCCCTTGCCCCCGCGATGCTTAGCCATTGAGGACCGCCTCGATGGCGAAATTCAGCAACTGGTCGAGGACAATCTTGGTCAGGTAGCGGAATACCGGAATTTCCAGCAAAGACAAGCCGAAGGTCACCACCGCGGTGGCGATGGCCTGGGCGATCGCGATGGCCAGCATGACGAGTTGGGCTATGACACTGATCTTTAGCGCCAGCACCACTCCGGCACAGATCATCAAACCTGCGCCAATGATCTCGGCGCCGGTGGCACCCATCATCAGTTGCTGGCTGGGTCCATCTGCCTCATTCCAAGCTGTCTGGAATGCGGTGACCATGTCACCCATATTGTTGGCCCACACCTGCCCCGCAGCGGAGTTGGCGTCCTCTACGCTGCCACGCAGTCGGCCGGACAGGTCCATCCAGCTCTGCGCCAGATCGAAGAGCTTCTCCTCGTCGGCCTGCGGCCAAGTGAAACCAAGGACGCTCAGCACAGAGACAAGCTCTCCAGGAAGCTGCATGCCCATGCCGACTCCTAAAGCGGAAGATTGGGGTGGCTGTTTTGGACTGCCGCGGACTGTTCTGCGCTCGCCTGGTCGGTCTGCTCATAGGAATCCGCCGCGACGCCAAGGCGGGTGGCGTAGGCGTCCATCGTGTCGAGATTTGAATTGAAGCAATTCATCGCCATGGCATAGGCCGCTTGATAGACCTCGCCGATCAGTCCACCGAGGTCATCGTGGCCCCACGGCTCACCAAAGGCTTCGATCTCGGTTTCAAACTGGCCCAGCATGGTGTCCGCGTCAACGATGGCCATGCCGACCCGTTCATCGGCATCGCGCAGGCCCGCCGGATCCACCTCGAAAGTCATCGAGAGGTGCTCCGCTCGATCCGGGCGATGGCGTCCTGCATGCCCTGGGTGAAGCGACGCATGGTCGCCAGACCCTGATCCTGTACCTCAGCAAGACGTTGTTGAAGCACAGCGGGATCGATCGCGGCCACGGCGGCGGCTGCCTCATCGGCTCCGGCCCGCTTTGCCCACGCCTCGTTGACGGCTGCCATGATCTCGCGGGCGAGCATCCGCTCGTCCATGCGCATGACCGACGGATCCAGGGCAAGACCGGAAAGGCGGCCGTCGACGGCCATCTCCACCTCGATCCGGCCCTCCAGCGCTCTGCCCCGGCCCACCGCGGGCTCTGGACCCTGCTGTGGCTTGGCCCGCATATTCTCCAGCTGAGCCCGCGTATTCGCCAGCAGGTCTTCGAAGTCGTGGTTCACCGGCCGTCCCTCCCCGAACGTCACATCGGCCAACACCGTAGCGCACTAGGCTAAATCGTGTGAGAGTGCTGGTCCTGAACTGTGGCTCCTCGTCGCTCAAGTGGCGGCTGTTTGATCAGCTCACGGCCGTGGCGGGCGGTTTAGTGGAACGCGTCACAGACCACGGGCTGGCGTTGCGGGAGCTCATGTCCACTGTGGACCTGACGGGCCTCGATGCCGTCGGCCATCGAGTCGTGCACGGTGGTCTTCGGTTCACCGCGCCCACACTGATCGACGATGAGGTCATTGAAGCGGTCACCGACCTCATTCCGCTTGCTCCGCTGCACAACCCGCCGAACCTTGCCGGGGTGCGGGAAGCCCGGCGCATGCTGCCTGGCGTACCTCAGGTGGCTGTGTTCGACACCGCGTTCCATCGCACGATCCCTCCCGTGAACGCGACCTACGCCATCGACGCCGACCTCGCGATGAAGTACGGCATTGCCCGGTACGGGTTTCACGGCACGTCGCACTCCTCCGTATCCAGGAAAACAGCCGAGCTGCTCGGCCGGAATCCGGGCGACATCAACGTCATCACCCTGCATCTGGGCAACGGAGCCAGCGCCTGTGCGGTCAAAGGCGGCCGCAGCTTTGCCACGAGTATGGGGCTTTCTCCGCTTGAAGGGCTCGTGATGGGTACCCGTAGCGGAGATATCGACCCTGCGATCATCTTCCATCTGCATCGGGTGGCCGGCATGCCGATTGCCGAGATCGACGATTTGCTCAACAAGCACAGCGGCTTGCGCGGGCTGTGTGGCGACAACGATATCCGGGAAGTAGTCCGGCGCGACGACGCACCGGCAAAGCTTGCCTTCGACGTCTACTGCGCTCGCATCAAAAGCTATGTGGGAGCGTATTTCGCGCTGCTCGGGCAGGTCGACGCGATCACCTTCTCCGCCGGAGTGGGCGAGAATTCTCCGCAGGTACGCGCTGCCTCTCTGTCCAATCTGGAGGGTCTTGGGATAGCGGTGGACGACACCCGGAATCAGGCCGGGGCGAGCGTCATCTCCCCTGACGGGACAAGGATTGCCGTCTGCATGGTCCCGACCGACGAGGAGCTCGAGATCGCCACGCAGACGCAAGCTCAGCTTGAGTGATCCAGCACGATCTTGCCGAAGATGTCACCCTGACTCAGCCGCTCAAACGCTTCGCGGGCCTGGGTGAAACCGTAGACGCTGTCCACCACCGGCCGGATCTGTTGCGCTGCCATCAGATCGAGCAAGCTGACCAGCTCACTTCTCGTACCCATGGTGGATCCGACGATCTCCAGTTGTAGGAAGAAGACCCGGCGCAGATCCACCGTCGCCAGGTGACCCGAAGTGCTGCCGGAGACGACGATCCGCCCGCCCGACTTGGTGCTCTTGACGGAATGGTCGAAGGTGGCAGCACCGACCGTCTCGATGACGACGTCCACGCGCTCGGGCAGCCTCGCTCCCGGCTCGAATGCCGTGGCGCCCAACGCTTCCACCTGTGCTCGCTTGGCCGCGTCCCGGCTCGTCGCATAGACCCGCGCGCCCAGCGCCTTGGCCAACACGACCGCCGCGGTGGCCACTCCACCGCCGGCGCCTTGCACCAGCACGCTTCCGTCCTTCGGCAACCGCCCGCGAGTGGTGAGCATGCGGTATGCGGTGAGCCAGGCCGTCGGTACACACGCTGCGTCTGTCCAATTAAGAGCTTCAGGTTTTGGTACCAGATTCCGCCGCGGCACCGCCACAACATCCGCAAACGTGCCAGGGTGCTTCTCGGAGAGCAGCGAGCGTTTCGCGTCAAGGGTTTCGTCCTCACCCGACCCGATCACCGCGTGGACGACGACCTCGTTGCCTTCCTCGTCCGCCCCGGCGGCATCGCAGCCCAGGATCATCGGCAGTTGCTCGGCGGAAAGGCCAACCCCGCGCAATGACCACAGGTCGTGATGATTCAGCGAGCTCGCCTTCACTCGCACCGTGGTCCACCCTTCCGGGACCTGTGGTTCGGGCTGCTCACCGATCACCAGACCGGTCAGCGGATCGTCGGGATTGATCGACTCGGCATAGATCGCTCGCATGCCCTCGACGCTAACATTGGCCCTCCCATGCAACCTCCTGGTGGGCTACGACGTATGTGGGGCGAAGAGAAGGAGGTCATATGACCTGGGAATCGGAGTATGCCGATTACTTCGCCGTCCGGGCCGCGTCGTTGCGCCGTCTGGCCTACGGGTTGTGCGGTGACTGGCACCTCGCCGAAGACCTGACTCAGCACACCTTTCTACAGCTGTACCGGCATTGGAAGCGCCTGGATCAGGCGACCTTGGACGCGTATTCGAGACGCACCCTGGTCAACGCCTTCCTGTCGCATCGCCGGCTGCGCCGTCGCGAGCATGTCGTGGCGAAGCCGCCTGAGCGGGCCGCTCCGATCGTGGAGAGCGGCACCAAGCTGGATATCAGGCGGGCGCTGGCCGAGTTACCACCTCGCCAACGTGCGCTCGTCGTGCTGCGCCACCTGGAGGACATCTCCGTTGCCGAGGCGGCCGAGCTCCTGGGCATCGCTGAGGGAACCGTCAAGAGCCAGACCGCTCGCGGTCTCGACAAGCTTCGGGCCGTATTAGCCGTGCCCGTCATGCGGGGAGAGTAGCCATGGAAGAAATTGAACTTCGTGAGGCTCTACGTCAGCATGTGCACGCCGATGAACCCCCGTTGGGGCTCACCGCCGATGCATTGCTCAACAAAGGCCGCAGGCAGCAGCGCTGGCGGATCGGGCTCAGCCTGGGCTCGGGAAGCGCGGCCACCGCGATCGCCATCGTCGGTGCGTTGACCTTGACCCCGCTTGGCGGCGGTTCCAGTTTGCCCACCCTCGACGACAAGGCCTGCACGCTGCCGCTTGCCCCACATTCGTCGTATTTGCCGGTACCATCCCCGGGCAGCCCGGATGTACCGCATTCTCCGTCCCCGGGCGGCTCGGCTAGCGTTCCGCCGGTTTCGCCCACCGCTCACGTGACAAATTCGCCCTATCAGTCGGCGTCGCCAAATCCATCCGGATCGGCCAATGTCCCATCGGTCGGGCCCAGTGAAACCTTCAACCCGTCGCCCAGCCCGGTAACGCCGTGGCCGCCGACTCCATGGCCCGTTCCGTCCGGTGCCGTTCCATTTGATGCGCCCATGGCACACGCCGCGACCTGTTATTTGACAAGGGAAATCGGCGCGCTGTTCCCGGCTGCGGCATTCCTTCCGTTTGACGACGGGCCGCCCATGTCGATGCGCGTGGCGCTCTTGTCACTCGCGTCACAGCCCCAGGAGGTCCTCTACGAGGCGAGCGCCACGGCCATCGAACGCGAGCAGGCCACCACCATCTGCTTCACCATCAGCCGCAACTTGGCGCCCGCTGGGGTCACTTCCTCCACCGAGGGTCAGTTGACCATCGTGAAGGTCAACACCGGCAAGAGTCTGATCGAGGCCACCGTGACGGGCTCGCGGCTTACCGTCGAGCAGCTGACCAGACTGGCCAGCGCACCCGAGCTGGACAGGTTCCGCTAGTTCGGTGCCCGCCGCCCAGCCATGAGGCGGATGATCGGGGGTATGGCCGGACGTGCGGAGACCCTGTTCTTCCGCGAGGTGATCACCCATCCAGTCCGGGTCGGCGCACTGGCACCCAGCTCGTCGCGCCTGGCCCGGCAGGCTGTCCTGCCCATTCCCGAGTCGGGGGACCCCACCGTGGTGGAGCTCGGCTCGGGAACAGGCGTCTTCACCCGCGAGATCCTGCGCCGGCTCGCCGGGCGCGGACACCTACTGGCCATCGAGAAGAACCCGGAGTTCGTGCGCATGCTGCGACGCCGATTCCCGGGACTGGACATCCAATGCGCCGGCGCCAGCCAGCTGATCAGGCTGATGATCAGGCGCGATATGCCGCCGGC
>DPJL01000072.1:1525-4722 GCA_003543035.1 Micromonosporaceae bacterium | reverse complement strand
CTGTCGGCGGCGTCGTCGGACAGCGGCAGGGCTAGGGCCACGGTCCGGGCTCCAGCGAGCGCACGGACAGCCGCACCTGCCGCCCGGCGAAGGGTTTCCGCCGGCGGGGCGGCACCGGTCGGCTCGGCGCCCAGGCCGACCGCGACCAGCAGCGGCGCGGTGATCGTCCCCATGGTGGCGAGCTTGGTGACCTCTCCCGCACCGCCCGTCGCACCAAGCAGGGTCAGCGTCGCGGTCAGCTTGCCGTCGAACGCCGCCGCGATGCTTTCCGCGCCGGAGGCGAGCAGGAGCTCGCCGGCAGTGCCATTGCTGCCCTCCTGGCTGTGGACGCCGATGACGACCGCGTCGACCGCAAGGTCGGCCGGGTCGGTGTCGGCGAGGTTAAGGGTGGGCAACACGGTGGTCGGCGTCGTCACAAGGTCTCCTGGATGATGATGTGGTCTGCTCCGCCGATGCTAGCCAACCACACGGGCGGGGGTAAGTTGCGTTCATGAGTTTGCTCAGGTCGTCGCTGCATGAGCGGCACGCAGCCCTTGGTGCCAAGTTTGCCTCCTTCGGAGGCTGGGACATGCCGCTCGAGTATGCCGGTGGAGGCGTGCTCAAGGAACACGCGGCGGTGCGCGAGGCGGTGGGGATCTTCGATGTCTCCCATCTGGGCAAGGCTCGCATCACCGGCCCCGGGGCCGCCGAATTCATCAACGCATGTCTAACCAACGATCTCGACCGGATCAAGCCCGGCAAGGCTCAGTACACGCTGTGCTGCGATGACGAGACCGGCGGTGTGGTCGACGACATCATTGCCTACCTGCACAGCGACGATCACGTTTTCCTCATCCCGAACGCCTCGAACACCACCGAGGTGGTGCGCAGACTGGTGGCGGCCGCGCCCGCGACATTGACGATCACGAACGAGCACGCCGACTACGCGGTGCTCGCGGTGCAGGGTCCGCGCTCGACCGAGCTGCTCGCGGCGCTGGGACTGCCGACCGACCACGAATACATGAGCTTTGAGACGGCGAAGCTGGGCGACATCGAGCTGACCGTGTGCCGGACCGGGTACACCGGCGAGCACGGATATGAGCTTGTCGTGCCCTCCGCGCGGGCGGTCGAGGTGTGGGATGCCCTCTTCGGCACCCAGATCGAGGCGCGGGCGTGTGGACTCGGCGCGCGGGACACTTTGCGCACCGAGATGGGGTACCCGCTGCATGGTCAGGATCTTTCGCTTGAAATAACCCCGGTGCAGGCCAGATCCGGCTGGGCGGTGGGCTGGAACAAGCCCGCGTTCTGGGGCAAGGATGTGCTCACCCGGGAGAAGGCCGACGGTCCACGCCGGACACTTTGGGGTCTCGTTGCCAACGATCGCGGCATTCCGCGGGCGCACATGCAGGTGCTGGTGGGGGACGAGGTTGTGGGAGAGATCACCAGTGGCACCTTTTCCCCGACGCGCAAGGTGGGCATCGCTCTCGCTCTGCTCGACAACTCGGCCAAGCTCGGCGAGGGCTCGCAGGTTGAGGTGGACGTCCGGGGTCGCCGCGCCGGGATGACAGTCACCAAGCCACCTTTTGTGACTCCATCGGTTAAGTAGCTGTGGTGGTCAAGTACGAGAAGGTCCGTGACTGGGTGCTGGCCTTGCCCGGGGGCGAGGAAGTCATGGTGGAGGAGTGGGGGCATCCGACGCTGCGGGTGAACAACAAGATGTTCGCTTCGGGTGTACCGGGTGAAACAACCATGACGGTCAAGTGCTCCAAGCAGGAGCAGGAGGCTCTTCTCGGCGCCGCGCCCGACGTGTACTCTTTGGCCCCATATGTGGGCAGGTTCGGCTGGGTGAAGGTCGATCTGTCCAAAGTGAATCCCGACGAGTTGCGGGAGCTCGTCGTCGAAGCGTGGCGGCGCACGGCGCCCAAGAGACTCGTGAAGGAGTACGACAGTGCTTAAAGGGTTCAAGGACTTCATCTCGCGAGGCAGCGTGGTGGACCTCGCGGTCGGCGTGGTCATCGGTGCCGCCTTCACCACGGTCGTGACCTCGTTCACGGCTTCCTTCCTCACCCCGCTGATCAAATTGATCGGTGGTGCGGACATCGCCGGCGAGATCAAGCTCGGCCCGAACAACGCCATCACCTGGGGAGCCTTCATCAGCTCGGTGATCGGATTCCTGATCACCGCGGCGGTGGTCTATTTCCTCGTCGTGTTGCCGATGAACCGGCTGGCTCAGATGCGCAAAACCGGGCAGGAGGAAGAACCCGAAGCACCCAGCGAGGAAGTGCGGCTACTGATGGAAATCCGCGACGCCCTGGTCGCCCAGCGGACGTCGACTGAGGACGCTAGCGAGGCAGTGCGCCAGCGCACAGCCCGATAAGCACGAGGGTGCTCGCGACCTCGATGAGGAAGCCGAGCACATCACCGGTGATCCCGCCCAGCCGGCGGACCAGGTGCCGCTGCAGGACCAGGATCAGCACGATCGCCATCGCCACGGCCGCCGGGCCCTGCCAGGGCCGACCCGGCACCGCCCACACCGCGACCGCGGCGATGGCGAGTGCGTTGACGATCAGCGCGGGCCACCCGACAGTGCCGGCCACGAGTGCCCCGAGACCGTCCGGGCGCGCCGCTGGTACCCCTCTGCGGCAGGCAATCGCGGCCGCGAGCCGTCCTGCGGCCACGGCGACGATCAGGCCGGGCACAGTGACAAACGTGATGGCGGCGCTCTGAATCAGCAGCGCCAGCGCGAGAGCGGCGACTCCGAATGCCCCGACCTCTGGTGACTTCATGACGGCCAGAGCCCGTTCGCGGGATCGGTAGGATCCCAACGCGTCCACGGTGTCGGCCAGCCCGTCCAGATGCAGGCCTCGACTGAGCAGAGCTCCTGCGCCAACTGTCAGCGCACCGGCTAGCAGGCCGGGAAAGCCAAGCCAGCGCAGCGCCTCGAGAATGCCCGCGAGGACGAGCCCCAGCACCGCACCGACGAGCGGAGCGAACCGCATGGCCCACCCCGCGACAGCTCTGTCCAAACGCGACGGTGGCGAGATCGGCGCGACGGTGAACGTGGTCACCGCCAACCGAAGACCGTCAGTCCACAAGGGGTTCGCGCTCGTCTTCGAACCCGGGCGGGGCAGCCATCGGCGTCGGCCGCGTAGGCAGGGTGGCCGCGAGCCGCAAAGCGCTACGTAGCAAGGGAAGTGCGAGCAGGGACACCGAACCCT
>DPJL01000072.1:0-1289 GCA_003543035.1 Micromonosporaceae bacterium | reverse complement strand
AGGCGGCATACGATACCCGAAGGGGGACGGGGTTTCAGCGGTGTGCTCTCCCGATCCCCGGGGGGGGGGGGGGGCCGGGAGCCGCAAAGCGCTACGTAGCAAGGGAAGTGCGAGCAGGGACACCGAACCCTCGCCCAGCCCCGCCTTGAGATCCAGCAGCGGGGTCAGGCCGAGGACATCGGCTGCCGCCTTGGTGGTGGGATGGCCGCCGTGGTCGGGCAGCGTGGACCAGAGTCGGGACTGGCTGCCCAGATCGCGGGCGAGCAACGCCGCTGCGGTCCCGACCGGGCCGTCGAGCATTACCGGGGTGCGCCGGGCGGTGGCGCCGACGATGACCCCGGCGATCAGGGCGAGGTCGGGACCACCGAGCTCGGCCAGCAGGGTGTCCGCGTTCAAGTCGCTGTTGCGGGTGCGATGCAGCGCGTCGCGAGCAGCGGCGCAGCGCAGCATCCAGGCGGAGTCGTCGACGGTGCCATCGGGCCCGACCACGCGGCCCAGCAGACCGGCGATCTCGGCACCGGTCACCTTCGAAACCACCGTGGCCGCCGTAGCATCTGCTCCGGATCCGCAGGAGCCCACGATGATCAGGTCGGCGCCGCTGTCCACGGCCTCGTCGACCAGTCGCCAGCCCTCTTTGAGCATGCTGTCGACGACCTCGGGCGCAGCTGCCCGGCCGTAGGCGATGTCGCCCGCGGCGGGAGTGTCGATGACTTTCACGTTGACGCCCTGCTCGGCGACCAGCATGCCCAGCGATCCTTCGCCGCGCTGGGTGGCGGCGGCGATCTGGGCCGACTCAGCCGCGTCGTCGCCTGCGGCCACATCGCCTTCGTGGCTGCCATGCAACAGCAGCATGTGCGGCTGGGCCCAGGGCGTTGGGACGCCTCGGCTCTGGGTCCCGGCGGCAAAGACGACGATCCGTGACAGCAGGCCTAGCCCGCTGCCCGGAATCTCCAAATTGGACAGATGAGCCTCGGCGGCGGCGCGCGCCTCGTCGTCGTGGATCGGCAGATCCATCCCCGGCCGGATGGTCAGCCCGGTCACCACGATCGGCAACGCCCGGGTTTGCTCATGCAGCACGTCTTCGGTCAGGGGAGCGTCGCGGAGATCGTCCCGCGGATCGTCTCGCAGGTCAGCGAGGTCGTCGCTCACCACCGGCTCTGCCGGAGGCGCTGACTCAAGCGGCGGAGTGAACAGCGGCTCCGCTGACTCAAGCGGCGGCGACTCAAGCGGCGGCGACTCGAGTGGCGGGGGGTTCGATAGGGAGAAGACACCGCCTAAACCCCACCACC
>DPJL01000076.1 GCA_003543035.1 Micromonosporaceae bacterium | reverse complement strand
TTCGTCGAGATGTTCGTCGGTGTCGGTGCCTCCCGCGTCCGTGACCTCTTCGAGCAGGCCAAGGCAAACGCTCCGGCGATCGTCTTCGTGGACGAGATCGACGCCGTCGGCCGTCACCGCGGCGCCGGCATGGGTGGCGGTCACGACGAGCGCGAGCAGACCCTTAACCAGCTGCTGGTCGAGATGGACGGCTTCGACGCCAAGGGTGGAGTCATCCTCATCGCGGCGACCAACCGTCCCGACATCCTTGACCCGGCCCTGCTGCGCCCGGGCCGCTTCGACCGCCAGATCGCTGTCGACACACCGGATATGGAGGGCCGCAAGGCCATCCTGAAGGTGCACGCCAAGGGCAAGCCGTTCACGCCCGTGGTCGACCTCGACACGATCGCCCGGCGGACGCCCGGGTTCACCGGTGCCGACCTGGCCAATGTCGTCAACGAGGCGGCGCTGCTGACCGCCCGTCAGGACAAGCGCGCCATCGATGATGACGCGCTCGAGGAGTCGATCGACCGCGTGATCGCCGGCCCGCAGCGGCGGACTCGGATCATGTCCGACAACGAGAAGAAGATCACCGCGTACCACGAGGGCGGTCACGCCTTGGTGGCGTGGGCCCTGCCGCACGCGGCGCCGGTGCACAAGGTGACGATCCTGTCCCGTGGACGTTCGCTCGGCCACACCCTCGTGCTGCCGACCGAAGACAAGTACACCCAGACCCGCGCCGAGATGATCGACACGCTGGCCTATGCGCTCGGTGGACGCGCGGCCGAGGAGCTCGTCTTCCACGAGCCCACCACGGGTGCCGGGAACGACATCGAGAAGGCGACCGTGATCGCCCGGGCGATGGTCACCCAGTACGGCATGAGCTCGAAACTCGGCGCCATCAAGTATGGCACCGGAGGCGACGAGCCCTTCCTCGGCCGCACCTACGGGCACCAGAAGGATTACTCCGACGCTGTGGCCGCGGAGATTGACTCCGAGGTTCGGGCGCTGATCGAGCTGGCGCACGACGAGGCTTACGAGATCCTCGTCGAATATCGCGACGTGCTCGACAACATCGTGCTTCAGTTGATCGAGAAGGAGACGCTCTCCACCGCTGACATGGCTCGCATCTGTGAGCGAGTGGCCAAGCGCCCGCCGATGGCGCCGTTCAACGGCTTCGGCAAGCGTGCGCCGTCCACTCAGCCGCCAGTGCAGACCCCGTCAGAGCTGGAGAAGGAGACCCCAACGCCTGCACCATCGTTTGAACCGACATCGTTTGAACCGACTTCGTTTGGACCGTCATCGTTTGAACCATCGGAGAGTCCGAGCTGAACGACAAGTTGGACTACCTAGCCGCGCGTCTGGTCGACGGCTCCCTCACCGGGACACCGGTGGAGGAGGCCGTCGACCTTAAACGTATAGAGGCCGCCGTCCGGGAGATCCTCATCGCACTTGGCGAGGACCCCGATCGGGAGGGTCTGCTCAAGACTCCGGCGCGGGTTGCCCGTGCGTACGCAGAGCTCTTCGCCGGCCTGCGCGTGGATCCCAAAGCGATCGTCAAGACCACCTTTGAAGCCGATCACGACGAGTTCGTGCTGGTCAAAGACATACCTTTGCTAAGTCTCTGCGAACACCACTTGCTCCCGTTTAGAGGGGTGGCGCACGTCGGTTACCTGCCCGGAGAGGACGGCCGGATCACCGGGCTGTCCAAACTCGCGCGTCTGGTGGAGGTCTACGCCCGGCGACCTCAGGTGCAGGAACGGTTGACCTCGCAGATCGCCGATCTGTTGGAGGACAAGCTCCAAGCGCGCGGTGTGATCGTCGTGCTGGAGTGCGAGCACATGTGCATGGAGATGCGCGGCATCCGCAAGCCGGGGTCGAGGACAATCACAAGCGCAGTACGCGGCCTCCACAAGACCGACCCCAAGACCCGTTCCGAAGCCCTCTCCCTGATCAACGCCCGCTAATTTCGCCGCAACTCCACAGGAGTTGCTGTTATACAGGGCGCCATAACGGCAACTCCTGTGGAGTTGCGGCAGCGTCAGCCCGGCCAGCCACGGCTCATGAGAGCCGCACGAACCTCAGCGACGACTCCATCGAAGTCCCGATACAGACGCCGACTCGTGACGTGAAGGACTGTCCAGCCCGCTCCTACTAGCCGATTCAACCGAGCCCGGTCCATGTGCAGCTGGTCGGCATCAGCGTGCCAATGACCGTCATACTCCAGGGCTACGAGGAACTCGGGCCATGCCATGTCTGGATGGAGAACGATGTAGCCAGCCGGGACGGGATGCTGAGTTACTGGGCGGGGGATGCCAGCTCTGATCAGGCCGACTCTGAGATGCGACTCGGGCGCGGACTGCGCTCCCGCATCCGCTAGGTCAAAGACATTCGCCGCCATTTGCGAGCCCCGTCTGCCTCGGTGCGAGGCGGCCAATGCGATGAGCTCCTCTTTGCTTACGAGACGCATAGCCAACAAGGCATCAGCGATTGCTACCGCTTCGGCCGGCGCGAGCATTGTCGCCACATCCCACGCTGTTCGTAGGGGAGTGGTGCAGATAAGTCCCCTGACCGACAGCAGCTCGGCATCGGAGATGTCGATCTGATGCAGCGTCATCCCTTGGTGCCGGTGGAGCCTGGCCGCTTTCGACATGATGGCGTGGACCTTGTCGCGATCGCCCGCCGCATGCTTGATCCCGTGAAGGAAAGCAGCTGATGGGCCGGCGAACACCAACTTGCCGGCCAAGGTCATAGCCACGGCGCGGCACATGACTTCGTGGTCGGGATCGACACGTGAGTCCATGTAGACGTCTTGTCGAAGCCGTCGCCAGGCCGTGCTGCGTAGCTGTGTGGGCGTCAGGATCCCATCCTTGATCGCCTCTGAACCTCGAAACATTTGTCCATTTAGGACGACGGGTCGAAATGGAGTTCGCACATCGCCGAGGGTTCCTGACCCTAGCCTATCTTGGCAGCCCCTGTGGATAACTCCCCTCCCGCGGCCGCAACTCCACAGGAGTTGCTGTTATCCGCGCTGTCAAAGCAGCAACTCCTGTGGAGTTGCGACGATCTAGGTGATCAGGAACAGGAAGGCGACCAGCACAACGGGGGCGGCACAAACCACGGCACCGATCTCGGGAGTCTTGGGCCGCCGCGGATAGATGGCTCCCAGCAACAGCCAGGCCACTCCAAAGAGGATTGTTGCCATGGTCAGGCCGCAGGCGGCGGCGTAGAACGTACGAGTCCGATCGTCGACCATCAGCGTGAAGCCCAGCTGGATCAGCGTGGCAAGGCCGGCCGCTGGTCCATACGCCACAAGGTTTCGCACCACCTGCGGCGACTCTTTCTCGTCGATGCGAGCTAACGCCGCGTCGGCAACGTCCACTGTGGAGCGAGCCTGCCGCACTGCCGCGAGCACCACAGCCGGCCCACCTGCGACCGTGTTCTCGGCGGCATGTTGCTCGGCTGGCCCCGGAACAACAGCGGGCGGGGTCACGCCCGCTTGCAACGCAGCATCGAGCAGCCGACCCGCCTGTAGGCCCAAACGTGCTTGCACCACAGGGATTTCAGCCCTTGCGGTGGCGACCGCTTCGGCCTCGGTCGCGGCCACGTTAGCCGCTTCTCGCCGCACGGCGTCGAGGCGATGGGCTGAAGTCAGGTACTCGGTCCAGGCGGAGCTGCGATCACTCATGGGTCACTCCGTCGGGCATGAGGTTGACCGGCGGCCTGGGCACCGGAACATGGGACGATGCGTGCACGAGCGGTGGCGCTGAGGCGGGCTCCCGAGCCTGCCAAAGTCGTTGCCGTAGAGCCGAAAGCACTTGCTCGTCCGCATGCGGGTCGGGGAAGCGCACGGTCTTCTCGTGCCCACGCGTGGCACCTCGCGGACCGCCCAGCCCACCGGCCGTGTTCACCACGGCCCGGCCCATCGGCAGGCTCGCTGCCGAATCATTGGTTGCCTCCAACACATCCCCGCCTCCGGGCAATGCCACCCGGACGAGGAACTGCCCAAAAAGGTTGCTGCTGCGGGCATTCTGCGAGCACATGATCAGGTGCATACCCGCCGAACGGCCTGCGCGTGAAAGCGACTCAAGCAGAGTGGAGGCTTCGGCGGCGATCTCCTCCGATGTACTGAGCAGCTTCTGGAACTCGTCGATGACGCAGACGATGCGAGGGATCGGTGCGCCCGCCGCCCTTAGTTGGTGGAACCGTGTCGCCCCGGCGTCGTTCAGGATGGCCGTGCGTCTAGTGAGCTCGCGATCGAGCGAACGGAGCACTGCCAGACCGCTTTCCGGGCCGCTGTCGACTCCGACCTCTACGGCATGCGGCAACCACGACGGGTCCTCCTCGGTCGGCGTGAACTGCCGCAATGCTCCGCGCTCGCTGAAATCCAGCAGGTAGAGCTGTAGCTCGTCGGGGTCGTATCTGGTACACAATCCATATAGGACGTTTATGAGGAAGCCTGTTTTGCCACTTCCCGCTCGGCCGCCAACCAACCAATGCGGCGTCAGATCGGTGAAGTGCAAGGAAACCGGGGTGTCTCCGGCAAGCCCCACTGTGGTCGACAAGCCGTCGCCCGAAGTCTCCGCCCACCACTGATCCGGGTCGGGCAACAGATCCATCAGGTGGGTCTGGCCCTGCGCGGCGAACTTTTCGGCCAGCTCGCTGCAAACCCGCTGGGTCAGCCTCGCGGGTGGGTCTGGATCGAGCCGGACAGGTACCGAAAGACCGGGCCAAACCTCCGTGGGGCTCGGGCCGGCGGGTGGAGTCATTGTGGTGAAAGGCATTCCACCCAGCAGTGTGTACTCAGTGCGCAGGCTGACCTGAGTGCTCGCAGGCAACGGAGGCAGGGGTGGCTTCGGCCCCAACGGCATCGGCGGCCAACCCGCGATGATCAGATGCAAACCCGCGGCTGGCCCGGCTTGAGCCAGCCCCACGATGCGGCTCAGGTCTTCGCTCGTCACCGCCGACGGAAGCGATGCGATTAGCAGCAGCATCGTGCAGTCGCGCCGCCTCGGCCGGGCGGTAGGCCTTCTCTGATCGGTCGGCCTACTCGGCCTTACCCAATGCTCAGCCTCAGAAAGGATGGTCTGCAGTCCCGCACGATCGGTTACCGCGGGCGGCATGAGACCGGCGTCTGCCAGTGCGGCGAACGGCGCGAAGAGTGCGCCACCCACAGCATCCACCGCTCGGACGATCAGTGTCCCGGCCGGTGCCGTGGCCAACAGTCGCAGCAAAATCGAACGTAGAGCACCCGCCACCCTCGGATCCCGCGAGTCAGCGCTGAACGTCAAGTGCCCCGCCCCAAGCAGCGGAATCACTGCCGGAAAGTCCACGTCATCGAGCGGCTGACCCGAGCCGATCCGGACGAACTCAGGCCGACGTTGCTCGCCGAGCGGACCTGGATCCACTTTGTCCAGCGAGGCGCCCAACCACCCCGGCGTCAGCTTCGCCGCCGCCTGCCTCAACCGCAGCGCCAACTCATGCTGCTCCGCAAGATCCGTCCGCGGAAGCGGCACATGGTCATCGAGCGCCTGTGATGCCGCCTGAACCACCGCAGCCGCTTGCCGATGCAGTGCCGCGGCCTGCTCGATGCGTTCCATCTGCGACCACCCTTCGGGGACAGAAGGTTTCCTCGCGAACTTAACGCTTGGGTAGGTCAGTGGGTGGTGAGGTAATCGATAAATTTCGCTCTGATGAGGGGTTCTGACTCGCCATACTCGTGTCCGGTGAACTCCCGCCACAGCTGCACCGAGTCCTCAACCGCCGCACCGAGGTCGGCAAGCTCCCGCTCTTCGGTCTCCGGAGAGGTCGGCAGATGGTGGAACAGGTCCCAGAAGAAGCCAAGGTCAAGGCGTTTACGCGCCTTGTTGAAGGCACGTTCCCGCAACTCTTCCGTGCTCAGCTGGTCCAACTCAGCAAAGTCCATCACGGGTGCAGCTTATTGCGCGAGTGATCCCGCCGCCGCTTCCACCACGAGCGAAAGTTGTCAGAGCTCCTATTTAGAATCCGACACATGTTCGAATCTTGGGCCGACAGCCGCAACGACAGCATCAACCGCGACCTCGAGAGATTCGTGTTCCCAAAGCCGCACAACCTGCCAACCAGCATCGCGAAGCGCGGCCGTAGCAGCCGCATCGCGGTCCATTGTGCGCCGGAGCTTCGGAGCCCAGTACCAGTCGTTAACGGTGGGCTGCCTGCCATGTTCTGGGCAAACATGCCAAAAGCAACCGTCGACGAAGACCGCGACTTTTCGTGCGGTGAAGACAATGTCGGGCCGGACCTTCAGGTGGCCAAGGTCGAGCCGGAGGTCCTTGCGATAGCGGTAGCCAAGGCTGTGGAGGGCGCTGCGCAACGCAATCTCAGGCTTGGTGTCGGTTCGCCGGATCGCTTGCATGTTTCGCGACCGCCCCGGATTGAGCGGCGGAGGATGAAGACCCTTAGCATGGGCTTGAGCCCGAGCTTGATCTCTGTTGTTACTGGACGACGACACGATGGCACCGCTAAGCATCGGTTGGCTAGTTCGACCGGTTCGACCGGCAAGATACAACTAGTAGTTTGGTACCCCGCCGCCGGATCCCCCAAAGGAATGTTCTCATGGCTCTAGAGGTTGTCGAGATCTGCGCCGGCGCTGGTGGCCAGGTGCTCGGCCTGCATAGAGCCGGATTCACCCACCGGTTCGCGTTCGAGCTTGATCCAAATGCGTGCAGGACCTTGAGGGCGAATAGTGAGCGGCTGTCCGTTTCGCGGGAAGACTGGGTGCGGGAAGGTGACGTCGCCGACCCAGATCTGTGGAACCCCAAAGAGTTCAAGGGAATTGACCTTCTTGCCGGGGGAGTGCCCTGCCCGCCGTTCACTATCGCTGGCAAGCAACTGGGTGCGACGGATGAACGGGACCTGTTTGCCTGGGCTGTAGAGCAGGTCGGAGTAGTTAAGCCCAAGGCACTGATGCTTGAGAACGTGCGCGGCCTCAGCATGCCTCGTTTTGCTGGCTACCGGCAGCATGTCCTCGACCGTTTGCGCGAGTTCGGATATGCGGCTGAGTGGCGCTTGCTGCACGCCTCGGACTTTGGTGTGCCTCAGCTCCGGCCGCGGTTTGTCCTAGTAGCGATGAAGCCAGAAGACTTCGCTTACTTTCATTGGCCAGAGCGGGAGGACAAGCCGGCGCTGACAGTTGGTGAAGCTCTCCGTGAAATGCTTGGTGCGAACGGATGGAAGGGCGCGGACGCGTGGGCCAAGAATGCGAACGACATTGCACCCACCATTGTTGGCGGGTCTAAGAAGCACGGCGGAGCCGACCTTGGGCCAACCAGAGCTAAACGAGCTTGGGCGGCAATGGGAGTTGATGCGCTAGGTGTCGCCGACGCAGCTCCAAGCCCAGGACAAAAGTTTCCGGTAGGACCAAAGCTCACTGCCGATATGGTCGCCAGGCTTCAGGGGTGGGACAACGGCGAGTTCGCATGGACGTTCACCGGCTTGAAGACGTCGAAGTACCGGCAGATAGGGAATGCGTTTCCGCCTCCAGTGGCGAAGGCGCTCGGTGTCGCAATCAAGGCTGCACTCGAAAGGTCGGCAGAACCGAAGGCTCGCGACATTGATAGCGCACACGATCCGATCTATCGGGCATTGCGCGACAGCGGCGACTTCATGACGCACGCGCAGATACAGCGGAAGGTCAAAACTGCCATCGAAGCGCATGAGCTGGACCGCCGGATCTCTATGCTGCGCCAGGACTTTGACATAGAGATGCGTAACGGCAAGAGCGAACCAGCCTACAAACTGTTGCAGTTCAAGGCTTTCCTTGGACAAGAGGACCACTCGCGGCATGACAAATTCCAGAAGAGCCGAACTACGATTTCTTAATCTTTGGAGCCCTTGGAGCGGGTTCAATCAGATCACCTGGCGTCGCCACGACCCACACCTCTCCATCTAGCACGATGAATAGCGCGTTGGAGTGGTGGGGCTTGCGGCGCGCCATTCTTACACAGACAAACTCGCTATCCCCAGGCACGGGAAGTCCGAGTGCTGAGGCTGCTGCACGATGGGATGCGTAGTGCCCCCAGAATCATGAAGCCTTCGGCCTGAAGCTGTCCGCGCGCGCCCTGAGCTCCGTCCCGGAGACGCCTCAACGGATCAAGCTTGGGTTTATCGGCAGTGCCGGTCGCAACAGTGCTCACGACGTTCCGAGTCAGCAACTTGCCCTGCGACCTACGGACCAGTTCATTCAGCCGTTGCTGGCCACTTTTCTTCGCAAAGATGGCCTCAACGTCGTCCTGCGGGATGTGCAGAAGTGCGTTCTCAGGTAAAGGCCTATCTTGGAATATCCAACGAACGGCATGTCGTCCGTCTGCCTTCAGAGTGACTTTCTTATCCCAATTATCCCCACCTCGTAGATAGTCGGAGTCCGCTCGAAGCAAGCCGGCGCTCCATACCCCAAGCTGGTCGCTGGCCCACACAACCAGGAGCAGTTTCCCAACCGCAATTGGAGGAATCATCCAGTCGAAAATCTTCTCGGAGAACTTGCAATCAACATCAATCCCGGCGATGGAGTAATCCAACTTAACTCCATCGTCGAACTTGAACTCTCGTTGAAGGTTGATTTCCACCAATGTGCCGCAGTGAGTTTTTTCGGTCTTGCGCAGTTGATCCCAGCGGTAGCGGCCGGTGTTGGGTCCGTCGAGCAGCATATCGAGCGATCTGCGTATGGCAGCCGCGAACCGGGATCCGTCTGGGTCTAACGACCTAAGTCTGGAGTAGACCACCACAAGTTCCGGATCTGTCTCATCGTAAAGCGTCTCCGCGAACAGCGGCTCGTCAACCATGTTCGGACCTTAACTGATCGGTCCAGGCGCACACCTAGTCATGATGTCCGCACCAGATGGGGTGAATGTTGGGGCTATCAGCATGCGGGGACTGGGGAGGGCTCGGACATCGCAGCCACTGCCTTAAGGCTGCACCTTTGCCCGAACCCGACGATTGACCGCATTGCTGTAGCGAGCTAACGCTGCACGTGTCGCAGGAGAGCCTCAATGTCACTCGGAGCTAAGCCGGCTGCCACAGAAGGCTCCTCTTGGAGATCAGAGAGCTGCTGGACGGTCGGGTCATCGAGGATCTTGCCCATAAACTCCAGCTTCTGATTGAGTCGTACCTCTACTACCTCGTCGATCGTGTCACGGACCGCGAGCACAGTAACCCTGGTCTCAACGTTCGGATCCAGACCAAGACGGTGGATGCGATCGAGGCTCTGCAGGAATCGTCCGGCCATGAAGTCGCGGTCCACATAGACGGCGTCATGACAAACGCGGTGGAGGCTGATGCCCTCACCCAATGTTGCTGGGTTAGAAATGAGCACCATACATCGTGGATCCTCACGAAAGCGCCGCAGTTGCTCATCTCGCTCATCGTCACGCGTCCCGCCGTGCACCACTGCCGGCCCGTAGTCATTGAGGAGCTGGTCGAGTGTGGTCAGACTCCTCACAAAGGTCGTCCAGACCAACGTCTTGCGTCCCTGCGCGGCATTTGCCGCGACGATAGCCACCGCTTCCTGGTACTTCGGCGACAGCTCGTAGTCGGGAAGTCTTTGCATAAGGGTGAACAGAGAATCGCTGCGCGGAATATCCAGCGGCGGCAGTTGATAGGCGAGTGGCTCATAACGAGTCGCACCCTGCAGTAGCAGGGCGGGGCTCGTCGCTGCCATCAGGAGGCGAAGTGCAGTCCTGCCAAGCGTACTGAGATCTTCCCGTGCAGCTCCTGCACTTATACCCCCTACAAGGGCGGTGTAAATCTCACTGTGCAAATCAGGCATGTCGACGTAGCGCATTCGCAGTCGCATTGGCGGCAGCCCGAGTTCATGCTTTGTAGTACGGGTGAACAGGGGGCGTAGGACCGTACTGGCGTGAGCTAGGTCTCCACCGGCCACCGCCTGCGAGACTGATCGCTGACCAAGTCCGGGCCAGACGAATCCCAGCAGCGTTTCCAGATCCTTCGACCCGTTCGGGGCTGGTGTACCGGTGAGGATCAGACGCCTGCGAGCAAGCGGACCAAGCGCCATACATGCTGCCCCGTAGGTGCCTCGCGCGCCGAGCTTCATCCGGTGTGCTTCATCAAGGATGAGCATCGATGGTCTTGCCTTTAACCACGCCGCGAGAGTACTGAGCGAGCGATCCAGCCGCTCGTAGTTGACGATCAGCACTTCCGCCCATTGGTCGCGCGACCGATCAAAGACGTCGGTACGTAGTGGATTGCGAAAACATACTGCCGTTTCGTATTGCCAGGACTCGAATGCGGACTTGGGGCAAATGATTAATATTCTGTTGACGATGCCCTGGATCTTTTGCGCGGCATATACACCGAGCCCCACCCGCGTCTTGCCGGCGCCAGGGACGCTGAAGTTGGCTCCGTGCTGTAGGGATAGGAGCTTGGCAATGTCTCGCTGTTGGAATTCTCCGAGGTCAGCAACCCAGTTATTGCCAAGTAGACGGGGTACATCCTCAAACGCCACTTCCTCTTGTTGGTCAGGACTCTCCAGTCGTCTCCGCACCGTCTCGGCGTCCTGGATGATCCCCAGAACCAGATCTCGTAGTTCAGTGGTCCATTCCACGCCTGTGTGATGCGGCCAGGCGCCGATCTCATTGAGCCCAGTCAGTAGGTCATCGAGCTCCATCGTTACGGTAAGTGGGCCGGTCTGACCGCCTGACCGAAAACGGGCAGCTAGGTGAACGAGGTCCTGCCGATGCTCCTCGGTGGTCCGTAGGATGACCTTGGTTCGTGTCTCGTCGAAGCCAAGATGCAGGGATGTCTGGGCTAGCAGCTCCGTCATGAAGAGCTCTCCAGGGCCATGGCTGCTCGCAGCCAGGAGACGCCCTCACCTGGGTTCGGAATACCGCGAGTTGACTGCTGCGCCAGCTTTCGAAGGCTGTCACGCAATTTCAGCACTGCCTCGTCGAATGCCTCCTCGTCCAGCGTCCGCGTGGTACGTGCCTGGACAAGTTCCACCACGCACTGGTCGATGTCCGCGCATGCATCCGCCAGGCGGGCTGGCGCAATCTGCTTGCGCTTTCGCACGCGTGCATCGCGTTCTGCGGAGTCAATCACGTCACGGAAGGCGTCTTTTGCCTTGTCGATGAGACCCTGTGCTTCGCTCTGCTCGTGGTCAGACAGTCCCGAGTTTGAGCTGCGCACGGTCGCCATCGCTTGTAGGAGCTGGTCGTTGTACGCCCGGGCTGAGGACACCGCTGAAGAGGTTGCCGGCACCGAAATCCCGAGACCGGGAATCGTGACAGAGGCGGCCTCGGCGCTTGTCGCCCGCCCGTTCTCCGGCAGCAGGGTGTCAAGCTTTCCCTTCTGGATAAAGTCCTCATCAATGTGCCGGACATCGGTCTTAGCAAAACCCAGAAGAATAGCGGCTAGCCGGGTCTCCTTGAGCACTTCCGCTTGATCACGGTCAGCCGTCGCCAACTTGTCGTAAAGCCGCTGCAGTTCCTTCAGCTTCTCTTGATCGTTCTCCCAATCGATCAGCCGCAAAGCCACACGGCCACCAAGCTTGCTGCGATCGTTCAACTCGCGGATTGTGCTGAGAATCCACCGTTCCTGATGGTAGGTGGTCTCTCTCATACGGAATTCCTTGGCGATCGCCTGCGGAGTTCGTCCTAGCGACGCTTGCTCTTCCATAGCAAGCAGTCGATTGATGTAGGAGTAATCACGCCGATGATCCTTGCGGAGCTGCAGCGACAATTCGACCGCGTTGATGTCCGCCCATGTAAAGGATTCCGGCAGTACTCCCACTCTCATTGACTGTGCACCAATCTCACGCAGCGCCGCGGCCCGGCTATTGCCGTTCACCAACACGCCGTGATGGGTCACCAGCCCAGGATCGTTCTGGCCGAACTTCTCCAGGCTCTCCTTCAGAATGTCGAAGTCCGTGTCGCGACGATCAGGGTTGGCCGGCTCGGCTTGGAGCAGGAACTTCAGGTAGTCCTGGCTTTCTGCGCTCCATGGATCTTTGTCGAGTCCTTCGTCGCGTGCGAGGTCGTGGCTGCGTTGGGCTCGGATTCGGTGGGTACTGGGGTTGTAATAGAGCGCCTTCAGGGGCAGATCGACCACCTCGATGTGCAATGGCTGTTCGTTCCACTCCACAGTTACCGTTTCGCGAGTGCTACCCGAGCTTCGTACCTCATTGAGCCTCTGCTTGATGAACTCACTGAACTCAGCCGCCCGCGGAGGCGGCGGAAACTCTTTTAGCATTGGTCTTCCTATCCCCTCTGACCTAGCGCTCTTGGATTACACATTGGACGATGGCTTCGCGAGATTCCTCGGGCAACGTCCGGTAGATCCCCCACAACCTCTCAAGTTCGCTCGTCGCCCGGCGATCGGACTTGATCCACCCTGCAAGAACCTTCTGTTCCAAGGGGGCTAGAGCCTTGACCTTGCGGAGGAGGTCGCCAAGGTTCGCCTCGCGCTCCCCGCCGGCCACACCACAACGTCCGCACTCGGTAACGAGTTGGATTTCAGGCGCTCCGTCTGCGACCCGCACCTTCCGTCTGGCTACATTCAGCTTTGACAGCTCAATACCGTCGCCATACGGTTCGCCTGCGCCTATGCCGCAAGTCCTGCATAGGAAGTTGTCAGCCTGCATGACCTTAATCCGCTGTGTCGCCGTGAGACCGCTCTTGTGTTTAGGAGGCCGCGCTTGGCCGGAGATCCAGACTTCGGCACCCCTGCTCACGTACCGCTGCTCTTCTGGCCTCAGCGCAGGATCGTCGCGACTCGTGTCGATTCGCCAGTCGAAGTCACGAAGATCGCGCACGCGGCGATCGATCTGCGCGTCGTCCGGAAAGGCCGCACGGAGCTGGGCCTTTGTGAAAGTGTTGCCCAGCCCAACCTCCGTCTCAAGCCACAGGGCCGCCCGGACCATGCCTCCCCCGCTATGTCTGTCTTGCCATGCTGGCAGCGCCATGTGGGCTCCTCCGAGACCTAGTTCGCTGATGGCGCGTGCTTGCGCGCCCGTTGTCTAATAACAAGTCTCATGCGCCGCCCTTCAGAGGCCTGGCGGCGGCTGTTCGTCCATTTAGCACCGTCGTGGAGATAGCTGTCTAGGGAAAACGGATGTTGCGCGGAGATCGGTCAAGACGCCGACCGGCGCAAATAGGTGCGAGGAACAAATGAGAGCAGGACAGGTTGGTACCAAACCGGGCATGGAGGCTCCGCCCGAGAGGCGCGATCTCGCCGCAGCTCTGGTGGATTTGTATGAGGGCCTTGGTCTTTCATCACTCAAGCAGGCGGAGAGTCTTCTTGCATCCGGTGTGCACAAGATTGACAGTGGCCAGATTTCGCGATATCTGAATGCTAAACGCTTGCCACCAAAGGACTTTGTAGATCGGCTCTGCGACCTAGCGTTTGCGCAGGTGGGTCCAGAGAGGATTCAAGCAAGACGACAGTACGTACTTGATCTGTACTCCAAGGCGACTGATGCCCAGCGCAAGACCCGATCTCAGCTCCACTTCGAGATAGGTGAAATGCAGGATTCGTGTGATCGATTGCGCAGGTACATAGCCGGCTTAGAAGCCAGGCTCGCCGCAGGCGCGGCAAACGCGGCACCCTTGCCGGTCCCTGCGGCAAATGGGGACCGGCAGCGGAAAGCAAACGAGGTGGCACTGGCGCGGCAACTTGCCGACAAGGCGGCAACTCTGCGCGATCAAGGTGAGGAGGATGCTGCTCTCTCGTTGCTTAGGGAGACCTCCGACGTCTTATCTCCTCTGGAGTGCGCCGCGACCCTCGTGCTGCTACGCCAGCAGCACGAGGCCGAGCTTGCCGAGACCCTCATCCAGATCTATGGCCGAGACCAGACAAAGCATCGCGTCATCCTTGCCGCTCTAGAGTTGCATGAATTTGGATTGCCCGATGACGTCGGTGCAATGCTGCGGTCTGCCGCGGAATAGGGGCCGGTTCCCTAAGACGGATTCGGTTCCAAAGCCAAGCTAATCTCCGCGATGGGATGGATCTTTTCAGCGCCGTTGAAGGTTGGGCCGTTGCCCGATGCTTTGCCGGCAGGCCATTCCGCTACTGCGCCGGGATGCCTCTTACGCAACGTCGGCCGACAAGCTGCGTGCCTGTAGCTGAAGGATTGTTCTTCGGTCGTCCACCGATCGGTGGACAGAGACATTCAGTCTGGTGGTCGTCCCTGGGGAGCCTGGCAGGCCAGACGATCGAAGCATGACGAATACGAGTGCTGTCCGCGTCAAGGGACTGCGAAAACGTTACGGCGCCAGAACAGCCGTCGACGGAATAGACCTCGACATCCCCTACGGCGAATGCTTTGCGCTCCTCGGCCCGAACGGGGCGGGGAAGACGACAACGGTCGAAATCCTTGAGGGCCATCGCACGAAAGATGGCGGGGAAGTCCTCATCGGCCCGAAGAAGGACCAGATCGGGATCGTGCTGCAGGAGGCGGCAGATGCGGCTGACCTGACGGTGAAGGAGATGGTGAGCCACTTCGCCAGCTGGTACCCGAATCCACGGGACGCTTTGGAAGTGATCGAGTTTGTCGGGCTCGAGCCGAAGAAGCGGGTGCGCACGTTGTCGGGTGGGCAGCGGAGGCGATTGGACGTCGCGATCGGAGTGGTTGGCAGACCACGATTGCTGTTCATGGACGAGCCGACAACTGGGTTCGATCCCGAAGCACGGCGCCAATTCTGGGCGCTGATAAGGGCTCTCGAGGACACGACGATCCTGCTGACCACGCACTACCTCGACGAGGCAGAAGCGTTGGCGGATCGGGTGGCCGTCATCGTGGACGGACGCATTGTGGCGCAAGGGGATCCGAGGACGCTCGGTGGCCGGGCGACGGCAAAAGCCACCGTGCGATGGAAAGGCGGCGAGGAGCAGACCGACGATCCGGTGAGCTTCATCCGTGGTACCGACGAAATGCTCGAAGAGCTGACGGTCACCCGGCCTTCGCTGGAAGACGTTTACCTCGACCTGATTGGGGCGCACCGATGAGACGCGGAATTATCGAGCTGAAGGTCTTCTTCAGGCAGCGGGATGCGGTCGTGTTCACGTTCGCCCTGCCAGCCGTGATGCTGCTCCTACTCGGTTCCATCTTCACGGATCAGTTGCGGGACGCCGGAATCACGGCATCGCAGATGTTCACCGCCGGCATGATCGCGGCGGGCGTCGCGAGCGCGACCTTCGTGAATCTGGGCATCGGGATCGCCACCGATCGGGATGACGGCACCATTAAAAGACTTTTGGGTGTACCGATGCCTCGCACCCAGTACTTCATAGGAAAATTGATTCTGGTTTTGGTAGTGACCTTCGCGGAAGTGGTCGTGATGCTGACCGTGGGCATCGTCCTGTTTGGACTGAAGCTGCCAACCGATCTCGACAACTGGCTGACCTTCGCATGGGTGTTTGTGCTTGGCGTGACCGGGTGCAGTCTGCTCGGGATCGCGGCGAGCAGCATCCCGCGGACAGCGAGAAGTGCCCCGGCGGTGATGAACCTGCCCTATCTGGTGCTGTCGTTCATCTCAGGCGTCTTCGTGATCCCGCTCAAGCACTTGCCGGAGCCGCTGATTCAGATCGGCTCACTGTTCCCGATCAAGTGGATGGCGCAGGGCTTCCGCTCGGTGTTCCTCCCCGATTCGGTGGTGGACCAGGAAATCACCGGGACGTGGGAGCATGGGCGGGTCGCGTTGGTGTTGGCGGCCTGGTGCATTGGAGGGCTGGTGCTATGTCTGGCAACGTTCAGATGGCGGAGCCGCCAAGCGGGATAGAGGCTTGGCAACGCAGCCTGCCTTGGTGGGACGTGTATTTCGGGGCGGTGCTCATCGCGACAGTGGCGTTCGCCTTCAAGCCGGGAGCGATTGCCCTGCTGGCCGCCATGGCGGTCTGGTATGTCGCGCTTGGGCGCCGGGCGATACACGGTGATCATCTGTTCCGGATGGGCCTCATCTATCTGGTCGGAGCCACGATCCTCTTCGTGCCGGCCGTGGTGATTGCCAGCGGCGCGTCATTTGCTCTCTTCGCACTATCGCCACAAGCGCATATGGCCCTTGGATTCCGGCGTGGGACAGTCGCAACGGTCATACTGAATTTCATACCGACGATCGTCTTGTACCTCCGCACTGGTGAGGTCCGGCATACCCTGCCCATAGCCATACTTGCGACGGTGCTCACCACGATCATCGGGTACTCGATAGATCGCTTGATAAATCAGAGCATCGAGCTTGCCGAGAGCCGGGCCGAGGTGGCCCAGCTCTCCCAGGAAGCCGAGCGACAGCGGCTCGGCGCAGACCTGCACGACACGATCGCGCAAGGATTGTCGAGTGTAGTAATGCTGATTCAGGCCGCGGACGCTGCGCTCGATCGCGATCCTGGTGAGGCGCGGTGTCACCTCGACCTTGCCGCTCGGACGGCTAGGGAGAACCTGCAAGAACTTCGCGCTGTGCTGGACGCGCTAATGCCGACGGAACAAGACCTTCCGGAAGCGCTGCGGCGCCTCGCACTTCGATTCACTGAGGAGACAAGAGTTTCCGCTACTGTGCGGGTCGAGGGCGACCCTCGCGCGCTGCCCGTCGCGCTTGAGGTCGTGCTCATCCGGGCCGCGCAAGAGTCGTTGAGCAACGTCCGCCAGCATGCCCGGGCCAGTGCTGTGGCCGTGGTCCTCACATACGAGGAGGAATCCGTGGGGCTTGAGGTTGTTGACGACGGCTGCGGCTTCAAACCTTCAGAAACATTTGGCGGGTACGGATTACAAGCCATGCGATCCCGGCTAACCCAGGTTGGCGGCGAATTCGCGGTGGATCCGGCGCACCCGGGCACCGCAGTCAGAGTGGCGGTACCAGCATGATCAATGTGCTGATAGTCGACGACCATCCCGTAGTCCGTTCCGGGGTAAGGGGAATGCTGACCGGCGAGCCAGACATCGCCGTAATCGGTGAGGCTGCCTCGGGTGCGGAGGCGTTAACCGCGGTACGGGCTTTGCGGCCACACCTGGTACTCATGGATCTCCGGATGCCCGGCGGCGACGGCGCCACGGCCACCGCACAAATCCTCGCGCTCGGGCTTGGTACTCGCGTCGTGGTGCTCACGACCCACGAAACCGACTCTGACATCCTGCGAGCCGTCGAGGCTGGCGCGGTGGGTTATCTGCTCAACGACTCGTCGAGGGACGACTTGCTCCACGCCATCCGTGCAGCCGCCCGGGGCGAAACCGTGCTCGCACCATCAGTAGCCGGAAAGCTTTGGCAGCACAGGCATCGTCCACCTGTTTCGCTCTCACCGCGCGAGATCGAGGTACTGCAGCTGGTGGCCAAGGGACTGTCCAATGCCGACATTGGCGCTTCCTTGCACGTCAGCGAGGCGACGGTGAAGACCCATCTGTTGCGCGCTTTCGCCAAGCTTGACGTGTCAGACCGCACCGCCGCCGTCACCACCGCCATGTCCCTCGGCATCCTCTAGCCAACTGCGCGTTGATCATGAACTTAAGGTCTTGTTCGACGGCGTGTCGCTGCTCCCAGCGTCTTGGTCAACTGCGGGAGCGGGGCCTACCAACGATCCCAGTGGACCGCCTCACTGACCGACTTGCGTCCGCCCAACGCGGCTGGCTTATGAGTCGCGGCCGGATATCCAAGCGAGACAAGCGCATTGACGCTCAGCCCGTCGGGGACGCCGAGCAGCTTCTTGGCTACGGGCGGCTGATAGATCGCACCCAAACACGAGCCAACGCCCAGCTCCTGCGCCGCGAGCTGTAGATAAGCCGCAGACTGACCGAGGTCAAAGAAGGTCCACGGGTTGTTGTCCGGAGCTGCGTAAACCACGCAGACCGTCGCGCCGGCGACGTGACTCAGGAAGTCACCGAGCTTGGAAAGCTCGACCATGGTGGCCCGATCGCGGACCACGATCAGTTGCCACGGCTGGGAGTTCTTGGAGCTCTGGGCCTTCAACGCCGCCTTGAGGATCGTGTCGAGAACGTCGTCGGGAATCGGCTCATCAGTGAACTGCCGGACTGCCCGCTTGGTCCGGATAGCTGTCAGGACATCCATCTGGTAGACGTTACCGGCGTTTCTCTAACCAATTGTGCGGGCCTGTCGTGTGTTGAGACCCGAATGGGCCATGTTCATTCACGTCGCTGTGGATAACGTTCTGTGGCGTGCCGCATCCCCTCAGTGATCGGAATGCCCGTGAGAAGAACTAGTTGTTGGCGAGGGCGCCGTGGTGGGTTCGCAAGTTGGCGCGGTCGGCGGCGACCTGGCCTGCTATCCATCCGGCTCGGTTGCCGACGGTTGCCTTAGTCGTGATCACGTCCGGGAAGTGCTCCTTCACCGCTTCCGTTACCGCCTCGGCCCGGCTCGCGAGCACCGGCAGCATCGCTCGGCCGTGCTCGCGTTCCGCCGACTCGCTGGCGGCCGCGGTCGCCTGCTGAAGTCGCTGATCGATGCGATGCGCATAGCCGGTGAGGAACGAACGGCGGAACGACGCCACCCGGCGATCAGCAGGGGTGCCAGCGTGAACCATGGCCGAGGTCGCCTGCACCAGCAGTGAGGTGTAAAGCAGCTCGGCGGCGGCAACGTCGGCGGGAAAGCCAAGCACGGTCGCGAAACCGAGATCACGCGACCAGATCGACCGGCTCCGGTTTGCCTGTGCCGTGATGCTCAGCAGCAGGGCTTTCGGTGACTCGTAAGGGTTATCGACCTGAATGCGGCGCCCGCTCGCCGCCTCACGGGTGCCTCGGCTGGCCATCAGCAGGGCGTAGTCGATGCTGTGCCGTGCCATCAGCTCCTGCGCTTTGGCCGAGTAGGTTTCGGCTTCCTCGGGGAAGTCGGTCGACTCCGCCTTGGCCAGCAACGCCCGCACCCGATCCAGCATGCGGGGGTCGATCTGTACCGCGCTAGCACCCGGCCGGGCCTGACCCGGCAACGCACACAACACGGGAAGTGTGGGCAGCCTAGAGAGAAGAACGAACATTTGGTTCCGCTGACGCTCGGGCCACCGGCGGAGAAACTCCTCCTCGCTCGCCCACCAAACCTCAGCCGAAAGCTGGCTCTGCCAATGTGGGTCGACTGTAGTGGGCGCGTAACGCCGCATCTCGGTGGCGATGAGGTCGGCCACCAGCCGCTCGCCCTGCGTTCCGGCCTTGCGTCGAAGGTATCCCGCGAGGTCAGCGGGCTGCCAGCCGCGGGTCCAGGCTGTGGTGATGGCACTTTCGAGCACACTCAGCTGCACGAGAAGAGGCTAACGACTACCGCCGACATTCCTTAGGACCTCGGGTGGTCCGGTGCGCCGGCCACCTTTCGGATTTGACCATTGTCGTCCATCCAACTTGGACGGGAGACCAGGAAATCCGTCGCGCCGCCGGCCTCCACCGACTCCGCTTCAGCCGGAGTGAGCGGGCTGTACCAACTCGTCAGATCGTCGGGACCGCCGCTCCAATTGACGTACTCGCTGAACCGATAGAACCAAAACGTCTCGCACGAAACGCACTGCAGCAACGCTTCCGCGTCATGAACAGACTCATAGAGGGTCCTCCGCCTCTCGATTGATGGGCTGCCGCAACAGTCGAGGAAGCTTCTACTGGTACTCATCTGATGGCCTTAAAGCCAAGCATGTCAGGCACTCCGCCGTCCGGAGACGACTCCTTGACGCCGGTGATCGTGAGGCCGGCGTCAATAGCGGTGTGAAGAAGTTCGGGGAGCGGCGTGTGCCAAGCCCCGACGCGCACCCGAACCCCGTGCGGGGTAAACGAATCAAAGCGGCGCTCGCGTCGGTGGTAGGTGCTGTCGACGATGATGCGAGCCGAGTCGGACCGATCCGCGAATGCCCCTGTGAACGCGGGATGGACTCCAATATGGACGAATGATCCGCCAGGCTTGAGGATTCGCGCCGCTTCCTGCACCACCAGAACGTAGTCCGGCAAGTCGGTATGACAGAGGATTGATGTCACCGCATCGGTGGACGCAGTCCGAATTGGTAGCGCCGCAGCGTCGGCGGCAACCACCGGCAGAACGTTAAGCGCGTGTCGCAATTGGCCGGTCGACAGATCCACGCCGACCGGTCTCCAGCCGAGCTCACGCAGTGGCTCTGCCCGAGCTCCGGTGCCGCAACCGATGTCGACACATAGGTTCGCGGGCGAAATCGGTTGGCCCAGAAGGATATCGAGCAGCTGGTGGACTCGCACGCCGAACTCGGCTGCGACACCGTCAACGTAAGCGGCATACCAGTCTGCGATTTCGTCATACGCGGCAATCGGCATCTAGCCACCATAAACAATAAGAACGCTCAGCCACCACGGGGGAAGTGGCTGAGCGTTGTCAGAAGACTACGCGACCTGTTTTGGTTTCGCTAGAGGCGAACTCGCACAAATTTGGTGCGGCCCGGGACCGTATCCAGTTCCCGGGCCGCGGTCTGCCACCGAATTGCACACACCAGCACTTT